>CAZXVL010000059.1:0-6729 GCA_964644425.1 uncultured Candidatus Planktophila sp.
CTCTGGCGTAACTACCCTCGGAGGCGTCATGATTGGCGCGGTGACTCTGGTGGCAATCCCAGAAATCGTCCATACGATCGTAGATCGAGTGGGCGCATCTGCTGAGGTTGCTGACAATTTACCTGCACTCATAGTGAGCGCCTTATTGATTGTGACCGTGATCTTTGTACCAAACGGTCCTGTTGAGCAGATGCGATCTAAGAAGAAGGTGCAGAGTCTCTAACATCCCGTAAGGGCCCTTAATGGAAGGAAAGAGATGAAAGCATTTAATCGTCGAAAGCTGGTAACAGCTAGTGCGATGCTCGCAGTATCTGCAATGTCTGTTGCGGCAGTACCTGCACAAGCGTTTACACCTAAGGCTGAGGTCGGTGTTAGCGCAACAGAGATCAAACTCGGAATCACGATTCCAATGACAGGCGCAGCCTCACCTGGATACAACAAAGTTCCTGGTGCAATGAAGGCTTACTTTGATTATGTCAACGCAAACGGTGGAGTAAATGGTCGCAAGATCACTCTCGTTGTTAAGGATGATCAATATGTTCCAACACAAGCTGTTTCAAAGACAAACGAATTGATTCTTAAGGACAAGGTCTTTGCTCTCGTTTCTCCATTGGGAACAGCAAATAACAAGGCTGTTGCTGCTTCAGTAAACCCAGGTCGCCGTGGCGTTCCAGTTCTCTTTGTGAACACAGGCTTCAGTGGATTTGCTGATGCGAAGAAGTACCCAACAACTTATGCGCTCTTGCCTTCATATGTAATGGAAGCAAAGATTATGGGCGAATACATCAAGGATAATTTTGCTGGTAAGACAATTGGTCTTGTCTACCAGGATGATGACTTCGGTAGCGATGCTCTTGCAGGCTTTAAGCAAGCAGGCGTGAAGTTCGCAACCACAGTCGGATATGCATCAGGCTCACAGAGCGCAACAACAGCAGCTGGTTGGGTTACAAAGCTTAAGGCAGCTAACTGTGATGTTGTAATCCTCTTCGGTGTCTCTTCAGCAACAGCTGCCGGTCTCGGTACAGCTGCAGCAATGAAGTACGCACCACAGTGGATCCTCGGCTCAGTCGGTGGAGATGCAACAACAATTACAGCTTCAGGTGTTCCAGCTGGCGTTCTATACAACGCTGTCGGTGCATCATTCTTGCCAGCGACAACTGATACAACAGATGAGTACGTTTCACTCTTCTCAGGTATCTATGCAAAGGCAGTCCCAGGTTCAGCTTTCGACAATAACGTTCTCGTCGGAATGAACTCAGCATTCGTAACTGTTCAGGCTCTCAAGGCAGCAGGCAAGAACCCAACACGTAAGTCACTTATGGCTGCGATCAACTCAAAGGGTTCAACATTTGCTTCAGCTGCACTCTTGCCACTGAACTACTCATCAACAAGCCGCGTCGGTTACAACGGTTACTGGTTCGGTAAGTACACACCAACAGGTGCACTAAGGCCAGATGGCGGAAAGTACACCCTCTACACAACAGACTCTGGTACCGGTGCAGTTGTTAAGTCAACATACAAGCGTCCAGCTATGCCAGCGAAAGGACTACCTAACTAATGAGAATCACTCATAAGTCACGTCTACTCACACTGATTGGAGCTGCAGCACTTGTAGCTTCAACAGTCTCAGCTGTTCCTGCACAAGCAAACGCAACAGGCCCGCTCTGCGGTCCTGCGGTTGCAGGAGTTCAGTCATGTGGAGGCACAACATCAGATGGTGCGCCTTTCGCTATGCAGGTTCCAGCGAACTTCAATGGAACTGTACTTCTCTACTCACATGGATATCGTCCAAACGTTGCTGTTCCAGTAGGAATCCCAGGTTATGGTGGCTACACAGTTACCAATACTCCTGAGACTGCTCCAGGACAGTCTGATAAGAACATGGCTCCAACTCAGTATCTATTGAGCCAGGGTTATGCACTGATGGGTTCAGGTTTCTCTCGTCAGGGATGGAACCTCGATGCAGCAGTAGCAACTAACGTTGAGCTTATTGAGGCTTTCAAGAAGCAGTTCCCAGCAACTAAGAAGGTTGTCGCATGGGGACAGTCACTTGGTGGAATCATCACTCAGACACTTGCAGAGAAGTATCCAAACCTCATCTCAGCAGCAGCTCCATTGTGTATGGCAGATAACGTAGCTGCAGAGCTCACAATGGCTGGAGATTTCCTCTGGGGTGCGAAGGTCTTCTTCAACCCTGCAATTAAGGGTGGAAACTACTCAGCTGGAGCCGCAGGTTATGTCGAAGCAATGACAGATCTGAAGTTGTTCTTCACTGTAATCGGTGAGTTGCAGGCAAAGATTGGCGAGCCAGTGGCTGCCAACTCATGGCCTTCAACATCATCTCCTGCAGGTAAGGCACTCGGTGCTGCAGGTATTCCAGCTCGAAGCGCACTCTTGCTTCTAGGTCTTGCTGCTGGAATCCCAACACAGTCAACAAGCTTTGACTCACTCACAGGTCCAGAGAACTTGGGTGCTTCACTCAAGCTTGCATACCCAGCTGCAATCCTTCCTGCACTCGCAGTGCTTGAAAACGGTGCAAATGCTGGTGCGCTAGCAGTTCTCGCACTTCATGATGTTGAGTCACAGGTAGGTGGCGCTGTATTTGATAACACAAAGACTGATTACTCAGCACGTGTTGCAGATTCAGCTGTGATCTACAACCTTGGACTATCAGGCAATACAGCGATTGAGGCAATGCTTGGTGTTCTCCAGGCAGCTCCACGCTTTACTGCCAGTGCCGATGCTGTAGCTAAGCTCAATAAGCTTGGTGCTACAACAGGCAAGATCAACGTACCAACAATCATGATGACAGGTGTTGCAGATCCAATTACACCTGCAGGCGCACAACAGCGCATCGTTGATCTCTATGTTGAGCAGTATGCGGCAGAGAAGGAAGCAGCACGCGTTGCTGCTGGCGGAAACGGAACATATAGAGCTCCTAACAAGAAGCTCTTGTCGATCTGGTCTGTCACACCTGCAAAGTGGACTACTTACTCTGCAGCTGGCTCACCACAACCAAAGACATACACACCAGGAACAGGACACTGTAAGTTCACAACAGCGAACTACAACACAGTTGCTAACTTCTTGGTCTCTGCTGCAAACACAGGAAAGATCACCTGGGATGCTGCAGCAATGCGCGAAGTACGTAAGTCAAAGGGTCTCTTGGTAGATCCAAATTACTTCGTACCTCTTCTTAAGTACTACGGAAACTAATCTAGGAATCCGCAGTAATTAAGTAACCCTTACAGTCGAAGGGCCTACGCACCTGGTGCGTAGGCCCTTCTTCTATTAGTTACCCTTATCCCTATGAGCACCGTCCAAGTAGCCAGCCCCGAAGAGATGGCAGCCCTTGGTCGAAAGATTGGTGGACTCTGTAAGCCAGGAGATCTCATCTTGCTCAATGGCCCACTCGGGGCGGGAAAGACCGTTCTTGTACAAGGCATCGCTGAAGCACTTGGAATCTACGATGTCACATCACCCACCTTTGTCATATCGCGTATTCATCCAGCGCCACTGCCGCTGATTCATGTCGACGTCTATCGACTCCTTGAGGCTGGTAAAGCCTCTCTCTACCTCGATGATTTAGATATTGATTCACCGCGAGAAGAGTCTGTGACAGTGATCGAGTGGGGAGGGCAGGAGTCTGCACGCCTTTCAGATGAGCGCCTTGAGATTGAAATTGATCGCAGCGAAGAAATTCGTATCGTGAGCATTACTGGAATCGGCCCCCGATGGGAAGGGCTGAAGATATGACGATCTCATTGACCATTGATACCTCTACATCGCAGACCATCGTGGGTCTGCTCGATGGGGATTCGATTCTCTTTCATCAATCACATAGTGGTGCAACAGATCATGGTCGCGCTGTCAGTGACCTCGTTGCACAAGCACTCAAGCTCGCCCCGCTACCCGATCAAGTAGTAGTCGGAATGGGTCCGGGACCTTTTACTGGCCTTCGAGTGGGTATTTCTTTTGCTCGTTCATTTGCACTGGCTCGCAATATTCCAGTCATCGGTATCTGCTCACTCGATGCAATCGTTGTCGACCGTGATGAGTACACAGTTGCCATAGATGCACGCCGTAAAGAAATTTATTGGGCACGCTATAAAGGTGGCTCTCGTGTTGATGGCCCTCATGTGAGCGCTCCTGCTGAAGTCAGCGATTACATTATTGATCTCTATCCATCACCACAAGCTATGGTCTCTTTAGCTGCGCGCGATAATTTTGCTGAGCCTTTCTATCTGCGCCGACCTGATGCGGTACCAACGGCGGAGCGATCATGATTTCCTACCGCCAACCGATTGCACTTGATATTCCTACCCTTGTCTCACTAGATAGAGAGCTCTTTCCATATTCGCCATGGAGTAGCGCACAATTTAAAGAGGAGTTTGCAGGCATTCCTGCAACACGATTTTTTGTACTGGCAGAAGATGAGAATGAAATTGTTGGTTATGCAGGCTGCTTTGCACCGGGTGCCCAAATAGAGGCAGATATCTTGACAGTAGGTGTAATTGAGAGCCATCGAGGCCAGGGCATTGCTCGAGAGTTCATCGCTCAGATGGAGCAGTGGTGTCGCGATCGAAGTGCGAGTGCGATGATGCTTGAGGTGAAGGTCGATAACGCTGCAGCAATCGCTCTATACCAATCACTGGGTTATCAGAAGATCTCTATTCGCATGGATTACTTCGGTCCAGGCCTGGATGCCCAGGTAATGCGAAAGGAGCTCTCATGAGCGAGCCTCTTGTATTAGGTATTGAGACCTCATGTGATGAGACGGCGGTTGGCCTTGTCCGCGGGCGCACTCTCCTTGCTAATGAAATCGCATCGAGTGTCGAAGAACATGCGCGCTTTGGTGGCGTTGTTCCTGAAATCGCATCTCGTGCTCATCTAGAGGCGATGATTCCAAGTATCAATCGAGCGCTAAAAGAGGCAAAGGTTTCACTTAGAGATCTCGATGCAATTTCGGTGACTGCAGGTCCTGGCTTAGTCGGTGCACTTCTAGTTGGAACATCATCGGCTGCAGGTCTTGCACAAGGTCTTGGGATTCCGTTGTATGGAGTTAATCACTTGGCAGCTCATATCTCCGTTGATTATCTGACCCACGATCTTCCTATCGAACCCACAATCGCACTCCTTGTTAGTGGCGGACACTCATCTCTCTTACAAGTCGATGACATCACGAAATCTGTTGCCAAGTTAGGTGCAACGATGGATGATGCAGCTGGTGAGGCATTCGATAAGATCGCGCGAATTCTTGATCTTGGTTTTCCTGGTGGTCCTGCAATCGATCTCGAAGCTCGCAGTGGCAACTCATCAGCAATTGATTTTCCGCGAGGATTAACTACATCTCATGATTGGGCTACACGTCCTTACGATTTCTCATTTTCAGGACTAAAGACTGCGGTAGCTCGATATATCGAAGCTACCCCGTCACACGTTCGTGCAGATGTGGCGGCATCGTTTCAAGAGGCAGTTGTCGATGTCTTGCTCCTGAAGGCCCTGGCTGCCTGTAAGTCCTCCGGTATTGATTCTCTGGTGATAGCAGGGGGAGTTGCGGCTAATTCGAGGTTGCGCCATGTCGCAACCGAACGCAGTGCAGCCGCTGGAATCCAACTTCGAATCCCAGCCCCGGCCCTGTGCACCGACAATGGGGCGATGGTCGCCTCATTGGGAGCGCTGATGGCGGCAGCGGGTAGAGATGCGACTGCAGGCGCCTTTGATGCCCATTCGAGCCTGCCTGTTGAGAGCGTGAGCCTGGCTTAAGCCGATTTGCTGCCGGGAATAAGCACCCCTAGGCTTGGCGTTAGCACTCTCGGGTCGACACTGCTAATTCGGCAGTTCCCCTAGATTGATTTAAAGAGAACTCATTTACGAAGGAGATACACCATGGCACTACGGCCACTAGAAGATCGCATCGTCGTTAAGGCGAATGAGGCAGAGACAACTACAGCTTCAGGTCTTGTTATCCCTGATACAGCTAAAGAGAAGCCACAGGAAGGAACTGTCGTCGCAGTAGGCCCAGGCCGCTTTGATGATGGCGTTCGCGTTCCAATGGATGTCAAGGTTGGCGATGTTGTTCTTTACAGCAAGTATGGAGGAACAGAAGTGAAGTCAGGTTCTGACGACCTTCTCGTGCTTTCTGCTCGCGACATTCTCGCAATCGTCGAGAAGTAAGGGTTAAGACTCTTATGGGAAAGATGCTCGAATTTGACGAGCAAGCTCGTCGTTCAATGGAGCGCGGAGTCAATATCCTCGCTGACACAGTTAAGGTAACGCTCGGCCCTAAGGGACGTAACGTCGTTATCTCACGTAATTTTGGTGCACCACTGATCACAAATGATGGTGTCACTATTGCTAAGGAGATCGAACTCTCTGACCCAGTCGAGAATATGGGCGCACAACTTGTTAAGGAAGTTGCAACAAAGACAAACGATGTTGCAGGTGATGGAACAACGACAGCGACAGTTCTAGCACAAGCTATGGTCAAAGAAGGTCTTCGCAACCTTGCAGCTGGTGCACAGCCAATGGATCTTAAGATCGGTATCGAGAAGGCCGTTGCTGCAGTTTCAGCTCGCCTTCGCGAAAACGCATCTGTTGTTGCAGACAAGGCAGAGATTGCAGATGTTGCAACTATCTCTGCTCAAGATCGTGCAATTGGCGATCTCATCGCAGAGGCGATGGATAAGGTCGGCAAAGATGGCGTTATCACTGTAGAAGAGGCATCAA
>CAZXVL010000060.1:0-6694 GCA_964644425.1 uncultured Candidatus Planktophila sp.
TCGGTCTTACGGGGTGTGTCGTAATCTGTTGCCACTGATCTCACCTCTCCTTCATAGATATCGCTATCTGGGCCTTTTGCCCGTGCGCGAATAGTCGCGCATATTTGCTACCTATGCTGGATTTAACGCTCGGCGTGTCGGCTTTATTCCCGACCCTTGCCCATATTGGCAACTGCATCAGATATCGACTGTGCCAGGGAGGCATCTACAAAGCCCTTGATATGAGTTCCTTCCGCCAGGTGCTCTTCGAGATGGATCTCACCGGATTCATGGATTGCATGGACGAGATCTCCTCGATCGTAGGGAATGACCGTATCAATTTCAATACCAGGGTGTGGAAGAGACTTCTCAATGGCGTGGATCAGACCTTCAATTCCAAAACCACTCTTGACTGAAATTGCATAGCTCTGAGGTTCACGTCGCAAAAGTTCCATCATTAACTCAGGTTTTGCAATATCTGCCTTATTGATGGCGATGATTTCGGGGATATCTCCCCCGCCAATCTCGCTGATAACTTCACGAACCGCACGCAGCTGCTCGAAAGGATCAGGATGTGAGCCATCGACTACATGGACAATCAAATCAGCACCAGAGACTTCTTCAAGAGTTGACTTAAAGGCATCAATTAACTGATGTGGGAGGTGGCGAACAAATCCCACGGTGTCAGAGAGTGTGTAGACACGACCATCAACGGTAGTCGCCTTGCGAACTGTGGGGTCAAGTGTTGCAAAGAGTGCGTTCTGTACTAGAACTCCAGCACCAGTTAATGTATTGAGAAGTGAAGATTTTCCAGCGTTGGTATATCCCGCAATAGCTACAGATGGAATATTGTGTCGACGTCTCTCTTGTCGCTTAGTATCACGAGAGACTTTCATCTCAGAAATCTCACGGCGAAGTTTCGCCATCTTGTCGCGGATACGACGACGATCAGTCTCAATCTTAGTCTCACCTGGACCGCGTCCACCGATACCAGCACCACCTGCTGCACGTCCACCTACCTGGCGCGAAAGCGAATCTCCCCATCCACGAAGTCGTGGGAGAAGGTAGGCGATTTGAGCAAGCTCCACCTGTGCCTTTCCTTCTCGTGATTTGGCGTGCTGAGCAAAGATGTCAAGAATCAAAGCAGTGCGATCTACGACCTTCACCTTTAACTTATCTTCTAGTGTGCGCAATTGTGACGGTGAAAGCTCTCCATCACAGATAACTGTGTCAGCTCCTGTTCCGCGCACAATTGCACGGAGCTCTTCAACTTTTCCTGAACCGATATATGTAGATGGATCTGGCTTATCGCGTCGCTGAATAAGACCATCGAGAACTTCAGATCCTGCAGTCTCTGCCAGAGCTTTAAGCTCTTCTAAAGAGTTTTCAGCCATCTCCGCGCTGCCTTCAGTCCAGACACCCACTAAAACAACGCGCTCTAATTGAAGCTGTCGATACTCTGCCTCGGAGATATCTTGAAGCTCAGTTGAAAATCCCTTGACGCGACGAAGGGCGTGACGATCGGATAAATCTTGCTGAGATTCGACCTCATCTATCTCTTCGGCATCGAAATCAGCTGCTGCTCGGGCGCTCTCCCGTAAGAGATCTTCAAAGAGCTTGTCGTAACCATCTTCCTGAGGTGTCATTAATGCGCTGCTTCGAAGTAAGAGGTGAGATCGTGATCTTCAATCAATTCTGCTGGTCCAGTAAGAGTTGCATTGGAGTGGCCGTCAATATCTACGACAAGTCGACCACCAGGAGGATAGATAGTCCAGCGGGCTGGCAGTGATCCCCCGCTCTTCATTGTTGCAGCCAGTGCGACCGCGCACGTTCCTGTGCCACAGGATTGAGTTTCACCTGAGCCACGTTCGTGTACACGCATCTTCGCTTCATTGTCAGGAAGTAACTCGACGAACTCAACATTAACGCCCTCTGGATATGATGCCTCAGGCGACACAACAGGGGCGGTTTCAAGAGAGCCCAGTGTCGAGAGATCATCGGTGAAAACGACTGCATGTGGGTTTCCGACATTGATGTTAAATCCTGAGTAGCTCACACCATTGGCTAGAGCAGAGACTTCCTCTGCTTCGTCATATACCTTGCCCATATTGACCGAAATATCATCTGTGGCCGGTACGCGAAGATGTTTGATTCCTGCACGTGTATCAATGGCAAATATGCCCTCGCGTTGATGACCCTTAGCCACGAGGTAACGCGCCATAACTCGAATGCCATTTCCGCACATCTCAGCGATTGAACCATCAGCATTGCGATAATCCATAAACCAACGACCATCACTTTTCACGATGCGGATAACACCATCTGCGCCTATCCCCGTAGAACGATCACAGATAGATGAAATCACACCTGGTGGGAAGGTTAATTGATCTTCAGGGTCGAAGAAGATGAGAAAGTCATTATGTGTACCGTGGCCATAAGTGGCAGTAATAGTGCGATGCATACTGTTATGAGTTTATCGCTTGGCGGATTATTTCGAGAGCTGGTTCTTGGCTATCAATCCACAGAATCCGCGAATCGCGCTTAAACCAGGTCTCTTGACGGCGAACATATTGTCGAGTGGCGACTTTTGTCGACTCACGAGCCTGTTCACTGTTGATTTCTCCTGCGCGCATGGCAATTACTTGGGCATAGCCGATAGCACGTTGCGCGGTGACTCCCTCGAGCAAGCCTTTACCGATGAGATCTTCCACCTCATCAATCAGGCCTTTCTCCCACATCAAATCGACACGACGTTCAATGCGAGGGGCAAGGGCGCTACGAGCCATAGATAAACCAAAGTGATGAGCATCGGGATAGAGAAGACTTGTATCACTCGGAAGATTTGCAGAGTACGGCTCCCCCGTGGACTCAATCACCTCAAGAGCTCGCACGATTCGGCGAGTATTTGCTGGCTCAATAGCTGCAGCTGCCTCTGGATCTAGATCTTGCAGGCGTGAGTAAAGAGCAGCCGTTCCCAATGAATCAGCTTCAGATTCAAGTCGTGCACGAATCTTCGGATCAGTCTCCGGAAAATTCATCTCATCGATAATTGACTTGATGTATAGACCGGTGCCTCCGACGATAATCGCCGCTTTGCCTTTTGCTCTTATCTCATCAATTGCAGCTCGTGCACGTGTTTGGTAATCAGCAACAGAGGCACTTTCTGTGACATCGAGAATATCTAGAAGGTGGTGAGGAATTCCTCTTCGCTCTTCCTGAGTTAATTTCGCTGTCCCTATATCCATCCCGCGATAGAGCTGCATTGAATCTGCATTGATGATCTCTCCATCAATCGATTGAGCAAGGTCAAGGGCGAGATCACTCTTTCCTGTTGCGGTAGCTCCGCAGATTATGACCAGAGGTGCCGACATTCTTATCTCTTGACCGTTGGGATTCCAAGCATCGTAGGAGTTGGAGTAGGAGCGGCGTTACGCGCAGCATGGGCATCGCCTCCACGGGTGGCCGTGACGCTCAGCGCCTTACCAATCAAGTAGTGCGCAGATGCTTCAGTGATAAGAACTTCGACAAAATCGCCGGGGCGCACTCCCTCAATTGTTTCAAAGTGCACCAATCTAAAGTCTTTAGAACGTCCGGTTATTCGACCGCGATCACCATCACGACGACCCTCTACTTCATTGACCATCACGCGTGCTGTGGTTCCGACTGCTCCCTCATTGACCTTAAGAGAAATTTTCTGCAAGTGCTCATGAAGACGCGTATATCGCTCACCCACAATTGCTTCATCAACTTGATTAGGCATCTGTGCAGCCGGTGTGCCCGGGCGAATTGAATACTTGTATGTATAGGCAGCAGCAAACTCTGCACGTTCGGCCAAATCCATCGTTGCCTGAAAATCTTCCTCGGTCTCGCCGGGGAAACCCACGATGATATCTGTCGTAATCATTGCGTGTGGCATCGCTGAACGAACACGGTCGAGGATCCCTAGATACTTCTCGCTGCGATAGGAGCGCCTCATTGATTGAAGAATTAAATCAGAGCCAGATTGAAGCGGCATATGAAGATGCGGCATCACATTGGGAGTACTAGCCATCACTTCAATGACATCGTCGGTGAAATCGCGTGGATGTGGTGACATAAATCGAATGCGCTCAAGACCCTCTATTGCGCCAACATCTCGTAGGAGTGAAGCAAATGCGCCCTTCTCGCCAAATTCCACACCGTAAGCATTTACATTCTGTCCAAGGAGGGTAATCTCAATAACACCTTGGGCAACGAGGGCGCGAACTTCGGCAAGAATGTCTTCACGAGAGCGATCTTTCTCAACTCCTCGTAGGGAGGGGACGATGCAAAAAGTACAGGTGTTATTACATCCGACCGAGATCGAAACCCATGATGAGAAAGCGGAGAATCTGCGTGCAGGCAATGTGGATGGGAAATGCTCGAGAGCTTCAAGAATCTCTATCTGAGACTCTTCCTCAATTCGCGCACGCTCAAGCAGAACTGGCAGAGAGCCAACATTATGCGTACCAAAGACAACATCCACATACGGTGCTTTCTTGAGAATAGTCGCCTGATCTTTCTGCGCTAAACAACCTCCCACGGCAATCTGAAGTGAGGGGTTCTCCTTCTTGATGGGCGCTAGGAAGCTGAGATTTCCATAGAGCTTGTTATCTGCGTTTTCGCGAACAGCGCAGGTGTTAAAGACGACGATATCTGCTTGTTCACCTGGGGTAACGGGAATATGGCCTGCAGCATCTAATAGTCCAGCGATGCGCTCAGAATCGTGCACGTTCATCTGACAGCCGTAAGTCTCAACCAGATATGTGCGCGCCATGGCGCCTATCTTAGGTGAGAGTTACTTCAGGATGCGAATGGGCTCTATACCGCGAGCAATCTGCCGCTCGAAGTGAACCTCTCGCTTATCGTCAAAGAGGGCCGCCTCGGCTGAAACTTTTTCGAGAAATGTAGCGAGTTCATCGCGAGCTTTAAGACCATCTCCGGACAGGTCATTGCGTTCAAAGATCTTCCAGGCACGAAGGACTGGCCAGATGACTTCATCAACATGCTGTCCCAGATCATAAATTCCAGCCAGAGCAATCTGAACGGCCTTACGGCCAAAGCCGGGCATATTTGCCCCAGGCATTGCAAAGTTTGTAACAACATCTGTAATGGCACGCATCGCAGCATTAGGTTCGAGTTCGAGGGCGGCTGCAATTGTATTTCGATAGAAGAGCATGTGGAGATTTTCATCAAGAGAGATGCGTTGCATCATGCCTTCGACAATATCGTCATTGGCAATCTTTCCTGTATTGCGATGGGAGATACGTGTAGCCAATTCTTGGAAGGTGACATAAGCAATCGTATGCAACATGTCATTCTCATAAGGAGTCTCATATCCCAGTGACATGTGCGCCATGCGAAGATCTTCGAGTTGATAGGGATCTACCTCGCGAGCTGCCATGAGATAGTCACGGATCACAATGGAGTGACGTCCTTCTTCAGCGGTCCAACGGTCGATCCATGTTCCCCATGCGCCATCACGGCCCATCGAGATAACGATTTCAGTGTGATAGCTCGGTAAGTTATCTTCAGTCATCAAGTTAAGAACGAGTGAATCCTGAGCAATCGATGTCAGCTTTGTATCTTTAGCATCCCACGCATCGCCATTGAGTGGACCTGCAAATGTGCGCCCTTGTGACCATGGAACATACTCGTGCGGGTACCAATTCTTTTGAACCTTAAGGTGTCGTTCAAGCTCTACAGCGACAACAGGTTCAAGATCGCGAATAAGGCGAGATTGGATCTTTGCTGATTCTTCGCTCATGTGCGCAACCCTATGGTGGTCACGCTATTACTCACGAGTTATCTATTCTTCTTTGCGCGCTCAATTGCTTGTGTCTCTCGCCACTGAGCAATAGCTGCATGATTACCGCTGAGTAGAATCTCAGGTACTGGGATACCACGCCATTCTGAAGGTTTTGTGAAATTAGGATATTCAAGATATCCCTCACTGTTATGTGACTCTTCTGCAAGTGATTGCGGATTACCAAGAACACCAGGGATCAAACGAGTAATTGCTTCAATCATCACCATGGAAGCTACTTCCCCACCGCCTAATACGTAATCGCCGATGGAGTACTCGTGAACCTTGATATTGCGAGATGCATACTCTTTTTGCGAGTAGTGCTGACGAATACGATCATCAATTCCTTCATATCGACCGCAAGCAAAAATCAAGTGTGACTTCGACGAAAAATCTTGCGCAATAGGCTGAGTAAATCTCTTACCGGCAGGGGTCAAGATAATCAGATCTGTGTCATC
Organism: uncultured Candidatus Planktophila sp.; assembly: GCA_964644425.1. Classification (GTDB taxonomy): domain Bacteria; phylum Actinomycetota; class Actinomycetes; order Nanopelagicales; family Nanopelagicaceae; genus Planktophila. The sequence continues at coordinate 6,262 of CAZXVL010000060.1, forward strand.
TGCCATCAATGGATCTAGCGCTTTACCCCAGACCTCAGGTGACATGACCATTCCTGCCCCGCCTCCATAGGGAGTGTCATCGACAGAGCCGTGAATTCCAACTGCATGATCACGGAGATTGTGGACATTGATCTCAACTAAGCCCGAGCTCTGAGCCTTACCTAATAGCGAGAGATTTAATGGAGAGAGATATTCTGGAAATATCGAGATGACATCGATCTTCATTGGATGTCACCCGAGATCACTGGAGGAATAACTGTCATCTTCTTACTTCGAACATCAACTGTTGGAACGAGTTGATGAACGAAGGGGATCATCGCCTCACCGGTAGCTGTCTTGATTGCAAGTACATCTTGGCCTGGCAGGTTGAGAACGTCAGAAACGACCCCGAATTCGCTTCCATCTTCCAGATAGGCGGTGCAGCCAATGAGCT
>CAZXVL010000061.1:0-6669 GCA_964644425.1 uncultured Candidatus Planktophila sp.
TGTTAGGCCCGTCGCGTTCACAACGCCGACTATCCGTAGATAGACCGAAGTGGCTCTCTTTCCCCGCCAGGCAGTTCAAGAGAAGAACGCTGAGATGTCACAGATCTTGCGAGCTGTGCAGGGGGAAGTCTATCTGAGCGTGGCGGGTGCTTTTGACCAGGGGTTATGCGGAATTTAGGCCCGAGGATGAGCCTGTTTAAAGGCTTGGCGGAGGCGATCGGTCGATACATGGGTATAGATCTGAGTTGTTGCAAGGGATGAATGGCCAAGAATCTCTTGAACGGTGCGCAGGTCTGCACCACCTTCCAATAAATGGGTAGCAGCAGAGTGGCGCAAGGCATGTGGGCCCATTCGTTCTACTCCTTCAAGAGCGGATAAGGCCTCATAAACAATAGTTCGAACTGCACGTTGATCGATGCGTTTTCCGCGCGCACCTAGGAAGAGTGCACGAGCAGATTTCTCGTTGGCGAGAAGAGTGCGGGCCTCGTTGATATAGGCATTCAGAGCTCTTACAGCAGGTGTCCCCATAGGAATCACCCGCTCTTTATTTCCTTTACCTAGCACGCGAATCGTGTTGCGCGAAAAGTCCAAATCTTCAAGATCAAGTCCGCATACTTCAGATACTCGGGCACCTGTTGCATAGAGCAACTCAATAATCGCCACATCCCGAACTGAGGTTGGTGTATCAAACTCAGCTGCTCGCGTTGCCATCGAATCAATAGCAGTTACGGCATCGCTTTGAGTCAAAACTCCAGGAAGTGCGCGATGTGGTTTTGGTGTTGCAAGCGTTGCACCGATATCAACGGCGATATGTCCACGTTTTGCTGCCCACTTGGTGAAGAGGCGAACAGAAACAGCACGTCTGGACATTGTGGTGCGCGCTCCCCCACGAACTTGTTGAGTTGCTAGCCATGAACGAATGTGAGCAAGGGTCATCTCAGAAGGAGTATCAACTCCATTGCGAACAAGGTGATCAATGAGCGAATCGAGATCGCCGATATATGCCCGAACGGTGTGACTAGAGAGATTCTTTTCGGCGCTCAAGTGATGAGAGTACGCATCGCGTAAATCATCAAAGGTTGCCATGAAGGTAAGGCTACTAGGGCTTAAGTCCTTGACGCAGTAAGCCGAAGGTAAGCGCATCTTCAAGGGCCATGGCCGAAGCTGCAATCACGTTTTCATGCACGCCGACTGTGTTCCACTCGCCCTTGCCATCTGAAGTTTCAATCAACACACGAGTAATTGCCCCTGTGCCGAGGCGCCCTTCAAGGATGCGAACTTTGTAATCGGTGAGTTCTAGAGTCGAGATTTGCGGATAAAGCTCGTTAAGACCAACACGAAGCGCAGTATCGAATGCATTAACAGGACCATTTCCTGCGCCAGAGCATGTGATCTCTCTGCCTTGCGCGGTAACTGTGACCTCAGCCTTGGTAATAATGGTGCCATCTACATCATGTTCAGTTGTTGTGAGCCAGTGATCAATTGTAAAAAATGATGGACGCTTGCCAGTTGATTCTTCAAGGAGCAAGAGTTCAAATGAGGCATCTGCGGCTTCAAATGTAAATCCTCGTGATTCCATCTCTTTCACTCGTTCGACGATACGAGTAATCAATTCGCGGTCGCCCCCAAGATCAACGCCAAGTTCTTGTGACTTGAGCTCGATAGATGCGCGCCCTGCCATATCTGAAACAAGCATGCGCATATCGTTTCCAACAGATGCCGGATCTTCGTGCTGATAGAGCATTGGATCTACCTTGATTGCAGATGCATGTAGACCTGCTTTATGTGCAAAGGCAGAGACACCCGCATATGGCTGACGAGGTGATGGGGAGATATTTGTAACCTCTGCAACGGCATGCGAGATGCGGAAGGCTTCTCGAAGTGCATTAGGAGGAAGAACTTCCTTCTTCTTCTTCAACTCTAGATTTGCAATGATGGTGACTAGATCTGCATTTCCTGTGCGCTCACCATAACCATTGATGGTGCCCTGAACATGGGTAGCACCTGCTGCAACTGCAGCCATTGAGTTAGCAACCGCACAACCTGTGTCGTTGTGGCAATGAATTCCTACACGAGCCGACGTCGCACCAATTACATCGTTAACCACATCTGCAATTTCATCCGGCAACATACCGCCGTTGGTGTCACAGAGAGCGGCAACATCAGCACCGGCCTCCATCGCTACACGGATTACTTCTAGGGCATATGCGCGATTAGCACGGTAGCCGTCGAAGAAGTGCTCTGCATCGAGAAATACGCGCTGACCCTCTGCACGAAGATGCGAGATTGAATCGCGAATCATCTCAAGGTTTTCATCAAGAGTGGTCTTCAGCGCAAGATCTACATGTCGGTCATAAGACTTAGCAACAAGGGTTACTGCCGCTGCGCCCGAATCACGAAGAGCGGCAAGAAGCACATCGTCAGCGGCCTTCACATGAGGGCGTCGAGTTGCACCAAATGCAACAAAGGTGGCGTTCTTCAGCTTGAGCTCTTTCTTAGCGAGTGCGAAGAACTCAGTGTCTTTGGGATTAGCCCCAGGCCAACCACCTTCAATAAAGCCAACACCAAGATCATCAAGATGACGAGCGATAGTCAGCTTGTCGTGAATGGAAAGGTTGAGACCTTCTTGCTGCGCGCCATCACGAAGTGTGGTGTCATAGATGTGAAAATCGTCGTTGATCATTTGATCGGCTTCATCCAGCTATGTGTATCCGCAGTTCTTCCGTGTTGGATAGCAAGCATGTGATTGCGAATCTGCATTGTGATTGGACCTGGCTCTCCATCGCCAGTCACCCATGTACCCATGGCAGATTTAGCTTGGCCTACGGGAGAGATCACAGCAGCTGTTCCACATGCAAAGATTTCAGAGATCTCACCGCTTGTAACACCCTCGCGCCAATCATCGACTGAAAGCATGACCTCTTCTGTCTGATATCCAAGATCTTTCGCGGCCGATAAAATTGAGTCGCGAGTGATTCCTGGCAATAGAGTTCCTGTCAGCTTTGGTGTGATTACGCGAGCATCGGAGCCACTGCCTTTAACGAAGTAAAGGTTCATGCCGCCCATCTCTTCAACCCACTTACGCTCTTTTGCATCAATCCAAACAACTTGATCACATCCTTGAGCAGCGGCTGCTTTCTGCGCAATCAGAGATGCCGCATAGTTACCACCACACTTTGCTTCACCTGTTCCACCTTGTGCGGCGCGGACATACTCTGTTGAGATCCAGACAGAGACTGGCTTTGAAGGATCAAAGTAGGCACCAGCTGGGGTAGCAATAAGAATGTATTTCGCCTTATTGGATGGGCGAACTCCTAGACCAACTTCTGTTGCAATCATGAATGGGCGAATATAAAGAGACTCTCCCACTTGATTTGGAACCCAGTTGATATCTTGCTTGACCAGAGTTTGTACTGTCTCTAGAAATAGATCTTCTGGCATCTCAGGAAGTGCCAGACGCTTGGCTGAATTTGCAAAGCGACGCGCATTTGCCTCTGGACGAAAGAGTGCAACGCTTCCATCTGGTTGGCGATAAGCCTTCATGCCCTCAAAGATTTCCTGCCCGTAGTGGAAGACAGCTGTTGCAGGATCGAGTGTTAATGGTCCGTAAGGAACGAGCTCTGGCTCTGACCAACCGCTCTCCTGTGACCAATCACAGACCACCATGTGATCTGTGTAGTACTTACCAAATCCGCCTTCAGCAATAAGTGCCTCGCGCCTTTCTGCTGGTAGCGCATTGGGATTGAGAGTGATCTTCATTTACTTCACCAACTCGACGAGAGCAGCTCCGACCTCAGTCGTGCTGCGCTTTGCATCGCCTCGGTTTAGAAGATCTTGGGCAACTGCCTTCTCGACATCGCGAGCAGCATCTGCAAGCCCTAAGTGATCAAGCATCATCGCAACAGACATAATTGTTGCTGTTGGATCTGCAATGTTCTTTCCTGCAATATCTGGGGCGGAGCCATGTACTGGCTCAAACATCGATGGAAACTTTCCAGTTGGGTTGATGTTTCCGGATGCTGCAAGGCCGATTCCACCGCAGATTGCTGCTGCAATATCGGTCAAGATATCTCCAAAAAGATTATCTGTTACTACAACATCAAAGCGCTCTGGGTTTGTCACAAAGAACATAGAGGCCGCATCAACATGAAGATAATCTGTTGTGATCGCTGGATACTCTTTAGCAACTTCATTAAACGTTCTAGTCCAAAGGCCACCAGCGCGAGTTAGAACATTGTTTTTATGAACCAGCGTTAACTTCTTGCGCTCACGCTTAGAAGCACGCTCAAAGGCATCTCGAATAACTCGCTCTGCGCCGCGTCGTGTATTCAGCGATTCTTCCGTTGCAATCTCAGCATCTGTTCCTTCTGCCAAAGTTCCACCGGCGCCAACATATGGGCCTTCTGTGCCTTCGCGAACAACTACGAAATCGATTGGGGCCTTGGTTGCAAGTGGACCTGTTACGCCTGGCATCAATTTTGCAGGACGCAAGTTGATGTAATGATCGAAAGCAAAACGCAGCTTAAGAAGCAATCCACGTTCAAGGACTCCCGATGGAACTGTTGGGTCGCCAACAGCTCCGAGCAAGATGACATCAGCCTTTGCAAGTTCTGCCATGACAGAGTCGGGAAGAACTTCTCCGGTGCGATGCCAGTAACCAGCTCCGAGGTCATATTGGGTCTTGTTAAAAGTAACGCCGTACTTTGCAGCAACGACATCTAGGACCTTAAGGCCCTCCCCTACAACTTCATTTCCGATTCCATCGCCTGGAATAACTGCAAGGTTGATTGAGCGTGACATTTTTTCTTTACCCTACCAATGAGACTGAACGGACGAGATCTGCTGCAATCTCTCTCTTAATCACTTCTGTTACAGATTCTGAAACAGGCGAGTCAACAGTCAGGGCCATGAGAGCCTTTCCACCTGCAGCCTCGCGAGCTACCTGCATTCCTGCAATATTGATTGCAGATTGACCAAGTGTGTTACCCACAGCACCGACAACACCTGGCTTATCTGTGTAGCGAAGGAAGAGGAGGTTATCTGTAGGAGGAAGATCGAGATCAAATCCATCGATGGCGATGATCTTTTCTACCTTCTTGATTCCCATCAATGTTCCATCAACTTTTATCTGATGTCCAGATGCAAGTGCTGCGTGCAAAGAAATCATGCTGCGGTACTCAGGGCTATCAGCGGTAGTCGATACCGTTGCTGAAACACCGCGATCTGCTGCAAGTCCTGGTGCATTGACATAGGTGACATCTTCAGAGCCAGTTGCTTGAAGTGCTCCCTTGAGCGCGCTGACAGAGAGGATTGAAGAGTCATATCCTGAGATATCGCCCTTAACTGTGATCTCCATTGAGACAGGAAGCTCACCTGCAATTGCTGTTGCAATCTGTGCCATCTTCTCTACCAATGGAAGAGAAGGACGAATCTCATCGTGAATTGCGCCGCCCTTAACATTGACTGCATCAGGGACGAGCTCGCCAGCTAACGCTTTACGTACTGAGACGGCGACTGCAATACCAGCGCGCTCTTGTGCCTCATCTGTAGAAGCTCCGAGGTGTGGTGTTGCAACAACTTGATCAAGCTGAAATAAAGGTGAATCCGTGCAAGGCTCAGTTAGATAAACATCAAGGCCTGCACCTGCAACTCGACCTTCGGTAATTGCATCATAGAGAGCTGCTTCATCAAGGACTCCACCGCGTGCAGCGTTAATGATGCGAACTTCCTTCTTTACCTTCTTAAGTGCTTCAACGCCGATGAGATTAGCTGTCTCTTTAGTCTTTGGCAGGTGAATAGTGATGAAGTCAGAACGCTTTAAGAGTTCATCGAGTTCAACGAGTTCAACACCAAGCTGGGCAGCACGAGCAGGTTGTAGGTATGGATCATAGGCAATCACATTCATGCCAAACGCCTGCATGCGATGTGCCACTAGCTGACCGATGCGACCAAAGCCAACGATTCCAAGAGTCTTCTCGAAGAGTTCCGCTCCTGTGTACTTTGAACGTGCCCACTTTCCACCCTTAAGGGCAGCATGTGCAGGAGAGATAAAGCGAGCTGAGGCGAGCAGTAATGAGATTGCAAGCTCTGCTGCAGAGACGATATTTGATGTAGGAGCGTTAACGACCATGACTCCAGCAGCTGTTGCCGCCGGAATATCGACGTTATCAAGACCTACACCTGCTCGGGCGATGACCTTCAAGCCCTTTGCTGCAGCAATTGCCTCTGCATCCATCTTGGTTGCAGAACGAATTAGTACTGCATCAACGCCCTGACCGAGAGCTTCAAGGAGCTCTGCGCGGTTTGCACCATCGCAGTTACGCACCTCAAAGTCTGGCCCTAGTGCATCAAGTGTTGCAGCGCTGAGTTCTTCAGCAATCAGTACAACAGGTTTAGCCACGCGCAGCACTTCCCTCTTGGTAATCATCGTTGTCAGCCTTCTTCATCCAGCTAAACATCTTGCGAAGTTCGCGTCCTACCTTCTCAATCTGGTGTGACTCGCCCTTTTCGCGTAGCGCTGTAAATTCCTTTGCACCGTTCTCGAGGTCATCAACGAAGCGCTTAGCAAATGCACCTGATTGAATGTCTGCAAGGACTGCCTTCATGTTCTCTTTTACGCGTGGATCGATAACGCGTGGACCTGAAACATAGTCACCGAATTCAGCTGTG
>CAZXVL010000062.1:0-6647 GCA_964644425.1 uncultured Candidatus Planktophila sp.
CCTAAACGGGGTGTATTTATGCGGTGAAATTGCGATTTTTACAATTTAACAATCGGTGCCATAATTACGCCGTTCAAAAGCAGTACGCCTCCTTAGCTCAGTGGTAGAGCAGCTCACTTGTAATGAGCAGGTCATCCGTTCAAATCGGATAGGGGGCTCCATTCTTTTCTGGAGCTCATCTCCTTCACCTTCACAGATACCAACTTTCCGTTCTCATCCCATTGGTATCTCTTTGAAATCTCTTCCACTTCAACGCTGTCGCCCTTTCGTGTGGTGCGACGAATCGTAATTGCGCGCTCCTTAAGCATCAGAGCCTTCCTTCTTGCGAAGGCTCAAACCAATTGCAGTCGACATTACGAGAACAATGATTGCAAGTGATACTGATGTTGGAATCTTGAACCAAGCATGGCTGACGATCATCTTGATACCGACCCAGACAAGAACAACTGATAGGCCTTCCTTGAGGTAGATGAACTTATCCATCATGTTAGCAATGAGGAAGTACATAGAGCGAAGACCAAGAATTGCAAGTGCGTTACTTGCAAAGACCAAGAATGGCTCATCTGTTACCGCAAAGATTGCTGGGATTGAGTCAACTGCAAAGACGAGGTCGAAGAATTCAACCATAATCAAAACAAGGAAGAGTGGAGTGAAGTATCGAACTCCATCACGACGAATTGAGAACTTCTCTCCGTGAAGCTCAGTAGTCATACGTAGCTTACGCTTGAGAAGGTTGTAGACCTTTGAAGTCTCCAAATCGAAGTGCTCACCGCGGCGAACAAACATTTTGTAACCTGTGTAGATCAAGAATGCGCCGAAGATGTAGAGAGTCCAGCTGAATTCCTTAATAAGTGCAGCTCCTGCAAAGATCATTGCAGCACGCATAACAAGGGCACCAACAACTCCGTAGAAGAGCACGCGGTGCTGATATCGCTGAGGGATTGCTAGGGCGCTAAAGAGAAGGCCCCAGACAAAGACGTTATCGATTGCCAGTGATTTCTCGATCAGGTAACCGCTGTAATACTCGAGGGCGAATTGAGATCCGCTGTAGAACCAGATGACCCCACCGACTGCTAGACCACAGATGACCCAGATTGATGACCAGAAGGCCGCTTCTTTAAATGAGATTTCTGTATGACCGCGGTGGAGGAATAGATCGATTATGAGCATTGCCGCGACAAAAGCTAGCAGCGCTATCCATGCATAAGACGATACGTTCATTGCTTCTCCTTGTGTGTGGCTCAAATGAGCTGTTGACACAAAGTCTCCGCCACCGAAATTTTCGGCCTAGGCACCGGTTGCTTTCACAACGTATTGACGGCACCTAGTGAGTGGGTACTCCCTCTGATGGCGCCAATGATGACGGAAAGAGATGGGTAACGCAACTTGAGAGACACGGCCAGTAGGATGAGTTTATGGGTAAATTTCCAGCCGATGTCTTTAAAGACCTGACTGATTCCAACGCCCAATACATCAAAGACTTTAAGTACTCCGAGCTCACAGGTGTGGCCCAGAAGGGTCTTGCGATTGTGACCTGTATGGATTCTCGAATCAACCCACTCTCTGTGGTGGGAATGCGATCTGGAGATGCGAAGATTCTGCGCAATGCAGGAGCGCGTGTAACCGAGGATGTACTTCGAACCTTGGTTCTTGCTACCTATCTATTAGGAGTCAACCGGATACTCATAATGCCTCATACGCAATGCCGTATGGCTGAAAGCACTGAAGAAGAGATCCACGCAAAGATTGATGCTGAATTTGGCGTAAACACCTCTTCACTTGAATTTCGAACAACAAATGACCTTTACGGCGCCCTTGCTATAGATGTTAATCGTGTTCGCTCTTACCCACTTCTGAACACGGGAGTTACTGTGGGTGGAGCGATTTATGATGTGAAGACCGGAGAAATCACTCCGATTGATTGTTGATAGCCACTCTGCGCACAGGCATTTTGGTCTGCGGATAGCTTAAATCATTTAAGAAACTCGAAACGAGTAGCTGAAATAGCTCAGGCTTCTCTTTATTGGCGCTATGTGAAGTTCCTGGCATAACAGCCAGTTGTCCTTGAGGCAGAGCTTCATACATTTCAATTGTGTGATGGTGAGAGATAACATCATCATCACCTACTAATACAAGAACAGGACATTGAATCTTCGCAACATCTTCGACGGTGAACTCAGGCTCGGAGTACCAAATAGAGAACATCTTTCGAATCTTCGCCTCTTGAGTTTCAGGGGCATCAGGTGAAGTTGCTGCATATTCTGCACGATCTTCCTCTGAGATATTTCCGTCGAATTCCGGCATAGGTAGAGTGCCGCTGAAATGGAAGACGCCACCGAATGCAATAACTGACTTCACCAAATCTGGACGCTTCATAGCAACCATGAGAGAGATGATGGCGCCATCGCTATGCCCCACAAGATGGGCAGGTTCTTTTACAACATCTTCAAGAAATGCAATTGCCTCAGCAGTTTGGAATTCAAAGTGCATGCTGCCATCTTGATCTCCGGTATATCCGTGGCCAGTGCGGTCATATGCAAAGGGATGAAAGTTATTCTCCACCGCTGGAAGCACGTTGTAATCCCAATGATCTGTCTGGCTAAGGCCACCATGCATTAAGAGAAGAGCTTCACCATTATTTGCCCACTCGTATGCGTGCACTTGGTGGCCACGAAGATCGATATAGCGTCCCATTTAGTCGAGGTTATCCATAATGTGGCGGTTTCCACGGTCGAAGGTGAGGTAGTTCCAGGTCCAGTCGGCAATTGTTCCCACTTTGTTGCGCCCACCTAGAAGGTAGAAAAGGTGCAAGAAGAGCCATGCAAACCAGGCTGGAGCTCCCACCATTCTGAAGTTACGAACTTCAACAACTGCTTTGTGGCGACCAATAGTTGCCATAGAGCCTTTATCTTTATATTTAAACTCTTTCAAAGCCTTACCGGCTGTTAATCGCATGATTTGCTCTGCTACAAACTTTCCTTGTTGCATCGCAACAGGTGCCACCATTGGGTAGAAGCGGCCATTCGGATCGAGTGCCCCTGAGACATCTCCAACGCTCCAGATATGTGGATAGTTCTCTACCTGTAACGTTTTATCGGATGCAATACGTGAACCCACAATAGGAAGTTTGAGGATTGAAGAAGTTGGTTCTCCCTTAACTCCAGCTGCCCAAATCGTGACTTCAGCAGGGATCGGCTCACCGACTTTGAGAAGTATCTGACGTGACTTGATTTCTCTTACGGCTGTGTCGGTGCGCACAAAAACACCGAGCTTTTGTAGATCACGTGTTGCGCGGTTAGAGAGCTTCTCTGAAAACATTGGCAGGATTCGCGGCCCTGCTTCAATCAGATAGATATCAATATTGTCTGCGGCGTGCTCTAAATCATTATGCAGTGGACCGCGCTTGAGCTCTGCAAGAGCTCCTGCCATCTCCACACCTGTAGGTCCACCACCTACAACTGCAATGGATAGCTTTGTCTCATCTTCGAAACGAGCGAGATCTTCGAAGCGACGCATCACCTCAGCGCGGATGGTTAATGCTTCATTGACGCTCTTCATTCCAAGGCCATGCTCTGAAACACCTGGAACTCCAAAGTCTGCTGTGACCGAACCGAGAGCAACAATCAGATGATCGAAATCGAGAACCTCAGAAGAATCTAGCTTTACCGTTTTATTCTTGTGATCGATTGAGATGGGAGAGCCCATTCGAAACTTCACACCGGTCTTGCGCAGTGCTCCACGAACTGGGTGCACAACGTGATCTGCAGCAAGGCCTGCTGTGGCCACCTGATAGAGAAGCGGCAGGAACGTCTGAAAGTTATGGCGATCGACCACGGTTACATCGGCCTTACCTGCCAGTGCGCGAGCAGCGTTGAGTCCACCGAAGCCTGCGCCAAGAATGACAACTCTTGGCTTCATTAAGGTGTTTCGGGTAGAAGTGCTCATGGGCACAGTCTAGGCTCACATATATGAAGAATCAGAATCGCGACAGTATTTATCTTGTTACAGGCGCATCTGGTTATGTCGGTGGGCGCCTTGTTCGCGACCTATTGAGCGATAAGAAGAAGGTCCGTGTTCTTGTCCGCGATGCCAAGAAGATTGCAGGTCAAAGTTGGGCAGATAGCGTTGAAATCGTCGAAGGCAATGCAAATAGCGTGCCCGATTTACTGCGCGCACTCGATGGAGTTCACACCGCTTACTACTTACTGCATTCAATCAATGTCTCAACAAACTTCGGAGATATCGAATCTGCGATGGCACAAGGATTTGCAGAAGCGGCTGAGAAGTCGGCAATTGCGCAGATTGTTTATTTAGGTGGAATCGCAAATGATGAGAACAGAAGTCGCCACCTGACATCACGGATGAATACAGGCACTGTGCTTGCATCAGGTGCCACACCAGTTCTAGAACTTCGAGCAGGAATCATTATTGGATCAGGCTCTGCATCCTTTGAAATGTTGCGCCACCTCACTCACCGTCTTCCGATCATGACAACTCCAAAGTGGGTCTCTAATCGCACTCAACCCATTGCAATCCGCGATGTTCTCTACTATCTGCGGGCAGTTGCAAACCTCAAAGAACCAGTGTCCAAGGTATTTGATATCGGTGGTCCTGAAGTAGTGACATATGCCGAAATGATGCAGCGCTTTGCATCTATTTCAGGACTTCGCAAGCGAAAAATTATTCAAGTACCAGTTCTTTCACCAAAGCTTTCAAGTTTATGGATTGGATTTGTTACTCCGGTTCCAACCTCTCTTGCACGACCGTTGGTTGAATCGTTGATCAGCGAAGTTGTTGTTGACCCCAAGAAGTCAATTGATACCTTGATTGCACAACCATCAGAGGGTCTATTAACAGTGTCACAAGCTATCGAGCTGGCTCTATCGCGCACCGAAAAGAATCTTGTTGACACACGTTGGTCAGATGCAACTTTTCCAACTGCACCTTGGCAGAAAGCACAGAGCGATCCTGAGTGGGCTGGCGAACTTACCTTGAAAGATCATCGCGAGATCACAACTGATGTGCCATTGAAGTTTATCTGGCAACAAATTGAAAGTATCGGTGGCGAACACGGATGGTTTGGTTCCGATTGGCTCTGGTATTTGCGAGGACTTATTGATCGCGCCGTCGGCGGTGTTGGTCTGCGTCGTGGTCGTCGTGACCCTGATCACCTTCGCATCGGAGATAGTCTTGATTTCTGGAGAGTAGAAGAGTTAGAGAAAGAGAAGAAGTTACGTCTCTATGCCGAAATGATTCTTCCTGGAAAAGCCTGGCTTGAATTCACTCTTGACGAGAGAGATGGAAAGACCGTTGTCTCTCAAGATGCTCTCTTTGCACCTCGTGGATTAGGAGGCCAGATTTATTGGTATCTCGTCTCACCCTTTCACTTCTTTATCTTTCCAACGATGCTGCGCAATATTGTGAAAGCGGCTGCTAAATCTGCGAGAACATCCCACACTTTGTCGTAGGTCATGTTTAAGATGGGCCATATGTCAGCGCTAGAAAATCCAAGTACCGCAGGTTCCACCCTTACCGATCTCGAAGGTCGTATTCTCGACTTCGAACGCAATTGGTGGCGCTTTGCAGGAGCTAAAGAGAGCGCCATTAAAGAGCTCTTTGATCTCAGCGCACCTCGCTACTACCAACTCCTTAACGATCTCATTGATCGCGATGATGCCCTCGAGGCCTCACCAATGTTGGTAAAGCGCCTACGACGCCTGCGTGAGGCTCGTATGCAGGCTCGTTCAGCCCGCTAGCCGCTCCCTCTTCTCACGCTCAACTCACTGGTTTTGCCCCATCCCCTCACGCTCAAAACTCTCGTTTTGCGCTGGGGAATAACCAGCCATAGGCTTGGCGTTAGCACTCAAGGGTCGAGAGTGATAACCCCTAATCGACCCACTAGCTGGATATAAGAGCTATACATAAGAGGAGTAATTAGATGGCAAAGCAGATCGCCTTTAATGAAGAAGCACGCCGCGGACTAGAGCGCGGAATGAACGTACTTGCTGATGCAGTCAAGGTCACCCTTGGGCCTCGCGGACGTAACGTCGTCCTCGAGAAGAAGTGGGGCGCACCAACAATTACTAACGACGGTGTCTCTATCGCTAAGGAGATCGAACTCGATGATCCTTGGGAGAAGATTGGCGCAGAGCTCGTTAAGGAAGTTGCCAAGAAGACAGATGATGTCGCAGGTGACGGAACAACAACAGCAACAGTTTTGGCACAAGCACTTGTGCGCGAGGGACTTCGCAACGTTGCAGCTGGATCAAATCCAATGGCGCTCAAGCGCGGAATTGAGAAGGCTGTATCTGCAATCGTTGAAGAGCTTCTCTCAATGGCAAAGTCTGTTGATTCAAAGGAGCAGATTGCTGCAACAGCATCTATCTCAGCAGCTGATTCAACAATCGGCGAGATGATCGCAGAGGCAATGGATAAGGTCGGCAAGGAAGGCGTTATCACTGTTGAAGAGTCGAACACATTCGGTCTCGAACTCGAGCTCACTGAAGGTATGCGTTTTGATAAAGGCTACCTTTCACCATACTTCGTAACAGATACAGATCGCATGGAGACTGTTCTTGAAGATGCATACGTATTGATCGTCAATAACAAGATCTCTTCAATCAAGGATCTCGTTCCATTGCTCGAGA
>CAZXVL010000063.1:0-6540 GCA_964644425.1 uncultured Candidatus Planktophila sp.
CGAGGGTAGTTACGCCAGAGAGAACCGCGCCTGTCAGCAAAGAAAATGAGAGGGCCAGTGGGAAGGCAGATGGGGAAACTGTGCCGATAGTCATCGCCCAGAGAGCTCCTGCAAGGCCCGCAAGGCCTGCGCTGAGGGTAAAAGCGAGGATCTTTGCGCGTGCAACGTTAATTCCAGCCAATTCAGCCGCTACATCGCTACCGCGGATAGCTTTCCAGGTGCGTCCATAACGCGATCTCATAACATTTTGTAACCAAAAAATCGCAATCAAAGTCGCTAATGATGCAATCCAGAAGTACCACTTGTACTGGGTGAAATCAGCACCTAACCCCTCGGGCGGAAATCCCACGTCATAGATGAGGCCCTGCTCGCCACCAAGTGATGTGAATTGATTTGCAACTGATGGAAGACCAACAGCGAGAGCAAGAGTTGTTCCAGCCAAATACGGTCCAGAAAGTCGCGCAGCTGCAACACCAAGAAGTGCACCAGCTCCTGCTGCCGCGAGAATTGCAACTACAAATGTCAATGGGATCGGAAGATTGATACCTGTGGCTTTCTCTCCCAACATTGCAGCACCCATTTGATCACCTGCGAGTGCTGCTGAATATGCACCAACACCCATCAGTGCGCCATGTCCCAGTGATACCTGCCCGGAGTAACCAGTGAGCAAAATAATGGATGCGATACCCACTACATACACTGCAACAGTTGCACCTTGATACACACGAAGTTCATCAACGACATTGCTGAGAACGTAGATCGCAATTCCTAGTGCAATGAAGAGCAAGATGCGAACTTTATTTGAAAGCTTATGCACGACGGCCACCCTTCTTTCCAAGGATTCCTTGTGGTCGTATTACCAAGACGAGAAGGAGTACGACAAATGGTGCGATAAAGAAGAGTGAGTCGCTGATATACATCAGCACAAAGGAGATAACGAGACCGAGAATCAGACCGCCTAATACTGAACCAAGAAGGCTCTCGAGGCCACCGATAACTGCTGCAATAAATCCTGAGATAAGAAGTAGTGAGAACTCGAGAGAATTAGGTGAGAATGAACCGTTTCCATTGGCAACTAGGAGAAGGCCTGCTGCGGCACCTGTTGCCCCAGAGAATGCCCAGCCTAGTGTGCGGATGCGATCGACACGGACTCCCGATAGGCGAGCAAGTTCTGGAGAGAAGGCTGACGCCCTAAGAGATAGCCCGATATTGGTCTTTTGGAAGATAAGGGTGAAGATAAGAAGAAGAACTGCCACAACAATAACAATTGCCAGCTTCATGGGAGAAAAGACAAGGGTCTCATCGCCGATTGAATAGCCGACATTTGAAAGAGGAGGAGTAATCAATACATCTGCCCCACCCCAACGAATGGTGACAAGAGCGCGAATGATCTCTAGAAGTCCGAGAGTTGCGATAATCGGTGCAACGCTTGCAATCGGTCCTGAATCTGTGTGCTTAAGGAGTACGCGCATAAATGCAATCTCGACAAGAGCTGCAAGGAGTGCGCCTCCGACCATAGCGATGATAAGTGCGACCCAGAACGAGTCAACGTAGGAAAGTGCTTGATAGCCGAAGTAACTCGAAGCAAGTGCTTGACCTGCCTGTGCGAAGTTAATGACACGAGTGGAGCGCCAGACAAGAACAATAGAAAGAGCCATCAATGCATAGATGGATCCTGCAGTGATACCGATGAGCAGGGTATTGATAAATTGAAACATCTCGCCCTCCCCTAGTATCCCAAGTAAGCAGCTTGCACTGCTGGATCGTTGATTAAATCTTGTGCACTACCTGACATCACGACTTTGCCAAGGTTGAGGACAACTCCAGAATCTGCAATCTTGAGTGCTCCCATCGCGTTCTGCTCGACGAGCACAACAGAGAGACCATGTTTGCGAGAAATCTCTGCAATCGCATCGAAAATCTGCTTCACAAGAAGTGGGGCAAGACCCAGTGATGGTTCATCGAGGAGAAGAAGTTGTGGCTTTGACATCATTGCGCGACCAATAGCCAACATCTGTCGTTCTCCACCTGAGAGAGTGTCCGCGCTCTGCTTGATGCGCTCTTCAAGACGAGGAAAGAGGGCAAAAATCTCTGCCTTGCTTTCAGCAGCTTCTTTCTTGTTGCGACGCCAGATTGCGCCGAGATCAAGATTTTCTTCAACGGAGAGTTCTGCAATCACAGATTTGCCTTCAGAGACATGCACAACACCGTGGCGGACATGATTCTCGGCTTTGCCCTTCAGGAGGTTGTGACCGTTCCAGGTCGCTGTTCCAGCAGATGCCTCTTTAAGGCCGGAGAGCGTGCGAAGAAGCGTTGATTTGCCAGCGCCATTTGCGCCAATGACAGCTACTAGCTTTCCTTGTGGAATGCTGAAAGAGACGTTCGAGACGGCGGTGATTGCACCATGTGCCACGGTGAGATTGCGGACCTCTAGGCTCATTGGGCATCAGCTCCAAGATAAGCGGTGATAACCGCTGGATCATTGCGAACATGTTCTGGGGTGCCAGATGAGATGACCTGGCCAAAGTTCAATACATAGATGCGATCACAGACTGACATCACAACATCCATATGATGCTCAACGATAAGGACAGACATCTCACCCGAAAGCTCCTGAATTAAACGGTTGAGCCATTCAATGTCGTGAGCACCTAATCCACCGGCTGGTTCATCGAGAAGTAATAGCTCAGGCTTGCTCACTAGAGCACGTGCAATTGAGACGCGCTTTGCATCAGGATACGAGAGCGTTCCTGCGCGACGATTAGCAAGAGTTGATGCAAAGACTCGTTCCAGTGCAACATGTGCGCGAAGTGCAAGTGCACTCTCATCACGCGAGTTAAGGCCAAGGGATGCTGCAATTAATCCGGTGCGAGCAAACTTATTTGCACCGATCATGACATTTTCTAAAACTGTGAGCTCTGGAAATAGACCAACGCCTTGCAAGGTGCGCGAGATTCCAATCGATGCCAATTTATCTGTGGCAGGCCATGTGTTCTGGTTACCGAATTCAAACGTTCCGGTATCTGGTTTCACGACTCCGCAGATGGCGTTAAACATTGTTGTCTTGCCTGCGCCATTGGGTCCGATGAGACCAACGACCTCACCATGATTAACGGTGATATTGACATCGCTGAGAGCGCGAAGGCCACCAAAGGCGACATTGACGCCGGTGGTGATCAGGAGCGGTTTAGTAGACATGAGCACCGTAGATTCTAGGCACGCGAGGGCCAATTCGTGTGGTTATTTCATAATTAATACTCGAACTCGCCGCACCCCAGTCATCGGCGGTGTACTCGCCATGCGAGCCATTTCCAAAGATGACGACCCAATCTCCTGATTGAGCCTTGGACTCTGGACCAAGGTCTACGACGAATTGATCCATGGAGACTTTGCCAATAATTGGTGCCCGTTCGCCATTAATCCAAACGCCAGCGGTTCGAGCAATACGAGGGATTCCATCTGCATAGCCGCAGACGACCACACCTAATCGGGTGTCGCGCGAAGTGAGTTCAGTTGCCCCATACCCCACAGGAGTTCCTGCAGGCACATCTTTGACGAGATAGAGGGCTGCTCGCAGTTGCATTGCAGGGCGAAGAGCTAGATCTCGAGAAGTTCCAAGTGTGGTCACATCCGGAGAGAGTCCATACATCGCGATTCCAACGCGGACCATGTCATATCTGGCCTGAGGTGCAGTCAGTGTGGCCGCCGAGTTTGAGATATGGCGGATGATGTTTGTAAATCCAAATTTGGCTAGCGTGGCAATTGCGGCATCAAATACTTCGAGTTGTTCTCGATTCTGTGCTTCTTCGGGTTCATCTGCGCGAGCAAAGTGTGAGAAGAGTCCGACAATCTCAAGACCTGCAACATGATGGGCATCTAACTGTGACCACTCCCCTAGAAAACCTCCGCGTGTCATACCTGTATCGAGTTCGAGATGTACTCGCGCCTTCTTATCAACAGATGCTGCTTGAATCTCTTGTAGCGCGGTAATCGAACCTGCTGCAATGTCAATATCGCGATCAATTGCGCTCTTGAAATCTGATCCAGGCTGCAGAAGCCATGCAAGAATCGGGGCGGTAACTCCTGCATCGCGAAGCGCAATCGCTTCTTCAAGGAGTGCAACACCGAGCATTGAAGCACCAGCATCGAGTGCAGCTTTGGCAACGGGAACTAATCCATGTCCATAGGCATCAGCTTTAACTACAGCCAGCACATCAACGCCGGCCTTCTCTTTGAGTAGCTTTACATTTGCTTTAATGGCGCTGAGATCAACAAGGGCCTCTGCTCTCATCGTTGGATCACCACCATTGCAGTTGCGATTGCGCCATCGTGAGATAAGGACAGGTGCACCTTTGCTCCATCAATTAGGTCGGCAATCTGGCCGCGAAAGAGAAAATCAGGTCGCCCATTGGGATGGTTGATGACCTCAGCCTCATGCCAAGCTAAAGCATGTTCAGGGCTGAGAGCTTTATAGAGAGCCTCCTTAGCTGCAAAGCGCGCAGCCAGTGAAGAAGGATTGTGAAGTCTCTCAGATTCAGTGAAGAGCTTCTCTGCAAGAGCTGGTGTGCGCAGAAGGGATTCTTGGAAACGGGCAATATCGACTACATCGACGCCGATTCCATCAATCACATAAGGAGTCTACTGGGGCTGACTCTTGGATGGAAAGTAGCGGTCAATTGCAATAGTCAGCACTAAGAGACCGCCACCTAGTAAGAGCCCGCCCAATAAATCTGAGAACCAATGTGTATTGCGGATGAGGGAGACGGTAAAGACGGTCACGCTAAAGAGGGCAACGAGAGCGCTTGCAAGGCGTCCCTGATAGCGATCGATATGGGCGTACCTATACAAGAGATAGGCGATGATGCCCCAGGTTGCAATCACATTTGTTTCATGGCCGCTGGGATAGGACATGCCACCTGCATTAAGTAGATCAAAGCCAAGGCGTGGCTTTGTGCGACCAAGGCCAATTTTAAATGCTGCAACGATGAGGTTATTTGCCAAGAAGATCATCAGCGCAAGATTTACTGGGCGCCATGTGTTGTATCTCTTCTTAATGTAGATGACAACAGCCAGAAGCACGACTGCTGAGACCCATCGCCGACCTAGGTCATCGAGACGGAGAATGATGAATTCGGTGATACCGCTAAATTCTGGATGATCTTTCTTCCAGAAGTAATAATCAACTTTTGTGAGAAAGCCATATGTGACAACTTGGTAGGTGACAAAGAGATAGCCAGCAAAGAGGGCCGCACTCCATTTGAGCGCACGGCGAAACTGTCGACGACGTAGATCTACAGACATTTATTCAACCGTGACAGATTTTGCAAGGTTTCGCGGTTGATCTACATCTGTGCCGCGCGCTACTGCAATCTCATATGCAAATACCTGAAGCGGAACAGTTGCCAGTACTGGCTGGAAGAGCGGTGAGGCCACTGGAATTCGGATGATGTGCTCTGCACCAATAACCTCTGCGCCCTCTGGGGCAATGACAATTACCCGAGCACCACGAGCTTTCACCTCTTGGATATTGCTCAGCATCTTCTCATCAAGTTGGTGTTCATCAGCAGGTGGCAAGATTGCAATCACTGCAGTGCCCTCTTCAATAAGTGCGATAGGACCGTGCTTTAGCTCTCCACCTGCAAAGCCCTCAGCATGGATATATGCGAGCTCTTTGAGCTTCAGGGCTCCTTCAAGAGCCACTGGATATTCGATGCCGCGACCTAAGAAGAGAACGGTGTTATTGGATGCAAACTTACGAGTGAGCGCACGTAGCGGTTCGATAGTCTCAAGAATCTGTTCGACCTGACCTGGAAGCTCTAGCATCTCGTTATAGAGAGATTTAATCTGAGAATCACTTAACTGCCCGCGTACCTGTGCCAACTTAAGGCCGATGAGATAGACGGCAACAATCTGTGTAAGAAATGCCTTTGTCGATGCCACTGCAATTTCAGGGCCTGCATGTGTGTAGAGCACAGCATCGGATTCGCGAGGAATCGTAGAAGAGTTTGTATTACAGACAGCCAGCACGCGAGCACCAGATGCCTTTGCATGGCGCACAGCCATCAAGAGATCCATCGTCTCACCCGACTGTGAGATAGCGATAACGAGTGAATCCTTATCCACGATGGGGTCGCGGTAGCGGTATTCAGATGCAATCTCTACATCGACAGGAACCTTTGCCCACTTTTCGATTGCATACTTTGCAACCATGCCTGCGTGATAGGCGGTTCCACAAGCAATCACTGAAATGCGCTTAATCTTCTTAATCTCATCATCAGACATGTGTAGTTCATCGAGCTGAACCTGGCCATTATCTGAAAGTCGCCCAATCAAAGTATCTGCGATCGCCTTAGGCTGATCGAAGATCTCCTTCAACATAAAGTGGTCGAAGCCACCTTTCTGTGCAGCTGCTGCATCCCAAGTGATTTCATACTCTCGAAGTGGAAGAGCTCTTCCTTCGAGATCGCAGATAGAAATTCCGGAAGGGTCAATAGTGACAACTTCATCTTGGCCAAGCTCTACAGCTCGCTTTGTGTAATC
>CAZXVL010000064.1:0-6450 GCA_964644425.1 uncultured Candidatus Planktophila sp.
AAGCAATCATTTCATCAGATGTAAGCAACTTGCCCTCGAACTTGTACTTGCCATTGTCGTGGAACTCAGTTGCTGCAACATCCATAGCAAGTGCAATATCTGTTCCTGGCTTAAAGCCTGCAGCTGTAATTGCCTCGATAATCAAATCAAGTGCAGCACGGTTTGAATCTAGGTTTGGAGCAAATCCACCTTCATCGCCGACAGATGTTGCAAGTCCACGCTTTTTCAATACTGCCTTGAGAGCATGATAAATCTCTGCGCCCCAACGAAGTGATTCGCGGAATGACTCGGCACCGATTGGCGCGATCATGAACTCTTGAACATCAACGTTTGTATCAGCGTGTGCTCCACCGTTAAGGATGTTCATCATTGGAACTGGAAGAACATGAGCGTTTGGTCCGCCTACATAGCGGAACAATGAAAGATCAGATGACTCAGCAGATGCCTTAGCTACAGCAAGTGAGACACCGAGAATTGCATTTGCACCTAGGCGTGACTTATTTGGTGTGCCATCGAGTGCGATCATCTCTGAGTCAATAAGGCGCTGATCTTGTGAGTCGTAGCCTTCGATCTCTGGAGCAATCTCATCATTTACAAACTTCACAGCGTCAAGAACGCCCTTGCCGAGGTAGCGCTTCTTATCTCCATCGCGAAGCTCAGCTGCTTCAAATGCACCAGTTGATGCACCACTTGGAACTGCAGCGCGTGCTTGTGTTCCATCTTCAAGCTGGACCTCTACTTCAACAGTTGGGTTTCCGCGAGAGTCGAGAATTTCACGTGCGTAGATTGCGTCGATAATTGCCACTGGGGTCTCCTTAAAGCTTAAAGTGCCTGAGCTATTGAAATTGAGATGTAGTAAGCGCTCATCGTTGAACGACCTGAGGCAATCTTACCGTGCAAAAACTCAGTTGCTGGAGCGTCCCAGCTCTGCAATAGCGGCTCGTGCCTGGGCCCGTAGCGCAGATTCTGGGTCAATATCGTTGGCATATGCCCAGGCAATTACTGAGGCTAAGGCCTTGCCGACTGATTCCTCGCTGGCAATCTCATTAGATTCAAAAGCTGGAATCGCAAGTGGCGTTCCGTATTTATCTGCCCGGTAAATCAGCTTCGCCATTAATGGCAGAGCAGGCTGAGACATGGCGACACCATCGATTGCAGAGGTCCGCCCTTTCTCCTTAGCCTTAATTGCCTCCCAATTTTCAATGATCTCTTCTGTGCCGCTGACTTCAAGGCCCTCAAATACATGGGGGTGACGGCTAATCAACTTATCCGCGATTGCTCCTGCAACATCATCGATAGAAAATGGATCAGTTGGATGGTCTTGAGCTATACGTGAATGAAAGTAGACCTGAAGCAAGACATCGCCAAGCTCTTCTCGCATGCCTACACGATCATCGCTTTCTATGGCATCGATAAACTCATAAGACTCTTCAAGAAGATACTTAATGAGTGATTCGTGAGTCTGCTCTGCGTCCCACGCACATCCACCGGGAGAGCGAAGTCGATCCATGACCTCAACTAAACGAAGGAGTTCTGAACCAAACTTCTGTTCAGACATAGACTTTATCCGTTCCCAATTGAAGAATAATTATTGAGTTGGGGCGACTGCATCGCCTGCAGAATCAATCGGTTCAATATCTCCCAGATCGTTATTCCATACACCGTACTTGGGATTGAGCTTGATATTTAATTCTTCAGCTTTAGCTGTTACAAGAGCTGCAATCGCTGAAGCGACTTCATCCTCTGTGGCGCCTGTGACTGCGAGTTCATCTGATAACTTGCCTGAAATCACGATTGCACGAACATAGGCATCAAAGTCACGTGGTGCAATCTGAGCTTGAATAAGGTTTGTTTGAAGCGCTTCTTCTCCACCACTGGAGTCCACCATCTCTTTACGAGTCTCTGCTAAATCAGTAGCTGTGATTTCGAGTTTACGATCTTTTGCAATCTCATCGAAAATCACCTCGATAATCTTCATACGAAGCTGTCCACGTGTGAGCTGGCTACCCTCTGCAAGCTGCATTGACGTTGTGTCGATAGTTGCGCGCTCAGTGATGATCTCATCAAGTGTTGCCTGAAGATCTGTCTCAGTAATGGTGATTTCACCGAGCGTGGCTGCATCATTTGCTGCACACGCTGTCAGTGAAAATACTGAGGCAATTGCAATAAGGCTAAGGATCTTCTTCACGAACGAGCTCCGTTATCTTCTGTGGCGCTATGCGCTTGTTAACTCTGTCAGCGCCTGACGAGCAAACGCTAGGAGAGAAGTATCTCCTAATTTCTCTGCCCCGAGTGCAGGTGGAGTCCATGCCCCAGCGCGGGGAATGGCGACCATCACAGTAGAGCTCTGGGATTTGTAGAGCGAGGATGGGAAAAGACGGTTCAGTTTGAGCTGTTTGGACTCAGGAAGGGTCAGTGGCGACATGCGTACATACTTGCCAGCCAGGACGAGTTCACGGATTCCGTGAGATTTCGCAAAGGCACGAAGGAGGGCAACATCTAGAAGTGCAATCGCCTCTTCAGGTAGCTCACCAAAACGGTCGATGAGTTCTTCGCGAATAGATTGCACATCGCTATCAACCTTTACATCTGCCAGTCGTCGATAGAGATCTAGGCGCAGGCGCTCTCCAGGAACATACTCTTCCGATAGATGCGCATTGATGGGAAGTTCGATTTTGCACTCATGGCTGATCTCTTCACCTTCAATGATTCCTGATTTGTAATCAGTGACAGCCTCACCAACCATGCGCATGTATAAGTCGAATCCGACATCTGCAATGTGGCCAGACTGTTCGCCGCCTAAGAGATTTCCTGCTCCGCGAATTTCAAGATCCTTAAGGGCAACGCGCATACCTGAACCAAGATCAGTGTTGGTTGCAATTGTCTTGAGGCGATCGAGTGCAACTTCTGTCAAAGGTTTATCGGGTGGATACAGAAAGTATGCATACCCGCGTTCACGTCCGCGACCAACTCGTCCACGCAGCTGGTGCAATTGTGAAAGTCCAAAATTTTCTGCGTGTTCAACAATGAGGGTATTTGCATTAGGGATATCGAGACCACTCTCAACTATTGTGGTGCAGACCAGAACATCGAAATCTCGGTTCCAGAAACCCAAAATCACATCTTCTAATTGGTTCTCGCTCATCTGTCCATGAGCAACGCGCACACGTGCCTCAGGTACCAACTCTTGAATATGCGATGCAGTGCGATCGATTGATTCAACCCGGTTATGCAGATAGAAAATCTGACCATCTCGCAGGAGTTCACGATGAATGGCAGCTTTAATCTGTGCCTCATCAGCTGGGCCCACATAGGTCAGAATCGGATGTCGCTCCTCAGGTGGGGTCGTAATGGTCGACATTTCACGAATACCAGTCACAGCCATCTCAAGGGTGCGTGGAATCGGGGTTGCAGACATCGCCAAGACATCGACGGTGGTGCGCATCTTCTTGAGAGATTCCTTCTGCTCTACGCCAAAGCGCTGCTCCTCATCGACAATAACAAGGCCAAGATCCTTAAATTGCACATCCTCTGAGAGCAATCGGTGGGTGCCGACAATTACATCGACTGCGCCCTTCTCAAGCTCCTTCAAAATATCTTTACTCTCTTTAGCTGTATTAAAACGAGAGATTCCGGCTACCTTGATTGGAAATCCTGAGTAGCGCTCTGTAAATGTCTTTGAATGTTGTTGGACCAACAAAGTTGTGGGAACAAGAACGGCGACCTGCTTGCCATCTTGTACTGCCTTAAATGCTGCGCGGATCGCAATCTCTGTCTTTCCATAGCCCACATCACCACAGATGATGCGATCCATCGGATAGGGACGTTCCATGTCTCGCTTTACATCTTCAATTGTTGAAAGCTGATCAGGCGTTTCGATGTAGGAGAAAGCATCTTCTAGCTCGCGCTGCCATGGTGTATCGGGTGAGAATGCAAAACCTGGAGCGCTCGTGCGTGCTGCATAGAGACGAATGAGTTCGCCTGCAATCTGTCGCACAGCCTTTCGCGCACGACCCTTTGCTTTCTGCCACTCACCGCTACCAATGCGGTGCACAGCTGGTGCTTCACCACCCACATACTTACTGACTTGTTCGAGAGTATCTGTTGGAACAAATATGCGATCGCCTGGTTGGCCACGTTTTGCTGGTGCGTATTCAATTACTAGATATTCGCGTGTAACTCCACCGACTGTTCTCTGAACAAGTTCAACATAGCGACCAATACCGTGATGTTCGTGGACAACATAGTCACCACTCTTGAGTTCAAGTGGATCAATTGCCTGCTTTCGCTTTGTCGGAAGTCGCGCCCCATCTTTAGATGTGACCTTGGTGCCGGAGAGATCGCGCTCGGTGATAAAGAGAAGTTCATGGTCTTCGCTGACAAAACCATGTGCCAGAGTTGATTGGAATACATGGATTGCACCGCGGGTAGGGCGCGCCGAAAGCGATGCGCTGAGCTGCACCGGCAGATCTGCATCGCGGAAAATTCCTGCATAGCGCTCAGCCATTCCATGTCCGGTTGCTGCAAAGAGCACCGTCTGATGTTGATTAAGGCCATCACTTAAGAGCTGACAGAGGCGCTCGATATTGCCTCGCATGGGCTCGACAGGCATAAAGTCAGTGAAATATGCGCTCTCATCGAGGTCGCTTCCGAAGCTATTAAAGGCCACTCGCTCAAGGCCAATTCGATCAATCTCCTCGAGCATCTGATCCCACGGTAGATACGTCACGCTATCGACAGGCATTGGAGCTTCTCCACCCATTGATGCGTTAGACCATGAAGCAGCGAGGAACTCTTCATTTGTCTCAATTAAATCCGCGGTGCGAGATTTGATGCGCTCTTCATCGATAAAGATGACAGATGCTCGCGGACTCATACGATCAAAGATTGTTTGATGTTCATCTACTAAGAATGGAATTAAAGACTCCATTCCATCAACGCTTATTCCCTGCGCAATCTTCTCTAGAACCTCGATTGCCCCAGGAAAGCGGGACTTCATCTTCTCAGCACGTTGGCGGACTGCATCGGTAATTAAGAGTTCGCGACAAGGGATGATCGTAATCTTTCCTGCAACTGGCTTTGTCGTACGCTGATCTGCAATATCAAAGTATCTAATCTCTTCAATCTCATCACCGAAGAAATCAATACGAACTGGATAATCTGCCAATGGCAGGAATACATCGACAATCCCGCCACGTACCGCAAACTCTCCGCGCTTTTCCACTAAATCTGTGCGGGTGTAAGACAGAGCGGTGAAGTGGGTAATCAGTTCTGTCAGAGATAACTCTTGGCCTAGCTCTAAAGTTCGAAGTGGTTCTGTGGCAAGAGATGCGATAAATCGATGAATCACAGCTCGTACCGGTGCAACAACAATCGGATTGGCATCTGATTTCATGGCAGCAAGTGCACTGAGTGTGGAGATACGTCCAGCTACTGTGTCGCTACGTGGGCTTAAGCGCTCATGCGGCAGGGTCTCCCATGCAGGAAATTCGAGAACATCGCTATGAAGATTGCGTAGATCTTCTGCCAAATCTTCTGCACCGCGACTTGATGCAGTCACAATTAATAGCGGTTGCTTTTGAGCCTTGATAGCTGCAAGAAATGCATTTGATGAAGGCGCAGTGATGATGCGCGGGTGTGAGGCGAGGTGATCGTGCAGGTCAGCGCTATCTGCCAGCTGAGCTAATAAGCCGTGCATTTCACCTCCCCTCAAGAGCCCTAGTAACGCGCCTATGCCCCACTTCTAAAAAGAAGGGGGGCTTGAATACTCCAATAGTACCTGCGCAGTGGTGGTTTCGAATAATGAGATAGAACGTCTCATAAGTTCTGCCCTCAGTGGGAGAATACATCTGTGACTTCACAGGTATCGACATCGATCATCGCAAATGATGATGCGCTTTTGCGCAGTGATGTGCGCCGCCTTGGTGATTTATTGGGCCAATCACTTGTGCGTCAGGAAGGTCCAGAACTTCTTGAACTCGTTGAGAAAGTTCGTAAGGCTGTTCGCGATAATTCTTCATCAACTGCAGACAATGGCGAAGATGCGATTTTGTCTCAGATTACTGATGACCAAGCTGTCGATTTAGTGCGCGCTTTTAGTACCTACTTTCACTTAGCAAATGTTGCTGAACAAGTTCACCGCTCTCGAGTACTTGCAGAAGCTCGTCGCGATGGAAAGTCTTGGTTATCTCAAGCGATCGATAAAATCATTGAGGCGCAGAAGAACCCTTCTACCGGTCATGAATTTACTCAAGAAGATATTGAGAAGTGGGTACGCGAACTTCAAGTACGCCCGGTCTTTACCGCCCACCCAACAGAGGCAGCACGTCGCTCTATTCTTGGAAAACTTTCTGAGATTTCAACGCTTCTAGATCTACCAAAGAGCGTTACGCAGGAAGAACGTCTTGCAGAGACTGTAGATCTCTTATGGCAGACAGATGAACTTCGCCT
>CAZXVL010000065.1:0-6383 GCA_964644425.1 uncultured Candidatus Planktophila sp.
GTGCTGAGTGGAAGGAATTCACAGCATGGTTCGGTGAGGGCAAGTCAATCGCTGATGTTACAAAGGCGATCGATGCAGCATGGCCAGCATCATAATTATTAGTAATTAATTACTAATAAAAGTATGTAATTAGTTCCGGAGGGTTCCACAAGGAGCCCTCCGGAACTAACATTTTCACAATAGATTTTTCCCTAGTACCAAGAAGAGGTTCCCACTGTGGATGATTTCATTCCAACGACGTTAGCTAAATTTGGCAGCGTCTTTACGGCAATCGGAGTCTTCGTTGTTGTTCTCGGAACGATTTTTTTCTTGGCAGGAAAGATTAAAGGCAAAGCATCTCGCCGGGTCGCCATTGTTATCTTCGTTGGACCCGCGCTACTTCTATTGCTTGCGGGATTGATTATTCCTGCCATCCGCACAATCATCTTTAGTTTTATGGATCCAGATTCACTTAACTTTGTTGGCCTCGCCAACTATCGCTGGATGTTGGAAGATCCAAATGTCGCGATTATTATGCGCAACACAATTTTGTGGCTTCTCGTAACACCAATTTTCACAACCGCACTCGGTTTGCTTCTTGCGGTAATGCTTGACCGTATCAAGCGTGAATCCGTTCCAAAGTCTTTGCTCTTCATGCCTATGGCAATCTCATTTGTAGGCGCATCAATTATTTGGAAGTTTGTCTACGAGTACCGCAGTGATGATGTGCAAATCGGTCTACTCAATGCCATCTGGAGCTTCTTTGGCGGGGAACCAGTTAACTGGATGCTCAATAAACCACTCAACACATTCCTATTGATGATAATCCTTATCTGGACACAGATGGGTTTTGCAATGGTAATTCTCTCAGCGGCAATCAAAGCTGTCCCCGCTGATGTTGTTGAAGCCTCAGCTCTCGATGGTGCCTATGGTTGGCGTTTATTTAGACTCATTACTTTTCCAATGGTTAAGACGACAGTCATTGTCGTTCTAGCCACACAGGTTGTTGGTGCTCTCAAACTCTTCGATATTGTCCGAACCATGACCGGAGGTAACTTTGGTACAAACGTTCTTGCAAACGAGATGTATTCACAAATCTTCGTGCAGTTCGACCAAGGAAAGGGTTCTGCTTTAGCTGTGGTGCTCTTTATCTGTGTGATGCCGATTCTCATCTATAACATCCGTTCAATCCGCAGAGAGCGAGCACACTAATGAGTGCAAAGATTGCAACACATAACTCAGGCCGCAAGCTATTTTCATCGAAAATCGCAGCACTTGTGGTTTGGAGCATTACAATTTTGTGGACTATCCCGACCTTGGGACTCTTTGTCACCTCATTCCGCACAGGCGATGACATTTATGCCAGCGGTTGGTGGTCTTCCTTTACCAACCCAGACTTCACATTACAGAATTACAAAGATGTCTTCTTTGGCGGTGCATCAGAATCCCTAAGTGATGGAATCCTTCCCTACTTTATAAACTCAATCGTTATTACACTGCCTGCAACAATTTTCCCAGTCATCATTGCAACAATGGCCGCATATGGTCTTGCATGGGTAAAGTTCAAGGGTAGCGACTTCATCTTCTTTGCAATCTTTGCTTTGCAGATCGTCCCACTTCAGATGTCACTGATTCCTCTTCTTCAACTCTTTACAGGTGGCGCACATATCGGTTCTGTAACCATCTTCCCGGCACTAGGAATTGCTGGAGATTTTGCAGGAATCTGGGTTCCTCACACTATGTTTGCACTTCCACTTGCGATCTATCTTTTGCACAACTTCATCGCATCACTTCCACGCGAACTCATGGAAGCAGCACATGTGGATGGGGCGAGCCACTTCCTAATCTTCCGAAAGATTGTGATCCCACTATCTGTCCCAGGTATCGCAGCTCTTGCAATCTTCCAGTTCCTCTGGGTCTGGAACGACCTCCTTGTTGCTCTCACTTTTGCTGGAGGCACAGAAGAAGTTGCGCCGATCAACGCTAAGTTGGCATCTCTAGTTGGGCAATACGGTTCATCGTGGACCTCACTCACAGCTGGTGCATTTATCACGATTTCAGTTCCACTCGTGGTCTTCTTTAGCTTGCAGCGCTACTTTGTGCGTGGACTGACCGCAGGCTCAGTCAAGTAATTCGATGGGTGAATTTCTCTTCACCTCCCTTTCTAAGTTCAGTGGTGCGTTCACTGCATTATCTGCTTTCTTCGTAGTCCTCGGCACAATATTCTTCATCGCAGGAAGATTTCAAGGAAGAACAGCACGCTACTTAGCTATCACAATCTTTGTAGGCCCGGCTCTTTTGTTGCTTGCTATTGGAATTGTCGCACCAGGATTTCAAACACTCTATTTCAGTTTTTTAGGGCCTGACTCTACTGACTTTATTGGACTCGATAATTACAAATGGATGCTCAATGATCCAAGTGTTGCTGTAATGATGAGAAATACACTGCTCTGGTTGGTAGTAGCCCCAATCTTTACAACCGGATTAGGTCTAATTCTTGCAGTCTTGCTTAACAAGATGAAAAGCGAATCCATACCTAAATCTCTTCTCTTTGCCCCCATGGCTATCTCATTTGTTGGGGCCTCGGTCATTTGGAAATTCATATACGAATACCGCAGCGACGAGGTTCAAATTGGTTTGCTCAACGCAGTATGGACTTTCTTTGGTGGCGAACCTGTTAATTGGATGCTGAGCAAACCCCTCAATACCTTCTTGTTGATGGTCATCCTCGTGTGGACTCAGATGGGCTTTGCTATGGTGATTTTCTCTGCTGCTATCAAAGCAGTATCAAAAGACATTGTTGAGGCATCGGCTTTAGATGGAGCAGGCGGATTTGCTCAATTTCAATACGTTACATTTCCAATGGTGAAGACAACTTTTGTTGTTGTCCTGGCAACCCAAGTTGTTGGTGCTTTGAAGCTCTTTGACATTGTTGAAACTATGACAGGTGGAAACTTCGGAACCAATGTCCTGGCCAACGAAATCTATGCACGAACCTTTGTTCAGTATGACCAAGGTAAAGGTGCTGCGCTAGCTATAGTGCTCTTTCTCTCTGTTACCCCAGTTCTTTTCTTTAATATTCGTTCAATCATCAAAGAGCGAGCAAATTCATAAGAGAGATTAGTTAATTTCAGCTACTGAATCTCTCACAACAAGGTTGGTTGGGACCTTAATCTGTGCCAATTGCGATTCACTTTTCTCAATTTTTGCCATGATCTGAGTCGCTGCAAGCTGCCCCAAAAACTGCACAGGTTGAGCAATTGTAGTTAGTCCCAAAACATTTGAGTACTCATGGTTGTCATAACCAATGACTGAGATATCCTCTGGCACACGCAAGCCCTTTTTGCGAAGGGATTGGAGAACTCCAAAGGCCATCTCATCGGATTCACAGAAAATTGCAGTGGGTAATTTCTTCCGTGTGAGTAGCTCATCCATTGCAAGTTCAGCAGTATGGCTATCAAAATTCGCTGTTAACTCAAAGGCAGGATTGAAATCAAGGCCATTCCTGGCCAATGTCTGCAAGAAACCCCGTTTACGATCAGATGAGACATTAAAGTTGTAATCCTTCTCAATCTGACCAGCCATAATTGCAATTTCGCGATGACCTTTTTCAATGAGGTGCTCTGTAGCTACTTCGGCGCCTTCTACATCGTCAATTGACACACTTGAACATCGTGAATCTGCCGTGCCAAGCAATGCAACGGGAATTCCCAAACCAAGGATTTGGTCGAACTCTTTCTCTGTGGGAGGAAGTGAGATGACAATCAAGCCATCAACCTTTCCAACTAGTTTCTTCTGCTGAAAGACTCGCTGACGCGCTTCAACTTGTGCAAAGTTATATAGCAACAAGTCCATTCCCGCTTCTCGAAGGGCTTGTTCGGCACCTGCAATAGCTTGAGAGAAGTACCAGCGCGAGATAAAGGGTGCGATAACACCGATCGTATTTGTTTTGCCACCTTCGCTACGAGGCAGAAGATCTGGGCGAATTGGATAATCCAACTCCTGGGCCGCTTCAATGATCTTCTTACGGGTGCGCTCGTTTACATGATGCATTCCGCGAAGTGCGCGAGAAACTGTGGCGGGAGATACTCCAGCCCTCTTCGCAATCTCAACTATTCCTGACACAATACGCCAAGAATATGCAAAAAACTGCAAATAACAAGGGCGAAGGGTTTCACCGCGATGGGTCTCACACTTGATAAAGATTGGTGGCGTCAAGCCGTTATCTACCAGATCTACCCACGCTCCTTTAAAGATTCCAACGGTGATGGTCTTGGTGATCTCAAAGGTGTGACATCAAAGATTGATTACCTCTCATCACTCAATATCGATGCGGTCTGGTTATCTCCGTTCTATCCATCAGCTCTTGCAGATGGCGGCTACGATGTTGATGATTATCGAGATGTGGATCCAAAACTTGGAACACTTGACGATTTTGATGAGATGCTTTCAAAGTTACATGAAGTTGGAATTCGAGTCTTTGTAGATATCGTGCCTAACCACTCATCTAATCTGCACGAATGGTTTAAAGAGGCAATTGCATCTGAGCCAGGCTCTGCAGCCCGTAATCGCTACATCTTCCGCGATGGCAAGGGCGCTAATGGTGAACTTCCCCCAACTAACTGGCCTTCACACTTTGCACCTAGCGCCTGGACACATGAGAGTGCATACGGCGGAAAACATAACCAGTGGTACTGCCACCTCTTCGCCCCTGAACAGCCTGATTTTAACTGGGATAATCGAGAGGTTGAAGAAGATTTCCTTAAGACTCTTAAGTTTTGGGCAGATCGTGGTGTTGATGGCTTCCGTATCGATGTTGCGCACGCTCTCAAGAAAGATTTATCAGAACCTCTTAAAGATCAAGATCGTTATCCAGACCTTACCAATCGCAAGCCCGGAGATAACATCCTCTTTGATCGCGATGAAGTGCATGAAATTTATAAAGAGTGGCGCCAGTTATTTAATCAATATGACCCACCACGTGTTGCGGTTGCTGAGGCATATGTTCCAGCTGATCGCTTAGCACTATATGCAAGTCCTGAAGAGTTAGGTCAAGCTTTTAACTTTGAGTTGCTCGAAGCAAACTTCAATGCCCATGAATTCAAAACTGTAATTGATCGAGGAATATCAGCTGCTAAGGTGCAAGGTTCATCTTCTACATGGTGTCTTAATAACCATGATCAGATGCGCCCTGCTACAAAGTATGGTCTCCTTACATCGGTAGATCGCATCCGTTGGAAGAACTCAGGTGGAGCAACAAGTCCACTTGATGAGGAAATGGGAGTTCGCTGCGCACTTGCTGCATCGATGTTAATCATGGCACTTCCTGGTTGCACCTATATCTATCAAGGCGAAGAACTTGGTCTTCATGAAGTTCTTGATATCCCTGAAGATCAGATTCAGGATCCACAATATTTGCGTAATCATAAGGTTGATAAAGGTCGCGATGGGTGTCGCGTTCCACTTCCTTGGACTCGTTCTGGCACATCATTTGGTTTCGGCACAGGTGGTGCCCATCTTCCACAACCAAAGTGGTTTGCAGAAAAGTCTGTTGAGGCTGAATCCGGTGTTGAAAATTCTCCGCTCGAGATCTTCCGTAAGGCTCTGGCTTTACGAAAGAACCTTGTAGCGGCAGAAGAGCTGACTTGGCATAAGACCAGCGATGCCAATGTCCTCCACTTCTCACGTCCTAATGGATGGCATTGCATCACCAACTTCGGCCGAAACCATTACAACTTTGCCGGCGTCGGTGAGGTCATCCACTCATCAGGCCCATTGGCCGAGGCGGGCATCTTCCTGATCCATGGGGTTGAGACTCAGGGCAATGACCTGCCGCCAGCGACCACCGTCTGGCTTCGCGCGTAATTCACATCTATTTTCCTGATTTTCCTTCCCTAATAGATATGTATATGTAGACTCGCCCCAGTTGCGCGCGAGGCATCATGCCCGCGCCCTGAATCTCCAACGGAGGAGAAACATGCGAGTGCTTGCTGCTCTCAATACCCAGACCCCAGAGGTCACAGGAAATAACCTCAATATCACCTTCGCAGTACTGGCAGTGGCCTTAATCGCCCTCGGTATTGCCTTCGCTCTACGCGCTCAGGTCCTGGCCCAAGGCGAGGGAACCGAGAAGATGCGCGAGATCGCAGGTGCTGTTCAGGAAGGCGCCGCTGCATATCTGCACCGCCAGTTCCGCACACTTTCATTCTTTGTAGGAATCGTCTTCTTCCTACTCTTCGCACTTCCTGCCGATAACAATTCACTTCGAATTGGGCGCTCGCTCTTCTTCCTCGTAGGCGCAGGCTTCTCTGCCCTCGTGGGTTATAACGGCATGTGGCTTGCAGTTCGTGCAAACGTTCGCGTTGCAGAAGCTGCACGTCAGAAGGATGGCACTAAGGCTGTTC
>CAZXVL010000066.1:0-1833 GCA_964644425.1 uncultured Candidatus Planktophila sp.
GGCAGTGTGAATGGCTCTGCATTTGGCATGCCTGGGTTGAACTCATCATCAACTAGAAGTCCTTTTTTTTTTTCAAGCAGAAGACGGCATACGAGATCTTCAATATCAACGCCGCGGTAGCGAAGAGCGCTACCTTCTTTATCTGGCTCTGCGATCTCTGACTCAAATGCAATGACGCCTTCGAGACCTGGCTTGAAATCATCTGACATTGTGTACTCCCCGACTATGAGCGCTGCTCTAAATACCTGCGCTAAATCCTAAAGCCAATTCTGCACCCGCGGCAGGGGTGGTGGCGACCAAAGGCAGCGAAGATGCACTCATCGCCAAAGTGAGGTTCGATACACCTATGAGCGCAGATACCCCTTCAGGCCTTACCCGCCAAGCAATCTCCCAGATGCGCCGTAGCTATGGCCAGGAAGGGCTGACCACTATGGGCGATGATCCCTTCGCCTCCTTTGCGACCTGGCTTCATGAGGCAGCAGGCAATGAATACATTGTTGAAGCCAATGCGATGGTGCTCTCAACTTTAAGTGCTGATGCCGATGGAAACGATGCAATTACAACTCGCACAGTATTACTCAAAGACATTAGTGAGGGTGGATTTACATTCTTTACAAATTACAACTCTCGCAAAGGTCAAGCTATTGAAATGAACGCTCAAGTCACTCTGCTCTTTCCTTGGTATGCAATGGAGCGACAAGTCACAATTAGTGGTCTTGCATCTCGCATCTCTCGCGAAGAATCAGAGGCGTACTTTGCAACGCGTCCATGGTCTTCACGCATCGGTGCGTGGGCATCAGCGCAATCGTCACCGCTTTCATCACGCGAAGAGTTAGAGCAACGTTATGAAGGTGCTGCACAGAAGTGGCCTGAAGGCAGCGATGTTCCATGTCCACCACATTGGGGCGGGTTCCGCGTGTTACCGCTAAGTATTGAATTTTGGCAGGGACGTTACTCACGTCTTCATGATCGCCTTCGCTATGAGCGACTCAACACTGCTGCTGATTGGGCGCTTAATAGGTACTACCCGTAGTCTTAGCCCATGAGCGCAGAGATTGTAATTCCAGCAGATATCAAGCCACGTGATGGACGTTTTGGCGCAGGACCTTCGAAGGTTCGCCCAGAAGCACTTGCATCGTTGATTGCCTCAGGTAACTCTGTCATTGGAACATCTCACCGCCAGAAGCCGGTAAAGAACGTCGTTAAGAATGTGCGCGAAGGTTTGTCATCACTTTTTAACCTTCCTGAAGGATATGAAGTAGTCCTAGGCAACGGTGGATCAACTGCATTCTGGGATATCGCAACCTTTGGTCTCATTGAAAACCGTTCACAGCACCTTGTATTTGGCGAGTTCTCATCTAAGTTTGCAGCTGCCTCAAAAGAGGCACCATTCCTTGGTGAACCATCAGTTATTAAGTCAGAGCCAGGTACTCATCCACTTGCAGTTCAAGAAGATGGCATCGATGTCTACGCCCTCACACATAACGAGACTTCTACAGGTGTTGCTATGCCAATCAAGCGCCCTGCAGGAACAGATGGAGCACTTGTCTTGGTTGATGCAACATCGGCTGCAGGCGGTCTGCATGTGGATGCGAAAGAGTTTGACACCTATTACTTTGCTCCACAGAAATCTTTTGCATCAGATGGCGGCCTCTGGCTTGCACTGATGAGCCCTGCTGCAATCGAGCGCGCAGAGAAGATCAAAGCATCAGGTCGTTGGATCCCAGCATTCTTTGATCTGGGCACAGCTATCGAAAACTCACGATAATAACCGGAGTCCAATTTTGCATTGCACAGGTAGATAAAAGTCCCCCGGCAGTTAATTCCATATCT
>CAZXVL010000066.1:1843-3351 GCA_964644425.1 uncultured Candidatus Planktophila sp.
GATCAGACATACAACACACCAGCACTCGTCACTCTCATGCTCCTTGCTGATCAGATCAATTGGATGAATGAGAACGGTGGACTTAAGTTCACAACAGATCGCACTGCAGATTCAGCATCACGCCTCTACGGTTGGGCTGAGAAGACAAGCTACACAACTCCATTCGTTGTTGATCCTGCACAGCGTTCTAACGTCATTGGAACCATTAACTTTGATGATGCAATTGATGCAACAAAGGTTGCTGCTGCACTTCGTGCAAATGGAATTGTTGATACAGAGCCTTATCGCAAGCTTGGAAAGAATCAGCTTCGCGTTGCGATGTTCCCAGCTATTGACCCATCTGATATCGATGCTCTTACTGCATCGATTGATTATGTCGTCAGCCAGCTTTCATAATGCCAGCGAAATTAAAGCGCGATAGCTTCTTCTGGACTATTGCCCTTCAAACTCTTGTTGTTAACTTCTTCCTAGGCGGCTTTGGTCCAGCCCAGCCGCTATTACAAGATGATCAAGGAACTTCTGGAACTGTTGCAGGCCTTCACGGAACCGCAATGGGAATCGCATCAATTCTTGCTGGCTTAACTCTGCCCTGGATTGCCCATCGCCTAGGCCGCGCAAATGCTGGCTGGACTGGACTTGTGATCTTCTCTGCAGGCTTAATCGCACTTGCAACTGTCCAACCAGTTCAATTAACAATCCTTGCCTCTCTTGTTACCGGCTATGGCTGCTCACTTGTTATCAACTCATTTGTTGTATCACTCAATGGCCACTACGGCGCAATGGCGCCACTTGCTGTAGCACAAGCAAACGGTGTTGCATCAGTGGGATATGTATTCGGAACTTTCACAATTGGCACCATTGCCCGCACAGCACCTGACTTCTGGCGCATTGGTTTGATGGTAATTCTTCCTCTTGCTCTCTATCTCTTCTTCTTCCGTCGCGAAAAGAAGACAGAAGCACACGTGCCAACAAGTGATGGACCACAAAGTGGAAAGCTCTCACTTGCATTCTGGATTACGTGGATTGGCTTTATTGCAACAATTTCAACAGAGTTCGCAACAGCATTCTGGGCAGCAGCTCTCGTTCAAGAACGCACGAACGCATCAGATGCAATCTCCGTCATCGCAATCATGGCACTGGGTACCGGTATGGGAATCGGCCGCTTCTTTGGTGGTCGCATCATGCATAAGCTCTCTCTCGATCACCAACTGCTGACAATTCTTGGCCTTCAACTCTTTGGCTTCTTCGGTCTCTGGTTCTCACATACTTTGGCAATCAGCCTTCTTATGTTGCTGATCAGTGGACTCGGAATCTCAATGCAATTTGCACTGACATCACTGCGACTTATTAGCCATAGTGATAACAGGCCAGAGCTAGCAATTGGTAAGAGCTCAGTGGCTGCAGGTATTGCCATCGGTGCAGCACCGTTCTTGCTCGGAGTATTAAGCGATAAGTTTGATATCTCGCGTGCTTATTTGATGGTTCCAGCGTTAATTGCGATTGCTATT
>CAZXVL010000066.1:3451-6291 GCA_964644425.1 uncultured Candidatus Planktophila sp.
GAAACTCTCATATCTTCTGGTGCTTCAACCTTATGTCTAAAGATTGCCCAAATAATCAAAGATGCGGCAAGAGAGATCCCACCGCAGATTGCGACGGTCTCTCGAACTCCAACTGCTTCGGCCAAGAAACCAATAAGAGGTGAACCAAAAGGTGTTCCGCCCATAAAGATAAGGAGGTAGATACCCATTACTCGTCCACGTACAGCTGCATCAGAGTGGGTCTGCACATAAGAGTTTGCTGAGATGAGCATCGTCAAGGCGGTCAATCCACAAATAGGTAGCCAGATTGCATAGGTTGTGTAGCTAGGTGCAATTGAGAGAACGATGACTGCTGTAGAAAAAACCATACCCAACTTAATAATCAAACGTGTATTTCGAACTTTATCTAGACGCGCGCTGATCAGCGCGCCACTAAGGGAGCCCACTGCAATAAATGTTCCAAGCAATCCGTAGGAAGCTGCACCTTTGTAGAAGACTTCGGTTGCCATGAGTGCGTTGAAGATCTGAAAGTTAAGGCCAAAGGTTGCCGCAAAGAAGACCATCAACATCACGACATAGAGATCTGGACGAGCAAGTGCGTATCGAATGCCTTCACGCACTGTTCCTAACGTCTCCTCCTTCTTATGGATGAAGAAGTCTTTCTCCCGCATCGCAAGCAACGAGCCAATCACAAAGAGATAGGTTGTTGCATTAATTAAGAAGGAAGGCCCAGTCGAGAATGTTGCGATGAGAAAGCCTGAGAGAGCTGGTCCAAAGAGGCGCCCAGCATTAAAATTAGCTGAGTTGAGGCTTACCGCATTGGCCACATCTGATTGGCCCACAAGCTCTGAGGTAAATGCCATACGTATTGGTGCATCGATTGCTGATGCGATTCCGAGGACTGCCGCTCCTAGAAATACATGCCAGAGTTTGATTGCATCAAAGACAACAAGGAACCCGACTGCATAACACGACAGCGCCGCCAAGATATTGGTGAAGATTAAGAGTTTTCGTTTATTGACCTTATCTGCGAGTGCTCCACCATGGAGGCTAAAGAAAAGTACTGGAGCAAATTGCACTGCAGTGACCAGACCTAGGGCTGTTCCACTATTACCTGTAAGTTCTAGGACAAGCCAATCTTGAGCTACTCGTTGTGCCCAGGTGCCGATATTGGAGAGCGCATTGGCTGGATAGAGGATTCGGTAATTGCGATGGCGAAATGATCGCCAGCTACCGTTCTCATCTATTCGTCTACGCATTAGGCTACTTCCATGACAAGAACACAAGGTTCATCCATTAAATCTGTTGTAACTGTAGTCGCTATCGGCACTCTCTGCTGGTTGAGCGCAGCGATTGTGGCGCTAGCGATCGATGCAGATATGAAATATGTATGGACATGCCTTGTAGGAACAGTCCTAGGTTTAGTTGGAATTCGTTACTCAATCCGTCGCAATAGACGCGAAGGTATCTAAGTAATAAGTATTTAAGCTTCGAGTTGTGAAGCAATACCGCGAAGAACTCGACCAAGACGCTCTGCCTCTGTTCCTGATGGGTGGCGACCATGGCGAAGACCATTGCCCACCTTGTCGAGAATCTTGATGGTGTCTTCAATCATTGCAGCGAGGTCGTCATTGCCGATTCGTGAATTCTCAGCTAATGACACTGGTGCATCAACGATATGCACTGACATCGCTTGTGGGCCCTTACGTGAATCAATAACAGAGAACTCAAGCTTTGTGCCTGGCTTTACTGTTGGAACGCCAGCAGGAAGGGCTGTCGCTGCCAAATAAACATCTTCACCCTCATCGGATGCGATAAAGCCGAAACCTTTTTCAAGGGAGAACCATTTCACGCGACCTGTAGGCATAGTGATTACTCCTTTAGTTGTATCAGTACTCGTGTAGCCGCAGGGGTGCGGGCAGGGGAAAAGTTTAACTCAAGATATGAGAAGGGCGGTAGTTGGTTTTTCGCTGAGCTTACAAAGTAGCTTCGCTATGCGCGCCACAGCCGTGATCGACTGAGACCACTCGAGCGTCATCTGGTGCGATTGCATTCGCGCAGACACCAAATGATGAGCGTAATGAGCCAGCAAGAGGGACGAAGAATCCACAAGAATTACAAGGTTTTGGAGCCTGCTCAGCAAGAGGCGCAGATGGACCGCGGTCAGATTCATACCAACGCTTTGATGCTTGATCGCGACCTTCAATAGAGAGAACGCGTGGGCGCATCAAACCGAGATCAAATACCTGAGTCGCATCGAGATCTTCATCTTGTGCAAGTGCATTGATTCCTGGAACTAAGCGGGTGTCATCGAGAAGGCTTGGAACAATCACACCAGGTGTGATGTCTTCAGGAAGAATGCGTTCGCGATAAGGAATGTGATCGGGTGCAAGAAGTGAATCAGGGCCTGGAAGAACTACAACATCACAGATTGTTGGGTCTGTATCTTCATCGACCTTTGCAATTGTGATTCCCCAGCGCCAACCCTTATAGCCAGCGATATCTGCTGCAAATAGATAAGTTGCAATGCGATTGTCATCGTCGTATTCGACAGAGATAAAGTCGCCGACCTGCGTTGCAAACTCTGCTTCAGCAAGAGCTGCATCACGTGCAATGGCTTGCGCATCGAAGGTCTTCATGGTCTTAGGGTAAAGCAGAAGAGGCCGCCGATACTAATCGGCGACCTCTTCTTACGCTTAATGGATTACTTTTGCTTTAGAAATCCATGTCTCCGCCACCCTGAGGTACTGGCGCACCCTTTGGCTCTGGCTTATCTGTAATAACTGCCTCTGTTGTAATGAAGAGGGCTGCGATTGATGCTGCATTCTGAAGAGCAGAACGTGTGACCTTAGCTGGATCGA
>CAZXVL010000067.1:0-2518 GCA_964644425.1 uncultured Candidatus Planktophila sp.
TTGTGAAGAAGGCCGATATGGGACTTCCTCCAATGAATATCGTTCCTGATATCTCTCAGTCCATGATTGATGAGATGGCAAAGAAGATGCCTAAGGAGATGGGTGACTTCTTACCTAAGGCAAGTGCACAAGGTGAGATCGCTCTTGCTCTCGAATTTTTCGCAGGAACACATACTGCAAATATCTATGTTGATGGTGCGGAAAAGGTTCGTCTACAAGTTCTCGATCTCTTATCTGAGCGCGATTACATTCGCAACGGAGATCAGTTGTGGGCATACGATGCTGGTAAGTCACTTGCTGAAAAGTCAGTGATCGATCCACGCGAAGAGGCGGCAGCAGAGCGCGAAGCTCGAGACCTCTTTGATACATATAAGTCAGAGATTCCATTTGATTACACATCACCTGCAGCTGCTGCAGAGTTCATCCTTGCGCAAGCAGGACCAGATGCAACGATTGCAGTTGGCACAGATGCCAAGATTGCAGGACGTGGCGTCTATCAATTAACAGTGACACCAAACTCTGATGACACCTTGATTTCATATGCAACAATCTTTATTGATGGCGCAAATGGCCTCCCACTTGCAGCAGCCGTCTATGCAAAGGGAAAGACTGCGCCTGCATTTAATGTGACATTTACAGAAATCACATTTGAGACACCTGCTGCATCAAACTTCGAGTTCGTTCCACCAGTGGGAACACGTGTTATCGAGCGCGCACTACCTACTCGTGCGCAGCTTGAGGCAGAAGCCTCAAAGCAGTCACTTCCTCTTACAGAGTCTGAAGTACGCGCCGAGCTTGATGCTTTGAAGGCTCAAGGCTGGGGCGCAGTTGCCACAATTGAGTCAGAGCAGCTTCCAGCAGAGCTTTCAGCCCTTATTGGCAATAACGATCTCTACCTCGATTTAACTAAGAAGGTGGAGGGCGGTCGCGTCTTCACATCGGCACTTCTGAATATCTTTATTGCAGATAGTGGTGATGTTTACGCAGGCTCTGTGACTGTAGCGCGCCTGCTTGAAGTAGCCGCTACCAAGTGAGTCCTACTGAATTAGCGATTGCAACCTCCGGGCTTGTAAAGACTTTCGGTACCCAGAACGCAGTTGATCATATAGATCTTGCAGTTCCAGTTGGATCGATCTTCGGTTTTCTCGGACCTAATGGATCAGGTAAGACAACATCAATTCGCATCTTGCTTGGACTTGCTGAAGCAACTTCAGGGGAAGTTTCACTCTTGGGACACTCGATTCCCGATGAGATTGCGCAAGCACTACCCGATGTTGGAGCACTCGTTGAAGGTCCAGCGTTCTATCCCTACCTTTCAGGGCGCGATAACTTAATTCGCTTTGATAGCGCAGATCGCAATGCAGATCCAAAGACGCGCAATGAACGCGTTGAGAAAGCACTTGCAACTGTTGGTCTGACACAAGCTGCAGAGAAGAAGGTGCATGCATATTCATTAGGAATGAAACAACGCCTTGGTATTGCAAATGCACTCTTGCAACCGCGCAAACTTTTGATCTTAGATGAACCGACCAATGGTCTTGATCCACAAGGAACTCGCGAAGTCCGTTCTCTGATTCGATCTCTGAATGCGC
This sequence comes from uncultured Candidatus Planktophila sp., assembly GCA_964644425.1. Taxonomy (GTDB): domain Bacteria; phylum Actinomycetota; class Actinomycetes; order Nanopelagicales; family Nanopelagicaceae; genus Planktophila. Next base: position 1,593 of record CAZXVL010000067.1, read on the forward strand.
AAGGCATCACCATCTTTATCTCAAGTCATTTGTTAATTGAGATTGAGCAGATCTGCACACACCTTGCAGTGATGAGTGCAGGAAAAATTGTTGCTCAAGGATCTCTTGAAGATCTGGCACATAGCGAGATCCTTAACTTGGTAATTGATACACCTGATAGCGATGCAGCAATTAGAACTCTTAATTCACTCGATATTGAGGCACGCGTTGAAGGCAAGACTGTACGGGCAGATATTGCAGCTGGATTTATTGAGGCACATACAATCGTTGAGGCCCTTGTTAAGGCAGGCGTTCGCATTAACGGCTTCTCACTTGCTGCCCCAGCACTCGAAGAGCGCTTTGTCTCACTGACCGGGGAGGGCTTTGATGTCGCAGGTTAATGCCCTGACAGGTCTTGCCACCTTCACTCGCTCTGAGCTCTCAGTCCTCTTTCGCCGCCGTCGCACATGGGCGATGTTGGGGGCGATTGCGGCAATCCCCATCTTCCTCGCTATCGCAGTTCAGCTCTCAGGCTCAGCAGTTCCTCCTGGTGAAGGCCCACCGTTCTTAGATCGCGTCAGCCAGAATGGCCTCTTTGTTGGCTTTACCGCAATGATCTTGGCTATTCCGCTCTTCTTGCCCCTGACTATGGGAGTCGTTGCCGGAGACACGATTGCAGGGGAGGCAAGCACAGGAACCCTGCGTTATCTCTTGATCGCACCTGTGAGTCGCATTCGACTGCTCTTTGTGAAATTCATCGGTGCAACAGTCTTTGCAATCGCGGCAACCTCAACCCTGATGATCTCAGGAATACTCATCGGCATCGCACTCTTTCCTGTGGGACCTGTCACCTTGCTATCAGGTGATGTGATCTCGATACCACAGGCGCTTATTCGTATTGCACTCGTTGCAACATATGTCACGATTTCATTGATGGGACTTGCTGC
>CAZXVL010000067.1:2618-6268 GCA_964644425.1 uncultured Candidatus Planktophila sp.
TCTGCCGCTTATAGCCGCTTTACGACTAAAGATGTTCTCTCTTAATCCCTCACAGCTTTAAATCTCAGTAAAGGTATAGAGCGCTTCGATGTAATGCTCACCTGATATACCTAAGTTTGCAGCATCAGGGGGCGCAGTCTGTGGCTCGATACAGATTCCTTCTGGATCTTCTGTGTAGACAACCCACCATGGAGCATCGGTTTCAATATCAATACGTGCAACATCTTCATAGATAACTGCAGGGATTCCGCGCACATCCGTAAATGCATCATCCCAAGGTTGCGGCGTTGGCTCAATGATTTCACCGGTAGGCAGACCATCAACACGCTTTAACATTTTGCCTGCGCTAAACTCAATCTCAGCGCTGCCACCGACACCTAGGTCGCGCGCAAACCATGGATGCATTCCAAGCCACACAGGTAGATCGCAACCATTGGCATCGTATTCAAGTGACCAACGAATTGCATCATCTAATACTTCAATAGTCTGCTCGACAGTTGCTCCGCCATAAGGCTTGGGTAGATGCAGTAATGAGCGACCAGGGCCGATCTCTTGCCATGACATTGTCAGGCCAAAGCCATGGAGTGCATTAGGGGGATCAAGGACTGTAGGCAGCTGAAATTCACCTTCTGTAGGCGATGTAATCAAGCCATCTTTAATGCGCCCAGCCCACGGAACCATTGGATACCAGCCATATGTATGCACCTGTCCGCGAAAGGGAACTGTAAATTCAAGATCCCGCCACTTCAATGATGCAATACGTCCTCCACCATCGAGGTCGATCGCTACCTGAAATTCTGCATCATCTATAAATTGCATTATCAGCCCTTAATAAAATTGAGGTTAAGCATTGATGAGCTCGTGCTTATAAGGAGGCTGCGCACCCTTACGTGAACATGTAATTCCTGCAGCAGTTGCTGCGCGTGTGAGGGTATCAGCAAGTACCTCGCCAGTCAGCGCCATGATGCCCTTTTCAACCATCGCTTCAACAATGATTGCACCCACTGTGTCACCGGCTCCAACAGTATCTGCAACAACAATCTTTGCTCCATCAACCGATACTGCACCTTCTGCCGTATAGCCAGTGATGCCATCGGCTCCACGAGTAACAACAACAAGCGCTGCTCCATCTGCAACCCAACGGTTAGCAACTTCTTCGATGCTCTTATCCGGAAAGAGCCATGCGAGATCATCATCGCTGACTTTGATAACAGTTGAGATTGCTGCCCACTTTTCAACTGATGCTTCATAGAGATCGCGATCACCCATGACAGATGGACGAATATTGGGATCAAAGACAATCGGTGCAAACTCTGCAACGTTTAACGCCCAGTCATAGAGAACATCGGCACTTGGTTGAATCACTGTTACAAGAGTTCCGATATGTAACACCTGTGGTTTGAAACGAGATGGATCTGGCAACCAATCGAGTGAGAAATCAAAAGTTGCAGTTCCTTCAATTTCAAATACGTAGGATGCCCCGCCGCTTTCGCTGAGTGAGACAATCGCGCGACATGTTGGCTTATCGCTAGCGAGCGCGAGATCTAACTTGACCTCATCATCTGCCAACTCTTTACGTGCCATCACACCGTATTGATCGCTAGAGATCCCATCGATGAAGTGAACATCGTGACCTAGACGAGCAAGTGCTTTTGCTGTATTTGCAGGCCCACCACCCACATGCGGTGTTCGATCCTGTGACCCTGGGGCCACCGGAATCATGTCGATCAATACCTCGCCACAGACCCAGATGCTCATGGCGCCATTCTGCCTCACCGTTCTTATCCTCACCGGGCCATACCCTCGCAGGCGCGTTAGGCTTACCGCCATGATCAATCTGCCTGAGACCGACCTTGTTGTCCACGAACTCTGCCTTGGAGGCAATGTCTTTGGCTGGAGCGCCGATAAAGAGGGCTCACACGCCGTTCTAGACGCGTATAGAGGCCATGGAGGCAACTTCATCGACACAGCCGATGTCTATAGCGAGTGGAAGCCTGGCAACGCAGGAGGCGAATCCGAGACGATCATCGGCAGCTGGATGGCCGGCCATAAGCGTGAAGATCTGGTGATTGCCACCAAGGTCGCCCTTTCATCAAAGCGCCCAGGCCTTCGCCCCGAGAACATCATCGCCGCTTGTAATGATTCATTGGCACGCCTTGGCACCGATTACATCGATATCTATTACTCACATAAAGATGATCCAGAAGTTCCTATCGCCGAGACCTTAGGTGCTTATGCGCAATTGATTCAAGAGGGCAAGGTTCGCTACATCGCAGCATCACAACACACAGGTGCTCGCCTGCAAGAGGCTTTGGATATCGCAGCAGAACATGGTCTGCCTTCATATATCGCACTACAAGATCGCTATAACTTGATGGACCGCCAGCCATTTGAGGGCGAGCAGCAAGATGTCATAACTCGCAATCAGATCAGCGCAATACCTTTCTACGGAGTCGCTCGCGGATTTCTATCTGGCAAGTATCGCAAGGGGCTCACTGTTGAATCCGTGCGTGCCGAAGGTGTGAAGGAGTATCAAACAGATCGCGGTTGGGCTGTCGTTGATGCGCTACTTGATATCGCAAAGGCACATCACTCGTCACCATCTGCTATTGCTCTGGCTTGGTTGCGATCTAATCCTGCAGTATCAACACCGATTGCATCTGCTCGTACGGTCGAGCAATTACATGAAATTGCAGAGATTGTTCACTTAAGCGAAGTTGAGATCAATATTCTCAACCGCGCATCTGCTTAAAGCTCTTGCGCTGCAATCTCGTCACTAAATAAAGGGCCAACGCCCCACGCGCCACTATCGCCACGATCAATACACCATGCTGAGTACAGTGCTAATTCAGGTTGTGCAAAGAGCTGTGCGCCCGCGTCGCCTGTGACCATCAGCGCGGTTGCCATCGCATCGACTAACCCACCATCGGGTCCAATCACTGTGGCAGAGGCTGCGCCAATTGCGATGACTCCTGTAAAGGGATCTGTGATGTGAGCGCCACGCTCGTATGTACCTGATGTTGCAATTGCGCCATCAAAGATTTCAAAGATGCGCAGAACTTCGTGGCGATTATCGGGATTAACAACTCCGACTTTCCATGGCTCAACTTCACCTGATTCAAGCAGATTGCCACCGCGCAGAGTGATATCGCCTGCAGCATTAACCTGAATATGGCCACAGCCTGCCTGTAACAAGCTAGCGGCAATGCGATCTGCCGCCCATCCCTTTACATACCCTGATGGATCAAAGCCACCGGCCACAGCCCACGGATCAAATGCGCCGCCACTTAAGTACTTAGCGATTTGGCATGCATCCCAGACTTCCTGCACATCAGCAGGGCATTGACCAATCTCAATCTCGCCACGGCGAAGGCGAGAGATAAAACTATCTTCTTTATATGTAGAAAATTTGCGATCTACTTCGTGTGCAAACTCAGTGACACTTTCAATTGCAGCATCAATACCTGATCGATCAATAACCCTAGAGGCGGCATCGATAAAGAGGATGGTTCCCCATACCTCGATCTCGTAAACCCCGCGCGCTATTGCCACAAATTACAACCAACCTGCCTTTGTCAGGGCTGATTGCAGCGATACCCAATATGCATAAGAGGTATAAGAAGCACCTGAGACAGCTGTGACATTAGATG
>CAZXVL010000068.1:0-6234 GCA_964644425.1 uncultured Candidatus Planktophila sp.
GCCCAGTTCTTCTCAAGTGTCGCGAGCAAGCACTTGCAGTGCAGGAGCCATACGGAATCTGGGGCGGACTATCAGAAGATGATCGCGATTTGATTCTCAACCGCCGCGGAATCACACACATCACACAAGCTTCTTAATTTCATTCCTCCAAAAGAAGAGAACCCCGTCTCATATGAGACGGGGTTCTCTTCTTTTGCAATCTGATTCTTACTTAGATTTACTCCACTTAATCACCACTGATGCATGGCGAGCAGATGGAATGTTGTCCTTTTCAAGACCAGGGAAGTTAAGTGTGTAACTTCCTTTGAGACCGAGCTTGCGCATCATCGATGCAACATTTTTTGCACGGTAGGTTGAGAGATACTTGATGTCTCCTGGGTTCGGGTTCGGTTGAACCCATCCAACAACCTTCACTGTAATTTTGGCACCCTTTGCAGCCTTAGAGAGGGCGCTCTTCACATTACGCGAAATCTTCGCTGCCTCAGCCTTTGTAATAACTACAGAGTTCATTGCAAAGTAAACTTCAAAGCGAAGCTCGCCCGGCTTTCCAGTTGCTATAGCTGGCACCAATGTAATTGGAACCGCTGCAGTTCTCTGTAAGTTATCTGGCGTTAAACCTTCAGCTTGGAAGGTGTGATCGCCTTCTGGGAGGGCTACTGGCATTGGCAGCGTCGTTGTGAAGTTACCAAGAGAGTCCGTGATTACTGCTCCCAGCCACGTTGGCGTTGAGTAAACATAGACGTCTACCTGGCTAAAAGGTTTAAAGCCAGTACCACTTGTAGTAACTGTATTTCCCTTTTCAATTACAACTCGGGCCGAGGAATCTGCTGTATTGCCCTGAACAAACTTTGTTGTTGAACTAATGGCAAGAGACCAATCCGCTGAGGAGACAACAATGCCGGTCTTCTCTTCATTTGGAGTGATTGTGATTACCTCAGCAGCCTTACCTGCAGTCTGCAGGACTGGTGCATTCTTTGCCTCTGGAATCGCAGCAGGGCTAGCCTCCTTTGCAGGCTTGGTTGGAGCAACAGGCTCCTTCACTTCTGGCATTGCCGGTTCGTTAGGTTTGCCAGGGTTAGAAGGTTCTGGGTTCTTAGGATCTAACGGCCTGCTCTTGACCAAGATGGAAACTTTGGCCTCAAGTTCTTCAAAGTTAGGATCAGTTGGCTTTAGCTTTACATTCAAGATATGGGTGCCCGGATCAAGAATTGTTCCCAACTTTGGGGTGTACTCAAGAGAGCCTGGAACGCTTGGCCTTGCATTGAGTTGCGTTCCGCTTAATGGCGTTGGATTAGTAATTGGAAGTGGGTTAAACCAGAGAATGGTTGCCTTCTTCTTTATTGGCTTTACTTGAATAGTGACAGTAGTTGTCAGCGGTTCGTAATTTGTTCCATCTGTTGGAACGCAAGTTACAGATAGCGTGTGATTTCCTACTGGAAGGAGAGTTCCTAGTGGAGGAGTATAAGTACAGACACCAGGGACACTAAAAATTGCGTTCAGCTCTCTGACACCTAGCAGGGTTCCTTCAGTTATAGCCTCAGGATTACTCCAACTTATCGTCGTCTTCTGCTTCACAATTGGAGCAGGAGCATTGTTATTTGAATTTCCATTATTGGCTGCAGCCACAGTCAAAGAACCTGCGACGTAAGAAATTGTGTAATTAGTCGCCACTGCTCCTGAACATGAAGTTGTCTCAGTACTACCTGCAGCAGATGAGGTTGTATATGTTGTCGTACAAGTAGGAAGAGTACTCAAATTTGAGCTGTTCTCAGAGTTTACAAACCCAGAGTAGCTGGCAGTTATCATAGGAACGGCATCGCCTACTCGAACCCCTGTAGGAGAAGAAGCTGTAATAACCAATGGCGCTGCTGTAACCGTGAAGGTTTCGATGACATCTGAGGCAGGACCGTAGGTGCTATCTCCTGCCTGGCTCGCCTTGAGCTCACATACTCCTACTCGTAGAAGTGTCACCGTGGCACCCGAGGAAGATGAGTTAGGGACAGTACATATTGATGTCGTATTGCTGACCACTGTAACTGGGGTAAGACCACGGCTAGAGACCACGGTCGCTGATGCGGCCGATCCATAGGTTTTATTTCCTATAGTCGTCCAGGTAAGTGTCTGGCTCTGCAGACTCGTAATCGTATAGGTGCCAGTCACATAGGTAATTGTGTAGTTGCCAGCTGATCCGTTAGTGAAGCTAGCAGCAGATGGCGTAATCGTGTACGCACCATCGACAGTTGGTGGTGTGGTGTTACTGGAGTAGCTGCCGGAAGAGAAGTTATAGGTAACACTTCCAACAGTGTTGGAACCCACTAGTCCACTTGATTGGAAGGTAAATGTGGGTGTTGAGTCACCAGCATTCTTGCTCTTGCTATCAGCTGTAATTGTCAAAGGTTTTGCAGTGACAGTGAGAGTCTCTCCCACATAAGTGAGGGTGTATCCCGCAGGTAGAGCCAAAGAACCAAGATTTATCGGGTATTGACCAACATTTTCTCCTGAAGTCCTACTCAAGGTTCCCGTGAAGGTGTCGCCTGCATTAAGTGAAGGTGTTGATGTATATGTCAGAACCGGATCTGAAGATCCATAAACTTTACTCTTTGCAGCAGCGGTGACGGTGATGACCTTGGCGCTAATTGTTAAATTTGCACCAACATATGTGACGTCGTAGTTATTTCCCGGTGTGAGAGTATTTCGACTAATGAGGTAAGTACCAATTGATTCACCAGGAGCGCGATTTAAAGTTCCTGTTATGGTATCTGAACCAATCAACGCTCCCGAAGTAATCGAATATGTGAGAGAGGGATCAGAATCACCAAAGTTTTTAGACTTTGCCGCTGCAGTTATTGTGATCGCCTTGAGTCCAACATTAAATGACTGAACCTTTTGTGTGGCGGGTTCGTAGTAGCGGCTATCTCCAGCGTTAAAACCACCTGGGTGATCGGCTGTAATAGTACAAATGCCCGCCTTGATAATCGTAATGGCACCTGAACTGCTTACAGTACAGACATCCGGTGTCCCAGAGCCATATGTAATGTTAGAACCAAAGATATCCGAGGTAGGAGAGATTGTTGGAGCACTGTCTCCGAAGGTAATGTCACTAATTGAGTTAAAAGTAATTACCTGCGGATAGTAAGTAGTGAGAGTGAATTGACGTATCTCTGATGCATTGATGTATGCACTCGTTGATACATTCTTCAGACGAACCCGATAATAAATCGTATTGTTCGCATTAACAAAGCCCGACAATCCATAGTACGGATCGGTTAAGTTGATAGAAACTTGGGTAGGAAATGATCCAGAGAGCTGAAGGTAAGGGTTATATGCAGCCTGTTGTTCGCGAGTTTCAAGGGGCTGAGTTGGGTCATCCGTCATCAATACTGTGACTGTATCTGTTCCTGTCTTCCACACCTGAAACTCAACTGTGACAGGTGTCTGATTTGGGTCCACTGTTCCATTCAGAGTTGCATTAGATGATGAGACAGAGGTTGCTGGATCGGTAATTGCTGTTGGCGCAGCCACTGGCTGGGTTGTGATGAAGGAGAGAATCTCACCGTATACAGATCCCACGCGAATTCTGTAATAGTAGACAGTTCCACTTGTGAGACCAGTGAGAGATTTATTTGATGCAACTGGCACGCTACCAGAACCAGTTGTTCCCACATTTTCTGAAGTAAACGTCGATAACGTAGGGCTTGTTCCCCACTCAAAGTAGATTATCTGTCCAGAGTTTGAGTTTGGATCGACAGTACCGTTGATTGTTGCACTGGTATTGGCAATAGAGGTTGCAGGAAGAGTTGCAACATCAATCGGAAGGGTCTGGTTGACAGTGGTGGCGGTATCCAGGGTGCTATTTCCACAGATGCCGGCAGCAGTAGTGAGTGAGTATGTTGCAGGGCCAGATCCAACTACTAGAGAACCAATGGCGGCCGTCGCGCTATTTTGGAAAGAGAAGCTTCCCGAAATAGTACATGCTGTCTTTTCTACCATCGTGTAAGTTAAAGTTTTTGAGCTGTTCGCATTTACTGAAATTGGTTGAGAGAAAATTAGCTTTCCATTTGCGTCAAATGATGGTTCTGCCGTTGCTGCCGTTGCAAGACGGACAGATCCAGCAACATAGGTCAAGAGTGAAGATGGTGAATCCACTACTTGATCGAAAATAACTGCACCAGAAGAGTTATTTGTTAACGTGATCGTGTAGTTGAGTTGGGTTTTTCCAGAGCTTTGGGTGACAGCACTAGACACTGCCTTTGAAATAGTAGCGTTGATTGTGATATTTGCAGACGAAATTGTTGCTGCAGGTAAGCGACCAATATCGTTGTGCTTAACCTGTGTGCCGCTTGAAATTTGAGCAACTGGCGCAATGCTTGCCGCGCTCGTTGGCTGGCCGATTATCTTAAAGGTGTATGTAGCGGTGTAATACAAACGTGTATCAAGGGATCGAAGATTCCTGACTCGAAGAGTATCTACATACTCCCCCTCAAATGCATTTACATTCTTTGATGAGTTATTCCAGAACTTTAGATTTGTACTAACGAGTCGTAGCGCTGAAGTTGGCCAGCTTGACTTTGAGACAGGCGAAACCCAAATCATGTCGCCATCAATTGCATTTCCAGAACCAATTTGTCCTGTGTCACCTTCCACCACAATGTTCATCGTGTTTCCAAGCACATAACTAGTGGTTGATGGAGTGACAGATTGGACCTTGTTTGCAAGTGCCTTGATTGTCTCTGAAACTTTCGAGAAAGTGAACTTACAGCTGTAGAGCTCAGTTGAAGAAAGTAATCCTGGCTTGCCTGAATACACACGCAAGATGTGTGATTGGGCGCTCGATGTATTTGTAGGCGCCTTTAAGAGGAAGAATGCAGTTTTAGTTTCGGAAGAGATATCACCGAGCGGAATAGCTGAGTCTGCAGGATTTGCTAGCGAGACCACGCCTCCGGAGAAGGTATCTAGAGATGCCCACACGTTGCTCTTTGGGGCTGTCGCATTGATCTGATATCCCACATAGGAGGCATCCACATTCTGACCCTGACCGGAGTCAATGTAGAAAACAGTGCTATGTGTCGGGGTAGCCCTCACGTTGTTATATAGGTAGCTTCCATTACATACATCGCTTGGAGTCGCGGTTGCAGTGGTTGCAAAGTTGACCCCCGTAAAGAGTGTGGAGAGAAGGGAAAGGGTGAGGGTGAGGACGATTGAGCGCACAAATTTCATGGAAGCCATCTTTCGGTGGTCGGGCCGCCCCACTATCGAAGGGTGAGTAGGTGGGGTTAGTACAGCCACATACTGTACCCGGAGTTTGTTTGCAGGTGAGCTATTTAGGGTGAGAAAAAGCCCCCCAACTGGTCACAGTTGAGGGGCTTTTGCCCACTTCATTAATGCGAGTGGCCACCAGGTCCATGTGAATGTCCATGGCCAGCTGCTGCTGGCTCGGCATCTGCTGGACGCTCGAAGACAACTGCCTCAGTTGTTATAAACATTGCTGCAATTGAAGCGGCGTTAGCAAGAGCTGAACGAGTCACCTTTACTGGATCGATCACGCCATCCTTACGCAGGTCGCCATAGATATCAGTTGCGGCGTTAAAGCCTTCATTTGCTGCAAGTGCGCGGACCTTTGCAACTACAACGTAGCCTTCAAGTCCTGCATTCTCTGCAATCCAACGAAGTGGCTCATCACATGCCTTACGGACAAGTGAGACACCAACTGCTTGATCGCCTGTCAATCCAAGGTTTCCATCAAGGGCATCTGCTGCATGCACAAGTGCTGCGCCTCCACCGATAACGATTCCTTCTTCTACGGCTGCACGAGTTGCAGAGATTGCATCTTCAAGGCGGTGCTTCTTCTCCTTGAGTTCAACCTCTGTGTGTGCACCAACCTTGATAACGCAGACGCCACCAGCGAGCTTTGCAACGCGCTCTTGTAGCTTCTCCTTATCCCAGTCAGAATCTGAATTAGCAATCTCATTGCGAAGCTCTTGAACACGACCTTCGACAACCTTCGCATCTCCTGCACCGTCAACAATCGTTGTTGCATCCTTTGTGATGACAACACGACGAGCGCGACCGAGATCAGAGATCTGGACTGCATCAAGCTTCATGCCAACTTCAGCTGAGACAACCTGTCCACCTGTAAGGACTGCAATGTCCTGAAGCATCGCCTTGCGACGATCTCCAAAACCTGGAGCCTTAACAGCTGCTGAGGTAAATACTCCACGCATGCGGTTAACGACG
>CAZXVL010000069.1:0-1829 GCA_964644425.1 uncultured Candidatus Planktophila sp.
ATGGTGAGCAGATGGGATTTGGCGCAGAGATCGGTATCTCTAATCAGAAACTTCATGCCCGTGGCCCTATGGGCCTTGAAGCCATGACAACTGCCACATGGATTGTTACTGGAAATGGGCAGATTCGCATCTAATTCGGTTATTTGACCCTAGTTTTATAGACTTCCGCTCATGAGCACACTCTCTCGCGATGAAGTCGCAAAGTTGGCAGGGCTAGCACGTATCGAAATGACCGAGTCAGAACTCGTGGAGATCGCTTCACAATTCGGAACCATTCTTGATGCAGTAGCTCGCGTACAAGAGCTTGATCTAGATGGAGTGAAGGCAACCTCTCACCCACAGCCTATTGAGAACATCGCTCGTCCCGATGTAGTTGCGCCAAGCCTTACGCCAGCACAGGCTCTCTCTGGAGCACCCGCGCAAGAGGAGCAACGTTTTCGTGTGCCACAGATTTTGGGAGAGGAGTAACCCATGATCTTCTCAACAGCGGCTCAGATGGCAGATGCTCTTTCGAAGAAAGAGATCACTTCTGTAGAACTTACTCAAGCTCACCTTGATCGCATCGGCGATGTCGATGGTGATGTTAAGGCCTTCCTTCATGTAGATAAAGATGGAGCTCTTGCTCAAGCTGCAGCTGTCGATGCAGAACGTGCTTCAGGAAAATCAATGGCACCACTTTCAGGCGTCCCTCTTGCACTCAAAGATGTTCTTGCGCAGAAGGGTGTTCCTACAACTGCAGGATCAAAGATTTTGCAGGGGTGGAAGCCGCCGTATGACTCAACTGTTGTATCAAAGCTTAAAGATGCTGGCGTAGTTATTTTGGGTAAGACCAATATGGATGAGTTCGCGATGGGTTCTTCTACTGAGAACAGCGGATATGGTCCAACTTTTAACCCATGGGATTTATCTCGCACACCTGGTGGTTCATCTGGTGGATCATCTGCGGCAGTTGCATCTTTTGAGGCACCACTTGCAATTGGTTCAGATACTGGTGGATCCATTCGCCAACCTGCAGCTCTCACAGGAATTGTCGGAGTCCGCCCCACATATGGCGCAGTCTCTCGCTATGGCTTGATTGCGTACTCATCATCACTTGATCAGGCAGGCCCTTTCGGTCGCACCGTTCTTGATACTGCAATGCTGCATGAGGTTATTGCAGGCCATGATGCCCACGATGCGACTTCGATTAACGCACCGGTTCCAGGCGTTGTTGCTGCAGCAAAGAGCGGTGATGTTAAGGCAATGAAGATTGGTGTGATTAAGCAGTTGCAAGGCGAGGGATATCAGAAGGGTGTTCAAACACGCTTTACTGAATCACTTGATCTCCTTGCTTCTCTAGGGGCAGAAATCGTTGAGGTGGATTGCCCAAGCTTTGAATATGCACTCGCTGCCTACTATTTGATCGCTCCATCAGAGTGCTCTTCAAACCTGGCCCGTTTTGATGCGATGCGGTATGGCCTTCGCACAGGCGATGAAGGGGGAGCATCTGCAGAGGCTGTTATGGCTGCAACCCGTGATGCAGGATTTGGCCGCGAGGTGAAGCGCCGCATCATCCTTGGAACATATGCACTCTCATCTGGTTATTACGATGCTTACTATGGCAGCGCACAGAAGATTCGCACCTTGATCATCCAAGATTATGCAAAGGCCTTTGCTTCAGCGGATGTACTTGTCTCTCCAACTGCGCCAACTACTGCCTACAAGATCGGCGAAAAGGTTGATGATCCAATGGCGATGTACTTAGGCGATGTTGCAACTATCCCAGTAAACCTTGCAGGCATCTGTGGAATGTCACTTCCTGCAGGCCTTGCTGAGGAAGATAACTTGCC
>CAZXVL010000069.1:1839-6188 GCA_964644425.1 uncultured Candidatus Planktophila sp.
GCAATGCAGGATCAACGTCTTTATCAGGCCGGTGCCGCACTTGAAGCTGCGCTCATCTCTAAGTGGGGTGGCACCTTGATATCAAAGGCTCCTGCGCTGGGAGGTAAGAAGTAATGGCGTTAAATTACGATGAGGTTGTAGCAAAGTACAACCCAGTATTGGGCCTTGAGGTACACGTTGAGCTCAATACCGAGTCAAAGATGTTCTGCTCATGTGCAACAACATTCGGCGCAGAGCCAAATACTCAAACATGTCCGGTCTGCCTCGCTCTTCCTGGTGCACTTCCAGTAGTCAATGAGAAGGCTATTGAGTCCACAATCAAGATCGGTCTCGCTCTTAACTGCAGCATTGCGCCATATAGCCGATTTGCACGTAAGAACTACTTCTATCCCGATATGCCAAAGAACTTCCAGATCTCTCAATATGACGAGCCAATCTGTTTCGATGGTTACGTCGATGTTGAGATTGAGACTGAAGAAGGTCCGAAGCAATTCCGCATCGAGGTAGAGCGCGTTCATATGGAGGAAGACACAGGTAAGTCACTTCACGTAGGTGGTGCAACTGGTCGTATCCATGGCGCTGATTACTCTCTTCTGGATTACAACCGAGCAGGAATTCCTCTAGTTGAAATCGTCACAAAGATTGTTCCTGGCACAGGTAAGTACGCACCCGAGGTTGCTAAGGCATATGTTGCAGAACTACGCGACATTTTGCGCGGTCTTGGCGTATCTGATGTAAAGATGGAACAGGGCTCACTTCGCTGTGATGCCAACGTCTCATTGATGTTTAAAGATGCTACAGAGCTCGGAACACGTTCTGAGACTAAGAACGTCAACTCATTGCGCTCCGTTGAGCGCGCAATCCGTGGCGAGATGTTGCGCCACGCAGAAATCCTTGAAACAGGCGGCAAGGTCAAGCAGGAGACTCGCCACTTCCAAGAGGACACAGGCCTTACTCGCTCTGGTCGCTCTAAAGAGCAGGCTGAGGATTATCGCTACTTCCCAGATCCTGATTTGGTTCCCGTTAAGCCCGATGCTGCATGGATTGAGACTCTTCGCGCTGGCCTCCCTGAGCGTCCATCGATTCGCAGAAAGCGCCTTAAGGAGCAATGGGCTGTTCCAGATAAAGAATTTGCTGCGATGGTCAACGCCGATGTTCTCGACATAGTTGAGCAGACCGTTCTTCTCGGAGCAGATCCAACTAAGGCGCGCACATGGTGGCTGGGTGAGATCTCACGCATTGCAAATGATCAAGGTGTTGCAATCGCAGAGCTCTCAATTACGCCAGCAGATGTCGCTGAGTTGATCGCACTCGTTGCATCAGGTGAGCTCACAGATAAGTTAGCTCGTCAGGTTGTTGAAGGCGTCGTTGCCGGAGAAGGCAAGCCTTCAGAGGTTGTAGCAAAGCGCGGCATCAAGGTAGTAAACGATGATGGCGCTCTGATGGTTGCAATCGAAAAAGTATGTGCAGCTCAGTCAGATACTGCCGAGAAAGTTCGTGGTGGACACTTGCCAGCGGCCGGCGCGCTCATTGGCGCTGTGATGAAAGAGACCGCAGGACAGGCAGATGCCGCCAAGGTTCGCGAGCTCTTGCTCAAGTTCCTCGGGCAATAAACTTCCAAGAGAAACCCCCGCCCAAGATATGTCTTTGGCGGGGGTTTCCTGATTGTTTCAACGAGCAGCATGTATCTACTTTCGCATACAACGGCGAAAGGAAATGTATTGTCCAATTCAATTCGAACAAGAGTAATTACTGCTTTGCTCACCGCCCTTTTAGTAGGCTGCATTGGAACTCAATCATCAGTTGCGGATGAAATCAACCACGATGATGATGTCTCTCAGATAACCTCCATCACGTCCTCACTTAAAGAAAAAAACCTAAGACAAGAAAGCAATTCTGAAAAAGTAAGTGGACCTGCATTATCCCAGAGTTCTAACATCAGTTCGGTGACAGTAAGTTCAATTTCTACTGATTCAATTATCGACTCCCTCAAATGGGCATGCAAGGTCACATTAACTCTTGTTGGTATAGGTGCGTGGATCACGACGGTTTACTACTCAGGAGGAATTCTGTTAACGGTTTCCAACTGGGTTATTCGTTATGTCACGGTTCCTTCATTGCTTTGTAATTGGCTTTAGGGAGGATATGGAGATGATTTGGTACAAAATAATGTTAACGCTCGAAACAATGACGATTTGGTTATTGCTGAGAAAGCATGGCTACTTCGATGGCCTCACTCTTAATCCTAAGTCAATCAAACGGAGGGATAATAGAGATGGAGACTTAAACGCGTAACTAAGAGTTTCCAATTTTAACCAAATAAAAACTCCGCCAAGCTATGTGCCTGGCGGAGTTTTCATTGTGAAGTACTAGTGCATTCCTGCGCCTTCTGCTTCGACAAGTGAGTCCTTGCCGATATTGATAAAGAAGAAGAGCACTATTGCTCCAACAAAGAGAAGGCCGGCACTGAACTGGAAGGCCGTTGTGAAGCCGTTTGTCACAGCATAGGCCTGTCCTATCATGTCAGTTGGTTCAATTGCATTATCAGTTCGGTAGTTACCTGCTGCAGTGAGTGCAACGGTGCTGAGCAGAGCAGTTCCAAGTGAGCCACCAATCTGCTGTGAAGTGTTGACCATCGCACTTGCAACACCTGTGTCATGGCTTGAAACAGCGTGCAGTGATGTTGAAGTCAATGGAATAAAGACAAGCGCCATTCCGCTAGACATGATCAACAGCGAAGGCACAACATGTGTTGCGTATGCTGTCTCTGGCGTGATTCGGGTCAACATCAGCAGTCCAATACCAGCGGCGATAAGTCCAGGCACCATAAGTGGCTTTGGTCCTACCTTAGGCAATAGCTGTGATGCGATACCTGCAAAGACGATGATTCCTGCTGTAAATGGCAAGAATGCAAAGCCAGCCTTCAGCGCTGAGAACTGGAGAACTTCCTGAAGATAAACACCAAGGAAGTAGAACATTGAGAAGAGTCCCGCGCCCACAACGAGTGAACCAAGGTATGAACCACCACGGTTGCGCTCTGTGATGACACGAAGAGGCATCATTGGATTCTTCACCTTAGTTTCGATGATGATAAATGCGCCTAGGAATACTGCAGCTGCAACAAAGTAAGTGATTGTTGAAGTTGATGTCCAGCCTGTGCCTGGTGTGGCGGCTTGGCTAAATCCATAGGTAAGTGCGAAGAGACCAGCTGTTGCGGTGATTGCACCAGGAACGTCATATGACTTATCGCCATCAGCCTTTGACTCATGAACGTATTTGATAGCCAAGATTGCAGCAATGATTGCAATAGGTGTGTTCACGCCAAGGCACCAGCCCCATGAAGCGTACTCAGTCAGCACGCCACCAGCGATTAAGCCGATTGCAGCTCCACCACCTGAGATTGCGCCGATGACGCCAAAAGCCTTTGCGCGCTCTTTAGGTACTGTAAATGTCTCAGAGATGATTGCAAGTGTTGCTGGTGCAAGAAGAGCACCGAAGACACCCTGAAGTGCACGTGAGGCAAAGAGCATCTCTTGGTTAATTGCGAGACCACCGATTGCAGATGCTGCAGCAAAGCCAAGGAGACCAATAATGAAGATCTTCTTACGACCAACATAATCACCGATGCGTCCACCAAGTAACAGGAGCGATCCAAAGGCAAGGGTGTAGGCAGTGATAATCCACTGTGCATCCTGATCAGAGATGTCTAGATCAAGCTTTGCACTTGGAATTGCGATATTCATAATTGAGCTGTCGAGAACGAGCATCAACTGTGAAACTGCGAGAACTACGAGAGTTCTCCAACGATCTGGCGCTTGGCCTTTGACATGGCCCTGAGCGTCACGGTTTTGATGAGGCACAAAAGTCTCCTATAGATAGGTATTGCGAAGTTTTATGTGAAATCAAGAATTCATCTTGAATAGTGGAATTCTAACGCAACACATTCGACTTCACGCGATGTGACATGAAGGCTAGAATTGGCACATGTCGAATATGAAGCCTCGTTCTGGAGTCGTCACAGATGGATTAGAGAGGTCCCCAGCGCGCGGAATGCTTCGCGCTGTTGGAATGAGCGATGAAGATTGGGTGAAGCCACAGATTGGTATCGCATCATCATGGAATGAAATCACTCCATGTAACCTTTCGCTTGATCGACTAGCCAAAGCATCAAAGCAAGGCGTTCTCGATGCTGGTGGTTTTCCAATGCAATTTGGAACTATCTCGGTCTCCGATGGAATCTCAATGGGCCATGAAGGAATGCACTTCTCATTGGTATCTCGCGAGATCATCGCCGATTCAGTTGAGACAGTAATGAATGCAGAACGTTTTGATGGAATGGTGACTTTCGC
>CAZXVL010000070.1:0-6025 GCA_964644425.1 uncultured Candidatus Planktophila sp.
AAGCCGTTCCTTCATGAACTTCCACCAAAGTAAGATTAAGTAATCGCCTGGGAATACAGCCCAGCGCAAAGGGGTTGTAATCAATATGGAAATAATCATCATTCTTGCAGTCGTTGCCGTCCTCGCACTCTTCTTTATTGCGCAATACAACCGCCTTGTGCGCCTTAACATCACAGTCGATGAAGCATTTGCCCAGATTGAGGTTCAACTCAAGCGCCGTGCAGATTTGATCCCTAACCTCGTTGAGACAGTTAAGGGATATGCAAAGCATGAGCAGGGCACACTCGATGCTGTGATTACAGCACGTGCTGCCTCAACATCTGCATCAACTGTTGGTGAAGTTGCTAAGGCAGATGGTGCACTTACAAATGCACTTCGCGGATTGCTCGCCGTTGCTGAGGCGTATCCAGATCTCAAGGCATCAACAAACTTTCTTTCTTTGCAAGAAGAGCTCTCAACAACTGAGAACAAGGTTTCTTTTGCACGTCAGTTCTATAACGACAATGTGCGCTCGCTCAACCAAGCAGTTAAGACGATTCCTTCAAGTTTCTTCGCTGGTTTTGCAAAGGTAACAACTCGCGACTTCTATGAGGTAGAGAACGCAGAAGATCGCAACGTTCCCAACGTTAAGTTCTAAGGTTTTCAAGTAATGTCTAACGCCAACAACTTTCGTGCGCTTCAGTCAGCAAATAAGGGAAAGACTTACTTTCTCCTTGCATCAATGGGTCTTCTCACATGGCTCGTTGCATATGCAGCACTGACTTACTTTGGCGCAGGAACAGCGGGCACAATTGTTCCGATTGCTGTTGGTATCGCACTTGTCGGAGTCTGGGGTTCTTACTACGGCTCAGATAAATTGGTTCTGACCATGACCGGTGCAAAGCTCATTCAACGTGAAGATGCACCAGAACTCTTTAACTTAATTGAAGAAGTTGTCATTGCATCAGGTCTACCTATGCCTAAGGTAGCGATTGTTCAAGATACTGCGCCTAATGCCTTTGCTACAGGGCGAAATCCCGAGCATGCCCTCATTGCCTTCACCACCCGCATCCTCGAGGTTATGGATCGTGATGAACTACAAGGTGTGATTGCCCACGAAATGAGCCACGTTGCCAACCGCGACACATTGGTATCGGCTGTAGCGGCAACTACCGCTGGAGCCATTGCAATCTTGTCAGATTTCCTCACACGAATGATGTTCTTCGGTGGTGGTCGTGATCGCCGTGATGGAAATGGCAATCCAGTCCTACTGATTGTTTCTCTTGTTGTAATGCTTCTTGCACCAATTGCTGCAATGTTATTGAAATCAGCTATTTCACGTCGCCGTGAGTCATTGGCTGATGCGACAGCAGTTTCATTTACACGAAACCCAGCAGGTCTACGTAAGGCTCTTGAAGTTCTTGCTTCAGATACAACTGTTGTTCGTCAGAAGTCGAACGCAGTTGCACATATCTGGATTGAGTCACCACTTGATGGCAAGGCAGTCTCAAAGCTGTTTAGTACTCACCCACCAATCGAAGAGCGCATTGCAACACTTAAAGCAATGGAGTCATTGGGTCCCGCTCAATAACAGTATGACCCAAGATTTACTACCCCAGGAAGTCGAAGTAACCATCTTCAGACTCAGAATTTTCTGAACCTTCACCATTAAGATTCTCCTGAATCTCTCCAACCTCATGTCTTAACCCGGCAGTACCAAGCATCACACCACTTGCTGTTGTAAAGACTGCTGTTGGATTTGGAAAGACACCACGATTAGTGGAGTTTGCTTTTGCAAGATTCCCGGCCGCCTGTTCCCACTCTGGTTGTAAAGAGCGCCACTGTTGATACTGAATCTCATCAATTTCTTGCTGAAGTCTGGATTGATATTGAGCAACCTTCTCGACACCAAGACTTTTGTTTAGAGATTCCCTCTGAGCGGCCTGCAGATCGCCCGGCGAGTCGTGTAAATCAGCAGCCCCAGATTTGTTGATTCTTGTATTGCAGTATTCACACAAATCTAAATTCTTAATGTTCCGCTCACCACACTCTGGACAGAAACTTCTGCGGCTGGGTTCACCAGAAATCTTCTCCGGTTTCCACACCTCTACAGGGGTCTCATTAGTTGCCTCCTTAGGTGTCGGCAACCAATTTTCGATAGATCCGCATTGTGGGCAATACTGCGCTGAGGCTTGAATATCTGTAAAACACTTGCCGCAGCGCTTTTTCTTCATAGAAAAATACTAATCACTAAATGCGTAAAAGGAATCTCCTTGACCGGTCACGGAGAACTCAAAAATTGGTTATTTATCGAGAGGGAAGAACAAGGTAAAAGTCGCACCTTTACCAAGCTCTGATTGCACTGTGACTGTTCCACCGTGGGCACCCATCACTGCATCAACGATTGAAAGCCCAAGACCACTACCTTCACCATCTACTCGAACGCGTGAAGGGTCTGCGCGGTAGAAGCGTTCAAAGACTTTCTTCTGGTCTTCTTCTGAAAGACCGGGTCCGTTATCTGCAACAGCGATGCGAACACCATCGGTATCCCTTGAAAGAGAAACAGTGATCTTCGTTCCTGCAGGTGTGTGAGCACGAGCATTGGCAAGGAGATTTGCGACCACTTGATGAATTCGAGCTTCATCACCGAGGGCAAAGACCTCCTCGTTAGGTGCATCAAATGCAACAGAATGATTTGGTCCAGCAGCGCGCGCTGAGATCACTGCAGACTCAACCACCTCGGAAAGATTGACAGGCTTTGATTCCATCTCACGTGCCTGATCAAGACGGGCAAGAAGGAGAAGATCTTCAACGAGTGAGCCCATACGCTTGGACTCATCTTCAATACGACCGATGAGTTCCTTTGTGGCATCACCTTCCGCGACTGCGCCTTGACGGTGAAGCTCAGAGAAACCGCGGATAGCGGTGATTGGTGTGCGCAGTTCGTGGGAGGCATCGGCTACAAAGCGACGAAGGCGGTTTTCAGATTCTGTGCGAGCAGCAAAAGAGGTTTCAATTCGAGCAAGCATGCTGTTGAGTGAAGTGACCAAACGCCCTACCTCAGTATGAGGATTAGCCTCAGGCATACGAGCAGATAGATCACCAGATGCAATTTGCTCTGCAGTCTTCTCAACATCTTCAAGAGGTCGCATACCAATCTTGATCATGGTGCGAGCAGCAAGTGCAATCAGAATAAGAAGGGCTAATCCAATAAAGAGGAAGAAGATGTCTAGCTTTGCAATGGTCTTATTGAGCTCACCGAGTGATTTACCCGCAACAACAACACCACTCTGATCAGGAAGAACGACAGCGATTGCACGGTATGACTCACCATCTTCTGTCGCTGTGAAGGGCTCAGAACCCACCTCTATAGCCTTATTGAGGTCGAAATCTTCAAGGACATTACTGAGAAGTGTGGTGTTGAAATCTCCACCTACTTCACCAAGAAGAGTGCCATCTGCGCTAAAGAGTGTGACAGAAGCTGTTGTTGGAATTCGACGAAGCGGACCAAGTGCTTCTTCCTCTTCGTGCTCACGTCGACCGCCACCGCGACCAGGTTGTGCAATGTATTCACCTGGCTCGATTCCAGATTGTGCAATACGTGGAAGTGTCTCTGTTGCGATGTTGACCAGCTCAATATCTACCTGATCAAGGAGATAACTTTGAAGGGCGTTCTGGGCTGCAACTCCTGCACCGATATAACCTGCAGCAGTAAGCAGTACTACACCTAATACCAAGCGGCTTCGCAAGCTCCAGGTGCGTAGAGGGCTCTTCATGGTTATCTTCTTGAGTGCCATCTACTTTGAAGGTGCGATACGAAGGCGGTATCCAACGCCACGGACTGTGTGGATAAGTGCTGGCTCATAGATATCAATCTTCTTACGCAAGTAAGAGATATATGTTTCAACGATTCCTGCATCTCCACCGAAATCGTAATCCCATACGTGATCTAAGATCTGCGCCTTTGATACAACACGATCTGCATTGATAAGAAGATAGCGAAGTAGTGTGAATTCTGTAGGGGAGAGTTCAATTAAATTACCTGCGCGGCGAACCTCGTGCGTTGCTTCATCGAGTTCAAGATCTGCAAATGAGATCTTCTCATCATTAATCTCTTGTTCGACAACACCGATGCGGCGCAAGAGAGCACGAAGTCGAGCAACAAGCTCCTCTAAACTAAACGGCTTAGTCATGTAATCATCGCCACCGATTGTTAAGCCTTGGACCTTATCTTTCATCTCATCTTTTGCCGTCAGAAAGAGAACTCCGATTTGTTGTCCTTCATTGCGCAATTGGCGACATACTTCAAAGCCATCAAGGTCAGGCAACATGACATCTAGGATCATTGCATGAGGCTTAAACTCTTCAGCGATTGTTAACGCCTGTGAACCGGTAGCTGCTGTGCGCACATCGAAGCCAACGAACTTAAGGCTGGTAGCGATGAGGTCGCTGATATTGGTCTCATCATCGACGACGAGAATTCTCTGGCCTGAGGCTTGGTTCATGCCCCTATCCTCGTCCTCAATCCTGAGTCTTAGCTGAGAATGACGGCAGTAATGCGAGGGAGCTTTCTAGAGCGTGAAAAGTGGCTCACCCCAGGAGGGAGGCTAGGAAGTGGGCTGAAATCTCGGGATTTCTACCGCTCAGGGCTTTTGGCGGTATTTACAGATTCCATTTACCACTAGGATAATCACCTACCCCGAGCTAATCGGGCTTCTATGGCCCCTCTGGGGCTAGTAGAAAATGGCTACTGGAGGATAGATGAGCGAGAAGAAGCAGGGCTACGACGCCTCTTCCATCACCGTCCTCGAAGGCCTTGAGGCGGTCCGCAAGCGCCCAGGTATGTATATCGGCTCTACCGGCGAACGCGGCCTTCACCACCTTGTCTATGAGATCGTCGATAACGCTGTTGATGAGGCGTTGGCTGGTTACTGCACTGAGATTCAAGTGACATTGATGGCCGATGGATCACTACAAGTAGTCGATAACGGTCGCGGAATTCCAGTTGATATCCACCCAGTTGAAAAGAAGCCAGCACTTGAAGTTGTCCTTACAGTTTTGCACGCAGGAGGAAAGTTCGGAGATGGTGGTTACTCAGTCTCTGGTGGTCTCCATGGTGTTGGCTCTTCAGTTGTAAACGCACTTTCAACAGATCTCTCTGCAAAAGTTAAGCGCGATGGTTTTATCTGGACACAGGAATATAAGTTGGGCGTCCCAACTGCTCCTGTTAAAAAAGGCGAAGCGACAACAGAGACTGGAACAACAATTCAGTTCTGGCCATCTGCTGAAATCTTTGAAACCGTTGATTTCTCCTTTGAAGTTCTCTCTACACGTTTTCGTGAGATGGCATTTCTTAACAAGGGACTTATTCTCGTCCTTACCGATATGCGCGAAGGCCATGTTGATGAGAAGGGTGAGCAGCTTTCTGTTCGCTACCAATATGCAGGCGGAATCACAGATTTTGTAAAGCACCTGAATTCAACCCGTGGCGAACTACATAAATCGGTAATCGCAATCGAGGCCGAAGATAAGAAGGCTCGCCTGTCACTCGAAGTTTCAATGCAATGGAACCAAGGTTTCTCTGAATCCGTCTATACCTTTGCAAACACAATTCACACACACGAGGGCGGAACCCATGAAGAAGGTTTCCGTACCGCGCTGACATCGGTAGTTAATAAATTTGCTGAAGATCAGAATTTGATCAAGAAAAAAGAAGATCGCCTAACTGGTGATGATGTTCGTGAAGGTTTAACTGCGATTGTCTCCATCAAACTTGGTGAACCACAATTTGAAGGACAGACAAAGACAAAACTTGGTAACACAGAAGCAAAATCATTTACACAAAAGATTGTTACTGAACAACTCACAGCATGGTTCGAACGTAATCCTGCCGAAGGTAAAGACATTATTCGCAAGTCCATCGATGCAGCATCTGCACGTGTGGCAGCTCGAAAAGCGCGTGATTTAGCCCGTAATCGCAAGGGTTTGCTCGAAGGTCGCGGAATGCCAGGAAAGCTCGCTGATTGCCAGTGGACTGATCCGGCAA
>CAZXVL010000071.1:0-5831 GCA_964644425.1 uncultured Candidatus Planktophila sp.
CAGTCCAGAGAACCCAGAGGTGCTCCTTGACTGCATGTGAACGCTCTTCCTTGATCGCAACAGAACGTGAGCGGAAATCTGGATCTGTATTAGCTGCGTACTTCTCCATGCAAGCCTTTACTGAAAGCGCTTCGATGCGAGCCTGAGCTGGATCGTAGACACCGCAAGGAAGGTCGCAGTGAGCAAGAACAGTTGTCTTAGGTGTTAGTAGGTTTCTCATACCCGAAAGATTACTGGAGAGGTGCCTAGACTGCACCTCGTGAGTAAGCGATATTCGACAGTCCTCGTAGAAGGCACCTCCATGTTGCCCACCTACAAGGCCGGTGATTGGCTTATGGCTAAGTGGTCGGGCTTCCAGCGCTCACTTCGAGTCGGCAGCGTCGTCGTAATTGAACGCGATGAGCAACCCGGAATCTTCTACATCAAGCGAATCTCTGAAATAGCTCCAGAGCGCGAGGACTTCTTTGTCTTGGCTGATAATCCTGATGGCAATGATTCACGCACATGGGGTTGGTTGCCTGCGGATGCCATTAAAGCGAAGATTCTCTTTCGTGTCCGGCGCACTAAAGCAAAGCCGAATTGTTAATTCAGACTGGTCACCGCATTTCAGATCAGCATTTTGAAAATATAGTTGTGGAGTGAAAACTCGAGTGCTCGTCCTAGTTATTACTCTGCTAGTGCTGACGATGCCGAGTTCGCAAGGAAGCATTATTCCTCTAGGCACCGGAGTCAAAGGAGCAGAGCTCCGAGAGGAGTTAATCAGCAAGGGGTTTCGCTGCAGCACTTTGGTTAAGTCAACTAAATTTACTTGTACGAAATTTAACAAGAAATTGATTGTTGAGACAAATCTTGTTGGAGGAAACTGGCCTTCAAAGGGCATAGTCAACTCCGTAAAGGTAACTTCAATTGAAAGCCATGGCCAGATTTGGTTAACGAAGTTGGCACAGATGTTCTTCTCTGAAAGAGCAGATTTAGGATCTGTTGATACGGCTTCATGGGTTACAGTCGCATGCAAAGACGAGGTAATAAGCGATCTTTATGAGGAAAGAATTTGGGGAAATAATTTTACAATTTCGTCAGATGGCATTGACTGCTCAATGAGAATCTGGAGTTATCGATTCTAGTTTCAATCAACTTGAATCAGTGAGACAAATAAACCCCGCGTTGATTTCTCGACACGGGGTTTATTAATTTAATGCTTAGCGAGTAAAGGCTTCCTGAAGCAATGCCTTCAACTCTTCCTCATGCAAGTGGTGGTTACCTGTTGCAGGAGATGCTGTTGCACGACGTGACACACGACGGAATACGCGGTTATCGATTGCGCGTCCACCATGTGCCTCAGATGTGCGAAGTGCAATGTAAGACCAAGGGCCCTGGTTTGCAGGCTCATCTTGTACCCAGAGAAGATTTGCATTTGGATGCTTAGCAGCTTCCTCACGCATCTGATCGATAGGTAGTGGGTAGAGAAGTTCAACACGAACAATCGCCGTGCTGTTCTCGCCTAACTTCTCGCGCTCTGCAACAAGATCGTGATAGATCTTGCCTGAGCAGAAGATCACACGTGATGCATTCTGCACCTTGTCATCACCGATTACTGGACGGAATGTTCCGCTAGTGAAATCGCTGAGCTGTGATGCCGCTGCCTTAAGGCGCAACATCGACTTCGGTGTGAAGACAACCATTGGACGACGAGTTGGGTTAGCTACATGCCAGCGCAACAAGTGGAAGTAAGATGCTGGTGAAGATGGCTGTGCGACAGTCATATTGTTCTCAGCGCAGAGCTGTAAGAAACGCTCAATTCTGGCTGAAGAGTGATCTGGTCCTTGACCTTCATAACCATGTGGAAGCAAGAGGACGACTGATGAACGCTCGCCCCACTTCTGAAGTGCTGAAGAGATGAACTCATCGACGACAGTCTGTGCTCCGTTGACGAAGTCACCGAACTGACCTTCCCACATCACAAGTGCTTCAGGGCGCACAACTGAATATCCGTATTCAAAGCCCATCGCTGCATATTCACTGAGTAGGGAGTCGATTACAAAGAACTGGTTCTCATCACTAATCAATGAACGAAGCGGTGTCCACTCATTTGCATTCTCTGCATCAATGATGACCGCGTGGCGGTTGGAGAATGTTCCACGACGTGAATCCTGGCCAGCGATACGGATCGGATGACCTTCCTTCAAGATCGAGCCAAGCGCAAGGAGTTCACCCATTGACCAATCGATGGTTCCATCGTTGAGCATCTCAGGACGCTTGGCCAACTGTGGAGCCATCTTTGGATGGAGATTAAATCCTTCAGGTGTTGCAACCTGTGTAGCAGCAATTTCTCGAGCAACCGATTCAGTGATCGCTGTCTGTACTGCTTCAGCTGCAGGCGCAACTGGTGGTTTGAAGTTTGGATCATGATCTGGAACGTGGTTTGCAACAGATGCAAAGACTGCTTCAAGTTCTGCCTGGTACTCAGCTTGAACTTGTTGTGCCTCTTCAGGAGTGATGTCACCACGACCAACGAGCGCCTCTGTGTAGAGAGTACGTGTTGTGCGCTTTGCACCGATTAGCTTGTACATCAATGGCTGTGTGAATGCTGGCTCGTCACCTTCGTTATGTCCACGACGACGGTAACAGACCATGTCGATGACAACATCCTTGTGGAATGCCTGACGGTATTCAAATGCGAGACGTGCAACACGAACACAAGCTTCTGGATCATCTCCATTGACATGGAAGACCGGAGCCTCAATCATCTTTGCAATATCTGTTGAGTAACGAGAAGTGCGTGATGCATGTGGTGATGTAGTAAATCCAACTTGGTTATTGATAACAATATGGATCGTTCCACCTGTGCGGTAGCCGGCAAGACCAGAGAGCTGCAGAGTCTCCATGTTCACGCCCTGGCCAGCAAATGATGCATCGCCGTGAAGCAAGATTGGAAGAACTGAGTAAGCACCCTTGTTGTTGAGGCGATCTTGCTTAGCGCGGACGATGCCTTCAAGTACTGGGTTTACAGCCTCAAGGTGAGATGGGTTTGCGGCAAGGTAAATCTTTGTTGTTGCCCCAGAGGCAGCGGTAAAGACACCTTCAGTTCCCAAGTGGTACTTCACATCACCAGAACCATGCACTTCATTTTCTGCATAGTGGCCCTGGAACTCCTGGAAGATCTGACCTGAAGACTTGCCCGCGATATTTGCAAGCATGTTGAGGCGACCACGGTGTGGCATACCGATACACACTTCATCGAGACCACGCTCTGCAGCTGCAGAGACGATTGCATCAGTCAGAGGAATGACGGATTCGCCACCTTCAAGTGAGAAACGCTTCTGTCCAACGAACTTTGTCTGCAAGAAGGATTCAAATGCTTCGGCGCTATTGAGCTTGCGCAAAATTCGTAGCTGCTCTTCGCGTTCAACCTTTTCAAATTTCTTCTCAAGATTTGTTTGGAACCATTGACGCTCTTCAGGGTTTGAGATGTACATGTACTCAACACCGATTGAACGGCAATAGGTATCGCGCAAGAGTCCGAGAATCTTGCGAAGTGGAAGGAATGCCTTTCCACCGAATCCACCTGTTGCGAATTCGCGATCGAGATCCCAGAGAGTAAGTCCATGTGTCTGCACATCAAGATCAGGATGTGTGCGTTGACGATAAACAAGTGGATCTGTATCCGCCATGAGGTGACCCCATGTGCGATATGCGGCGATCAACTGCTGAACACGTGCAGTCTTATCAATCTCTGAATCCTTTGTGACTGCAAAGTCAGGAGCCCAACGAATTGGTTCGTAAGGAATACGAAGAGCTGTAAAGATTTCGTCATAGAAACCTTCTGCACCAAGTAGAAGTTCGTGAATGCGACGAAGGAAGTCACCTGACTGTGCACCTTGAATAACGCGGTGATCATAAGTGCTTGTAAGAGTAAGAACCTTGCTAATTGCCATACGTGCAAGAGTTGCCTCAGATGCACCTTGGAACTCAGCTGGATAGTCCATTGCACCAACACCCATGATTAAGCCCTGGCCTTGGACAAGGCGTGGAACAGAGTGAACAGTTCCGATTGTTCCTGGGTTTGTCAGTGAGACAGTCGTTCCTGCGTAATCTTCAACAGTCAGCGTTCCTGTTCGAGCCTTCTTCACAGTTTCTTCATATGAAGCCCAGAACTGACCGAAATCAAGTGCTTCACAACCCTTGATTGATGGAACCAAGAGTTGACGTGTTCCATCAGGCTTTGCCAAGTCAATCGCAATACCAAGGTTGATGTGTTCTGGCTTTCCAATTGCTGGCTTGCCATCGAGTTCGCCAAAAAATGCATTCATCTCTGGCATTTGGCGAATCGCTTTAATCATTGCATAAGCGATGATGTGTGTAAAAGAAACTTTTCCACCACGTCCGCGAGCAAGATGGTTATTGATAACGATGCGATTATCGATCATCAACTTAGCTGGAACTGCGCGAACTGATGTTGCAGTTGGAACAGTAAGAGATGCCTCCATTGATTGCACAACGCGACCGGCAACTCCACGAAGTGGTTCAAGAGTTGATGCACTAGGGGCTGCAAGAGTTGGCGCTGGCTTTACATCAGCTTGCGCAGGAGTGGATGGTGTTACGGCAACTTCACGGACAACAGGTTGAACTTGAGCAGGAGCAGCTTGCACTGGTGCAACGGGAGCAGCGGGAGCTGCGGGTGCAACAGGAGCTGCGTTATAGGAAATATTTGGTGGAGTAACAGGCTTCGGTGTTGGCGGCACTCCAGCACTTGGTGTCGGAGCAGCAGCTGCAGTTGCACCTGCCTGCGGATTATTCTGGAAGTAAGTCACCCACTCTGCCGGTACTGAAGATGGATCGCCTTGGTAGCGCTCGTACATCTCTTCAACGAGCCAATCATTTGCACCAAAATCTTGTCCTGAAGACACGGAAGCGCTCCTTTGCGTTCTCAATCGGCTGACTTGCAGGCTAAGAGTAACGGCTGAGAGGCGCCTATATAAATGGAGAAAGTGCTCTAGAAAAGGCGAGATAGCGCACACTTTGAGCCCAGTAACCCCAGATTTGAAGTGGCAGCCCCATCAACCCACTGGGAGGCTTCTTCCATGGATAGCCAACAGAGAAAACTCGCCCTCGTCACCGGGGGCAGCCGTGGTCTTGGATTTGAAACAGCCAAAGCCCTTCGCGCCCAGGGCTTTGATCTCATCCTTGTGGCAAAGAGCAGTGAGAATCTCGAGCGCGCATCCCAATCGCTGCTTGCGCTTCCTGGAGGCACAGTTTCTTCATACGCAGTGGATTTCGAAAACCTTCAGTCAACAGCTTCGGCTCTGGAGGAGATTACGAACCAGAATCCTGATATTTCTCACTTGATCATCTCTCACGCAGTAATGAGCGAGAAGATGTCAAAGACTCTCAAGACCACAGATGCTGAATGGCGCAGAGTTATGTCAATCAATCTTGACTCTGTCTTTCAAGTGGTTAATCGCTTAGTTCCTGCAATGGTTGAAACACGCAACGGGCGCATCGTTATCTACTCAGCATGTTTAGGTCGAATGTCAGGACCAGGAACTGCAGGAGGTCTAGCGCCTTATCGAATTAGTAAAGCAGGTGTTAATGCACTTGTTCGCAATCTTGCTCATGAAACAGGACTTGGCGCTCGTGGAGTTCTTGTCGATGCAATCTGTCCAAACCATTCGCGCACCGATATGGGTGGTCCGGACGCGCCACGAAGCGCAGAAGAAGGCGCGGAGACAGCAATTTGGCTTGCAACACGTGATTTTGATAAAGCTTCAGAGGATTTTCAGAAGAATACAACGGGAGTTCTTTGGGAAGATCACCAAGTAGTTCCTTGGTAG
>CAZXVL010000072.1:0-5829 GCA_964644425.1 uncultured Candidatus Planktophila sp.
GCAGATGGATTGATCTTGATTGCATGCGGTGGCAGCTTCTCTGATAGATCCATTCTGATCACAATATCCATCGGCAAATTAGCTGACTCGTTATATGTCTCAACACGAGCATCTGGATTTGCAGCAGCAAGTGCCTCCATGCGCTTTGGAACAACAAAGTGCGACTTCATCTTTTCGTGGAAGCCTGCCATGACCTGACCAGGAGCAAGGGATGCCAAGCTAAATGGAGTGACAACACCATCAAATGGCCCGATTGGTTCTTTGAGGAATGCATCCCAATCAACGCGCTCTTCTTCTTCAAGCCCTGCAAGATCTGCCTGAATAACATCAAGTGCGTTGGTGCGATTTTCCTTCACCGGTGGGCGTGATTTCGTAATTTCTTCGCTCTGCACCTTAAAGGTCAAAGGAATCAATTGACGACGAGCAACGAGCTCAAGAGCTTCAGTATTTTCTAAGCCCTTGCGGAGTTCGATTCGTGGTCCGCCAGGAGAGTAAGAAATATCCTGATCAACGCCATCTACCGTCATCCGCTCTAAAGGAAGACCGACCTTTTGGGCGATAGCCAAGATCTGATCTTTAAGAACTCGTGTACGCCAACCACGAACGGCGTAACGCTTCATCGCATTTCCCTGCAGTTCATGCATCGATGATGCATCTTCCTCTTGCGCCTGTGCGATACGCAATGAGAATGGGAACTCATCTTGATTGAGGTCAGAGATATACGACTTAAACCACTTGCTATTCATCGTCCATGGACGGTTGAGTGAATAGCCGATAATTTCGAGCCAGTCCTTCACCTGAGGATAGAGAGAGGCAAGGCGAACTTCCTCGCGGCGTACCTTATCTACGCCTTGTGCAACATCACGAAGCTTGTGATTGAGGGTCTTGACCTTCCAATCAAATCTGCGCCAATCGCGATAGTAAAGAATCAGCGCTGCAAGAAGAGTTGATGCGAAAATTCCAATCAGCCACTGAACAACTTGTGCTGTAGTAACTGCAATCTTTGCAACCCATCCATATGGCACGTAGTTGACGATTAGCCACCAGATCAGACCGCCCACCCCTACACCGACCAATCCAGAAAGGACTGTGGCATGGAAACGTTTGCGATATCGGACGAGCTCTCCAGGTTTTGGTAGCTCAACTGAAGAAACTGTTGTCTCGTACTCGCTCTGTTTCTCTGCAATCCTGTCGAGTTGCTCGTTCATCTTGGAGAGCATCTTCCACAAGAAGGTACGGCGATGGTGTTCTACCCATACAGCAAACTTCTGCGCTGACTCTTCTTTAAGTGCGATCTCTTCAATGAGAATTTGGGCATCACGTTCGAGTGTTGCGCGTGTTTCTTGCAGCCCGGTTGCTTTTGCGAGGGCTTCCTGGCGAGCAATTTCTGCCAACTCTTCAGGTGTTGGCCCTGCTGGAACTTCTGGCTCTGCGACGGGAACTTGTGGTGCATCTGTTGGCATCACAAAGGTCGGATTGGCATTGAGTGTGTTAACGACATCTGTATTTACTTCTGGAGTGTTAGTCACTTCAGCCGTTGGATTATCTGGTCCATCCTCAGGTGGATTCACTGGAGGATTTGCCGGTGGATTGAAACTATTGTTGCTCATCATTAGTTGAACCCCCTCAAGCGATTGCGTGGCTGCACTGGCTCTGGTTCACCTAGTAATTCGCGTAGTTGTGCATCGATCTCAACCATCTGCGAGACCTTTAGATCGAGTTCGTTCTTGCGCTGGGCAATGTGATCAGCGTGAATCTCGACTAGCTCTTCTGCTTGGTCGATGTTCTTCCAAGTAATTTCAGTGATATCACTGAGGTCTGCAAGTGGACCGGGCACTGGATGAATCTCTTTTGGATCCTGAATCAAATCTCCAACCTTTGAAAAGATTGGGAATCGGCCATCAAAGTTCTCAACGCCGTACTTCGAGAGATCGCCGCCTTCTAAGAATCCATAGATCATCTGGCGAATATCAGACCAGAGTCCCGGGCGTGAAGCGGTATTGGTACGTCGGAAAGGTGTGACCAGTGCTTTCTGTGCCTCTTGAACATTTGAATGAATTGTTGCCATCGCATCAAAGAGAGCTTTATCGCGGATATCGGCAGCATCATCCTGATCAACACCGATTACAAGACCACCATCTGGGCCAGCTAATGAATCAGTGAGTTTCTTTCCGATGCGACGACGAGTCCAGATCCAGCACCACTTAGGCATCGAGATGATCTTTTTGCCAGCAAATGCGAGGAAGTCCTTGATTCCTTGCCACTCACTCCACTTAACCCACTTCAACTCGTCTGCAGGAACTGGCTCTTCGAAGGAGAGAATCCCGTTCTCGCGTTCAAAAACAATGCGAACCATCTCATCTACCCACGCTTCGGCATCGGTTTCTGGGATGAAAACAGTATCTGGAATCTCAGCGACTAATCCTTTTTGATGAAGATCTATAGTTGGATCAGCTAAATCACTCAATACTGAGGCTGCCACTCGACGTGAAAGGCCATCGGTGAGAACTGAATTAACAAAGACGCGAGAAAGTTGATACGAGTGCGCACCGGACTCAGGCTTAGCTAATTCATCAAATGGACTTCTTGAAATACCATTCCAAAGCCCACCAGTTGCTGCAATGTGCATCGCAATAAATTTCGGATAGCGGGCATCTTCCTTAACAAATCGATCTGCAGACAACGGAGTCTTGCGATCTTCAGGAGATGCAATCACGTGATGATCCCAGTGTCCCTTGAAGACTTGAGAATAATCTGTTGACTGTAGATCTGTTGGGTGAACGACCAAGTTAATACGGCGAAGATTGGTCTTCTTTCCTGGCTCATCATTGCTTGTCGCAAGCGGAAGAGAGAGTCTGATGTATTCGCTGAAAAGGTTGAACTTTTCGTATTCAGTCTCATCAGGATCG
Source organism: uncultured Candidatus Planktophila sp. (assembly GCA_964644425.1). Lineage (GTDB taxonomy): Bacteria > Actinomycetota > Actinomycetes > Nanopelagicales > Nanopelagicaceae > Planktophila. The sequence continues at coordinate 2,910 of CAZXVL010000072.1, forward strand.
AAGGTATTTGAAAGTACGCGCACAGCAAGCAGGCGAACCGTTTTAAATCGATTCTTTGCCATCTCTTCAAAAGGATCTACCTCGATACCGACTAGCTCGCGATTGTGATCGAGCCCCCATACGGTTCCGCGGATTGTGGGAGGGCCAAACTCTTCTGGCTTAATGTTTTCAGCAGTCATCCAGACGAAATTGCCCAATAAGCCATCGCCGATCCACTGCTTTAACTGCTCGTGAACCTTTGAATAGCGAACTTCACTCGGCAGCAAGACAATGCTGATCGAGTTGTTCTCCCACGTATGTGACATCTTTAGTCGTCATCCTCTTCTGAAGTTGTATCGACTGCGAGAATCTCCTTGTGCAATGAGTGCAAGGCACGCAAGAGCGCTTCGCGAATCTCCCATGTGAGATCACGAGCCATGGCATTCTCATGTTCTGGGGCAAGAGACTGCTTTGCAAAGCGAGCTTCGTACTTAGCGATGAAATCTGCAATGTATGCCGCAACTGTTGCCTTGCGAGCATCAGCGCTATCGCTTATCGAACCTGCACGCTTAGCATCTGGGGTTGGTGACTCTTTAAGATCGCCTGTAAGTATCCACTTCTTCATTGGAGAACTAGGCGAATCGATATGTGCCAGAGTCTGAAGACGTGAGTACCCTGATAATGGCTCAAGTGATTGGGAAGCATTGCACGCAACAATTCCCAAAGTAATTGAGTACAAAAGTGCACCAGGGAAATCTGTCGCCTTAATGACCTCAGGTGAAAGAAGTGGATGTGGGAAATCTAACCACTTTGAACCTTCTCCAGCCCAGACAGATAACTTTGGACCCTTGGCTGTGAGGACCTCATCAGAGAGATCCTTATCTGTCTTAAATTGCTTCAATGCCTTTGCTACGAAGAAGCCCTTCAAAATATCCTGCTTAGGCTTATCTGATGCCGGAATTGATTCGTATAGGTAACGTGGACGACGATCTTGCAACAAGCTCTGGCGAGTTGCAGGACGTGAGCTGTGCTCGTTCCAATACTTTGAAATCGGTTGGATGATTGAATCAAGAACCATTGGCTGAACACCTTGGTGAACGCTGAAGAAGTCGATGCTCTGTGCAGGTGACTGCGCATCAAATGTCTTTCCACCGACAGCATCCTTGAGACCCTTTTGAATCAAGAGCTCTTCAACCTTGCCATAGATCGGATGTGTCTGATCTAGAGGGAAGGTAGAGACAACCACGCTTGCAGTTGGCTTTGAATCGTGGATCTTTGAGAGAAGACCTTGGTTGATCGTGATCAACGGTGCTCCGTCATCGATTGCCTCACCAAGCTTTGCCAAGAATTTATTATGACGATCTTGAAGGATCGACTTATCCGGAGCCTTGGTCAGATATGTAGCAAGGTTTTCGTTGATGTAATTAACAAATGGTGTACCCATTCGCTTCATCCACTTGTAAGAGCGATCGAGATATTCGTATGGATTGAGTGAGATATCAAAGCGCGCAGCCTGAGCTGTCTGCTGGCTATCTTCACGTGCCTCACGGATAGTTGGAACCCAGTCACGGGACGTTGCAACCAAAGTCCAGTAATTGCGACGATCCAAATCTTCGATCGCTAAACCACCCATGATGACTTCATCGATTACTACGCGCATCGCATTCGCACGCTTTTCTGATGTGACTGAGTTATTGACCAACTCCGCGAATTCAGAAGGGTATTCCTTTGTCTCAATAAGCAACTTCTCATTCTTTGAAGGTGAGAAGCGCTTTGGTACGGAGACTGAATCCTCTGTCGACCAAGAGGCAAACTCTTCCTTATTTGTGAGTAAGCCCTTGTGGACCGCAAGAAGATCATCGCGCAATGGCTCGATGAAGTTTTCGCTCATATCTCCGAGAAGCGTTGCCACTGTCTGCTTGAGGGCAGCTTCTGCACGATAGCTAAATGAATCGACTACGCGCTCAAGGGCGGCATCGACGGCAGGGTGATCTGCACGAATCTCATTCTGGTTCTTCTCAGGTACCTGGCCGAGTTCGCCGCGGATGTATGAAGAAAGGTCAGCGGCATACTTGAGTGAAACCTCAGCCTCAGCACGCAACTCATCTGCAACTCCTACGAGTTTATCCCCTAGGCGACGAAGGATTTCTACAGTTACCTTGATTCCCTGCTGTGAGGCATAACGAGAGGTTGTCGCGAGAACATCGGTCTTCTTCTGCTTAACCCATGGGCGCATCTTTTCGTTGCGAGCAAATGCTTCGCGGCCAAGGTATGACTCAATGAGAACGTTAAAGCCGTTGCGAAGATTGTCATCCCATTCAATGAGTGATTGGGCATTTGTCTTTGCGTTGAGTCCTTGTGAAGCCAGACCTAGAACTTCATTCTTAAACTCTGAGAAGAATGTGTCGCGAGTTGGTCGAATAGCATCGATAACATCGTTATGTTCTTCAGTCTCTTCATTGAGGGCAACCTCGTCGATAAAGTCAAAGAGGTTCTTCTCCGCATAGAAGGTGATCCACTCATCTTCTGTCTTTATCGCAAAGCGTGGATCATCAAGAGTGTGTGCAAAGAGCATGCGGTCGATTGCAGATCGAGCAAGACGCTCAGCTGAGTACGCCACAAAGCGCTCTTTTCCTAGACCCACACGACCGAAACCAAGTGCCATAAATGGAGTGGCATCCTTATTTGGCTCCTTCAGACCTGAGCGATCTGGCAAGTTTGATTCAAGAGTTGAGTTCGCATAGTTACCGCGAGAGAACGCTGTAATGCGATCATTCACTTCTTGATCTGTAATCCAGGTTGTTAGCGATGAAGCAACGGCAAGATAGACATCTTCCTGTGTTTCAAAGCCACCCTTACCGACCATGAAGTTGTACTTCGCGCCAGCCTTGTAATTTGGATCTCCGTAAGGAATTGCTGCACCCATGCGGTCTGTCATGCG
>CAZXVL010000073.1:0-5652 GCA_964644425.1 uncultured Candidatus Planktophila sp.
GAACATCTCGACCTTATCGAATTGATGCACGCGGATAATTCCACGAGTGTCTTTTCCATATGTTCCTGCTTCGCGACGGAAACATGATGAATAACCGGCATAACGCATAGGCAATTTATCTGCAGGCAAGATCTCATCCATATGCATTGCAGCAAGTGGAACTTCGGATGTTCCTACAAGATAGACATCATCTTTTTCGATGCGATAAACATTCTCTGCAGCCTGTCCAAGAAATCCTGTTCCCTCCATCGCGGAAGGATTTACAAGAACTGGTGGAATAACGGGAGTGAAACCATTCTTAAGAGCAGTTGAGATTGCGTAGTTAACGAGTGCGAACTCGAGCATCGCTCCAGCGCCTGTGAGGTAGTACGAACGTGAGCCTGCAACCTTTGCACCGCGCTCTGTATCAATTGCACCGAGCAACTTACCTAGCTCAACATGGTCCTTGGGTTCAAAGCCATCTTTACTAAAATCACGTGGGGTTCCAACATGTTCAATAGTGACGAAATCTTCTTCCCCACCAATAGGAGCATCTGTATCGAGCAAGTTTGAAAGTTGCATTACAAGCTGCTTTGCAGATTCTTCTAGCTCTGCGCGCTTTGAATCGGCAGCCTTTACTTTATCTGCAAGCTCTTTCGCATTAGCGAGCAATGCAGTCTTCTCATCGCCCTTTGCAGCGCCAACGCTCTTTGAGAGTACGTTCTGCTCTTGGCGCAGAAGTTCGAACTCATTGATGGCAACGCGCTTAATCTCATCGGCTGCAAGAATCTGATCTACGAGATCAACGTTCTCGCCGCGACCCTTCTGTGATGCACGCACTGCATCAGGGTTTTCGCGTAGAAACTTGATATCAATCATGAACGGACCTCTCGTGGATATGAACCTAGGAATCTAATGTCATCGCAGATTTCGCGTAGATCCTCCATCGACTTAGCAACTGCCTCGTCGTGGATATGACCCTCAACATCAATGATGAAATGGTAGTGACCCAGTTCGCGCCCGGTCGGACGTGACTGGATAAATGTCAGGTTTACGCCGTAGTTGGCAAAAACAGTCAAGATCTCAAGCAAAGCTCCCGCGTGGTCGATATCGATATAGACAACTAGTGATGTGCGATCGTGGCCGGTTGCAGCAGGGATGAACCCTGGCTTCTGCGCTGCGATAAATCGAGTAACGGCCGCTTGGTTATCTCCGATATTGGCCGCCAGAGTTGCCAGCCCAAAATGCTCACCGGCGGCAGATGATGCGATAGCGCCATCGAGTTCGCCCTTTGCAACAAGCTCTGCAGCAGCAGCTGTTGAATTGGTAGGGACAATCTCTGCGTGAGGGTATGTAATAGATAGGTATTCACGACATTGTGACTCAGCGTGAGGGTGTGTGCCGATGCGCTTGAGCTCAGTCGTGCCTTCCTTCACCAATAGGTCAAAGGTGACGGGCAAGGTGACTTCAGCGGCAATCGTCAAAGGTGCACCTGTAGCAAGTTCATCGAGTGTACGAGCAACAACTCCTTCTACAGAATTTTCAATGGGCACAAGTGCGTAATCAGCTTTTCCGGCGCGAACGGCATCCAGAGCCGCGGTGACATTGATGTAGGGAGTTCGCACATCTTGATCCGTTGAGATCTTCTTAAGAGCTGCCTCAGTAAAGGTTCCGACTGGACCTAAGTAGGCATATGTGTGCACTGGTTAAGGATACTAAAGGAATGTACGAGCTCGCGCCGGCATATTTGTAATCAGAATATCTACGCCTAAATCTCGGACCATCTCAATATCTGCACCGCTATCGACCGTCCACACGGCGCTCTTCTTACCCATCGCCTTGATCTTGGCGATGATTCCTGGATTTGACCGCACCTGGTTCAGACCCGGAGCAATCATTGATGCACTCGAATACTTTGCCTGCATCCAAAGGTTCTTTCGGCCATAGAGAAAAGTTGTTGGAATCTTTGAATCTATGCGGTGCAACTTTTCAATCGCTCCCCAACTAAATGACATTACTGAAACATTAATCTCATCTAGAACTTTTCTATCCCTAATTGTCTGCGAAATAATCTCTTCAATTCGATTCCCACTGATGACAGGGTGTTTTGTTTCAAGCAGCACATGCTTCTTGTGGTGCAGTGCGATATCAAGAAATTGATCAAGGGTGAGAACTTCTGGATAGATCGCTGTAATCTCTGAATAACTCATCTCAGCAATCAATCCAGGATGGCCTGTCTGCTCTTGCATTGTTGGGTTATGCCAGAGCACTGGTACTTCATCTTTACTCAAGCGAAGATCGCACTCAAAGCCATCAGCACCCTCTTCAACGGCAGCGAGATAGGCCGCTTCGGTGAGCTCTGGAGAATTCCAGGACGCGCCCCTGTGTGCGTAAATCAGCATGTGTATGAGGGTAGCAAATACTTATTAACTCTTAGCCATTACGATGGGAGGGTGAGCAAGTACTACTTCGCAACGGCAGGTAAGTCAGCTGTTGGATTGGTGCGCGCCGGAAACGAAGATTCAGCTATGACTTCCAACTCCCTTGTTGCTGTCGCCGATGGAATGGGCGGACATGCAGCTGGTGAAGTTGCTTCACGAATTGCAATCCAATCACTTGCCGCAAATGGCAAAGTCTTTACTAATGGTGAAATCGATCTCGATTCTGCAGATGATCTTTTCTCTCAATCAATTGCAGATATCGATCGTGCAATTGCACTTGCTGTAGATGAAGATCCGAAGTTAACTGGAATGGGAACCACTCTCTCTGCTCTCTTTCTCCGTGGTTCATCAGTTGCACTCTTGCATGTGGGAGACTCACGTATCTATCGGCTCCGTGGCAACTCATTTGAACAGTTGACCGTTGACCACACAGTGATTCAAGAATTGCTCAATCAAGGAACAATTACTGAGGCAGAGGTTGCTACCCACCCGCAACGCTCAGTTCTTACCCAAGTCTTGATGGGTGATGGCCGCGTAGAGCCATCGTTGATCTTGCACGATGCCAAGGTAGATGATCGATTCTTGCTCTGCAGCGACGGTCTTTCAGGGGTTTTGAGCGATAAAGAGATGAAGACAATTCTCAAAAGCAAGGGACGTGGAACCGCCGTTGATGCCCTAGTTGATGCGGCATATATCAATGGTGCTCCTGATAATGTGACCGCCATCGTTGTTGATCTTCTCGATAACGACATTCATGAATCACTGACATACCTGGGGGCTGCAAAATGATGTCGACCCTCCTCGGTGATCGCTACCTATTAGGTGAAATGATCGGCACTGGCGGAATGGCCGATGTCTATATTGCACAAGACCAACGTCTCTCGCGCGAAGTTGCAGTCAAGATTCTCCGCAGCGATCTCGCAAAAGACCCTGCATTTGTTACACGTTTTCGCAAAGAGGCAAAGGCTGCTGCTGGACTAAATCACCCCGGCATCGTCGCTGTCTATGACTCAGGTGAAGAACCTGCTCCATATATCGTGATGGAACTCGTTACTGGTCACACATTGCGTGACTTGATTCATCAGGGCGAGCGAATCTCATTAGAGCATGCACTCACAATTGTTGAACAAGTTCTTGCAGCACTCGAGTATTCACATCAGCGCAACATTGTTCACCGCGATATCAAGCCAGCAAACGTCATGATTGCCGATAGCGGCGAAGTCAAGGTGATGGACTTTGGTATTGCTCGCGCAATGGATGATCTTGGTGCAACGCTGACTAGCACATGGAATGTCGTCGGAACCGCCCAATACCTTTCTCCAGAGCAAGCGGTTGGAGAGTCTGCAGATGCGCGTAGTGATATCTACTCAACTGGGTGTCTGCTCTTTGAACTTCTCACTGGACAACCTCCATTTACCGGTGAGACTCCAGTATCAATTGCATACCAACATGTATCAGGTGATATTCCTTCTGCACGTGCGATTCAGAGTGATCTTCCTGCTGGCATTGAGACAATCATTAAGGTCGCACTAGCTAAGAAAGTTGATGAGCGTTATCAGAGCGCACAAGAGATGCTTGATGATTTAATTAAGGTGCATCAAGGTGAGGCAATCTCAACTAAGGTTGCAACAAAACCTTTCTTTACTCGTCGTAGCGCACTTATCTACGGTGGTTCTTTCTTGGCCGCGATGGCCCTTTCGCTTACTGGCTTTTTGATGAGTGGAAACCAAGATCCAGGACCGCTAATCCCTAACGTTGTGGGCCTTTCAGAAGAAGATGCACGCGTATTGCTCAAAGACTATGTCATCACAATTAAGCGTGCTCACGACGGAGTAATCCCTGCAGATCGGGTTGCTAGCCAGAGTCCACTTGCTACTACCCGAGCGCCAATTGGCTCTGCCATCATCCTTACCGTCTCTGATGGACCAGGTGATGCGATCGTTCCTGATGATCTTGTCGGTATGGCTTTGATTGATGCACGTGCAGCGTTGACTGCTGTTGGACTTACAGTCACACAGACAATTGCAGCACCATCTGATGAGCCACAAGGAACAGTTCTTGAAGTCTCACCTCCAGCAGGTTCGGTTACAACTGCAGGCTCTGGTGTGATTCTTACAATTGCAAGTGGTGAGGTCACTGTGCCAGATCTCATTGGGGTTGAAGCTATACAGGCAAAGACGATTTTGATTCAGGCAGGATTCTTAATTAACGAATTCTTCGATTTTAACTCGGCACAGCCAATTGGTGTTGTAATCGCACAAGCGCCCGCTGCAGGGACAACGCAGACTATTGGTAAGTCAGTAACGATTACCATTAATAAGCAGCCGTAAGGCTACTTACTTACAACTGGAGATAGACCTTCAGCGCGTGCAGGTGCACCTGCATCACCACATTGCACTAAGAAATTAGCAAGCATCTTATGTCCGTGCTCTGTGAGCACTGACTCAGGGTGGAACTGCACACCTTCAATCGGAAGACTCTTATGGCGCAGCGACATGATGACGCCAGATTCTGTTCTTCCTGTTACCTCGAGAACATCTGGAACTGTTGCGCTCTCAACTGCAAGTGAGTGATAACGCGTTGCAGTAAATGGTGTTGGAAGGTTTGACATGATGCCCGCGCCATTGTGAGACACAAGAGATGTCTTTCCATGCAGTAGTTCAGGTGCACGAGAGACTGTTGCGCCAAATGCCTCAGCGATTGCTTGATGTCCTAGGCAGACACCAAAGAGTGGGATCGAATGCTCAGCGCAATACTTGATCATCTCGATTGAGACACCGGCCTTATCGGGTGTTCCAGGGCCAGGTGAGATAAGGACTCCGTCGTAGTTGCCGGCGGCAGATGCCTCGATCTCATCGTTGCGGACAACGGTGCATTCAGCCCCCAGCTGTGCAAGGTATTGCACAAGGTTAAAGACGAAGGAGTCGTAGTTATCGACGACAAGGATGCGGGCCACGAGGTAATTCTCCTGTAATCTATCGCCTATGCCAAAGTCGAAATTGCGTAAAAAGGTCCAACAGCAGCACGCTCACGAAGAGCAGGTTCACGCTGTAGAGGTACTTCCAGGTGAGAGCCCACGTTGGCTCGTGCCTGTAATGCTGACAAACCTACTTGTTGGCCTTGGCTGGATCGTGACGTATTACGTCAATACCAATCTGCCTATTAGCGGACTTGGTAACTGGAACATGGCGATTGGATTCACCTTTATCGCTATCGGTTTCAGCTTAATGAC
>CAZXVL010000074.1:0-679 GCA_964644425.1 uncultured Candidatus Planktophila sp.
CCCACATGGCGAATCGAAAGAGCGACAATAGTTCGCCACAGTGGTCGACTCTTTGCCTCTTCAAGTGCTTTCAGAAGCTTCTCAACATTTTTGCCTGGTGTTCCATCTTTCTTTGTGAAAAACGATGATTGAATCAACTTATCTTCGGTCAGATCAAAGAGATCTCCCTCATCTTCGATAATTGAATCCGCAAGAAGTGCGATAGCAGCTTCAAGACCCAAAACATCAATATCAAGGGCTGCGCGAGAGCCAATATAGAAGATTCGCTCACGCAACTGTGCAGGGCAACCCCTCTGATTGGTGCAACGAATATCCACATCACCTTCAGATACCGCCTTGAGTTCAGAAGAGCACTCTGGGCAATGTGTTGGCATTACAAACTTCTTCTCTTTGCCTGTGCGATCTGCAAGGACTGGCCCTAAGACCTCAGGAATAACATCTCCTGCTTTGCGAATGATGACAGTGTCACCAATAAGAACGCCTTTGCGCTCAATCTCTTCCTGATTGTGAAGAGTTGCATTGGTAACCGTTGAGCCCGCGACTTTAACTGGCTCCATAAATGCAAACGGCGTCACTCGTCCCGTGCGACCGACGCTGACTTTAATATCGAGCAACTTTGTCGTGACTTCTTCAGGTGGATACTTATATGCAATCGCCCACTTAGGAGCACGGGAGGTGA
>CAZXVL010000074.1:689-5442 GCA_964644425.1 uncultured Candidatus Planktophila sp.
GCCAAGTTGGCGCTGCTGCGCAATTGAGTCAACTTTGATAACAACGCCATCAATTTCGTGCTCAACATCATGGCGATGTTCGTTGTAGTACTCAATAAAATCTAATACTTCTTTGCGGGTTGCACAGACCTTAAATCGATCAGAGGTCGGAAGTCCAAGTTTCTTCAGAGCGGCATAGGCATCAGATTGGTTGGCAAACTCAAGGCCATCATTTGCTCCCACGCCATGCACCACAACACTGAGCGGTCTTGTTGCTGTAACACGTGGGTCTTTCTGTCGAAGCGATCCTGCGGCAGAGTTGCGGGGATTAGCAAAGAGAGCTTTGCCTGCCTCTTCTAGCTCTTCATTGAGTTGATTAAAGGCAGCAACGGGAAAGAAAACCTCGCCGCGAACTTCGATCTGTCTAGGAACGCTCTTTCCTTGCAATGAATGTGGAAGTCCCTTGATGGTCTTCACATTGAGAGTGACATCCTCGCCTGTGACACCGTTTCCTCGAGTGAGGCCGCGAATCAACTGACCATCTTGAAATAGAAGATTGATTGCAAGACCGTCGACTTTGAGTTCGCAGAGATACTGCGGAGAAGGTGATTCTTTCTCAACACGATCAAACCACTGCTCAAGTTCTTGCGCATCAAAGACGTTATCAAGGCTCATCATCTTCTCGATGTGATCATGCTGGGCAAATGTTGTGGAGAATCCACCGCCGACACCGAGAGTAGGTGAATCTGGCTCGAGGAGCTCTGGATGTTTTGCTTCTAGCGCTTGAAGCTCCTTTAACAACTGATCGAATTGAGCATCACTGATTGTGGGTGCATCAAGGACGTAGTACTTAAATTGATGGTCGCGGATCTCTTGGGTGAGTTCGCTAATGCGATGGCGGGCTTGATTGCTCATGCAGTCTCACAAATCGTTGCAGAGGCGACAACACGATCACCATCGTAAATCACCATCGCCTGGCCGGTGGCTAGACCAAGAAGTGGTTCATCTAATTGGGCGCTCAGAAATCCATCGCTATAAGAGTATGTCGCAGGAAGGGGGGCGCCATGTGCCCGGACCTGGACAAATCCTCGATGTTCACCTGGTGCAATATCTGGCCCACAGACAATTGTCTTCTCACCGCGCATCGAATGAACAGCTAGATCTTCGCGCGCACCAACAACGACCGTGTTTGTAATCGGTTCAACTTTGAGAACAAAGCGTGGTGAGCCATCTGCAGTCGGAACTGTCAGTCCTAAACCTTTTCGCTGTCCAATTGTGTAGGTATAGGCACCCTTATGAGTGCCAAGCTGTTTTCCATCTTGATCAACAATAGGACCTTCTTCACTGCCCATTCGCTCGCGAAGCCACCCTGCATTATCTCCAGATGGAACAAAACAGATGTCATGACTATCAGGCTTTTGTGCAACGGCTAATCCACGACGCTCTGCCTCAATTCGAATATCGACCTTTTCAGTATCTCCCAAAGGAAATATCGCCCCGCTGATCTGCTCGCGGTTGAGAACTGCTAATACATACGATTGATCTTTGAGAGGGTCGATTGCTCTATGAAGTGTCTTTCCTTCAGGAGTATCCACAGTGCGCGCATAGTGGCCTGTAATGACTCCATCAAAGCCCATCTTCTTTGCGCGATCGAGGACTGCAGCGAACTTAATCTTTTCATTACAACGCAGACATGGATTTGGCGTTCTACCTGCCTTGTACTCGGACATAAAGTTTTCAACGACATTGTCATGGAACTCTTCTGCCATATCCCAGATATAGAAAGGAATACCGATGACATCAGCTGCGCGCCTTGCATCGTGAGAATCTTCGATGGTGCAACATCCTCGAGCCCCGCTGCGGTATTTCTGTGGGTTTGAAGAGAGGGCTAAATGAACACCTATTACTTCATGACCTTGCTCCACCGCGCGAGCTGCTGCAACCGCAGAATCGACGCCTCCTGACATCGCGGCAATAAGTCTCATCGCGCACTCCTTGCACGAGCAACTACAGATGGAAGTGCAGATATAACCGCGTCTACATCCTTCAGAGTTGAAGTTGCTCCAAAGGAGAAACGCAGTGTTGACATTACAGAATCTTCATCAAGGCCCATTGCCTCAAGAACGTGGCTTGGTCTGTGCACGCCCGCAGTGCAGGCAGCACCAGTTGAACAAGAGATTTTCTCAGAATCAAGAAGCAACAAGAGAGTTTCATTGAGTGCAGAAGGAATCGTCACACTTGAAATGCCTGGAAGGCGATCTGCCGTTGCACCATTGATAACAGCATCTGGAATTGCGTTGACAATTGCTCGCTCGAAGGAGTGGCGAATTGATGTAACTTCATCTGCCAAGTAGTTACTCTTTTGAATTGCTGTTGCAAGTGCAACGATTGAAGGGGCATTGACGGTTCCACTGCGGATTTCTCGCTCTTGTCCCCCGCCATGAATGAGTGCGGGAATATCTATTCCTCGTTGCAAAACAAGGATGCCGATTCCGATGGGTCCGCCGACTTTATGTCCGCTTAGTGATACAGCAAAAAGTCCGAGCTCCTTAAATGAGAATGGCACTTTGCCCCATGACTGCACAGCATCGCAATGAACTGGGATATCTCCAGCAATTTCAACAACATCTGCAACAGGCTGAATCACTCCAGTCTCATTATTGCTATGCATGATTGAAATGAGAGCGATTGAATCGCCATGTTCGTTAATCAAGAGCTGAAGCTCATCAAGTGAAATGACGCCATCTTCAGTGACAGGAAGTGCGATGTGCGAAGCGCCTTGATGCTCTGCCAACCAAAGGGCAGGCTCAAGGACGGCTTGGTGCTCGATTGCACTTGTAATGATGACAGGACGAGACTTCTCTGAATTGCGTTGCCAATAAATTCCCTTGATCGCGATGTTATTTGCTTCGGTGCCAGAACCGGTGAAGATGATTTCACTCTGAGAACACCCAATGTGCTGGGCTAATTGATCACGTGCATCTTCCACATACTTACGGACTGCGCGACCATCAGCATGGAGAGATGATGGGTTTCCAATAATTGCCAGAGCGCTAGACATCGCCTCAATAGCGGCAGGGTTCATGGGCGTTGTGGCCGCATGATCGAGGTAGATGCTCACATGGAGCATCTTAGTTTGTACTTCTGACCAATCAGAGCCGAACTAATGAGCATCGCCCTCATTACTATCTCTCTATGCGAAAGAGAGCCATCGCCATCCTTATCGGCCTTGTACTCACCCTGCTGCCAAGCGCTCCAGTCCATGCGGTCTATGGAGGCACAGAGGTCAAGGGCTCTCAACTAGTCCTCACGCTTTTGACTAGCAAGAATTCACGTACCTCCTTCTGTTCTATGTCCATGTTGACTGAGCGCATTGTCGTCACCGCAGCTCACTGCGTCATTAAAGATCAAGGAGCTGCACCTGAACTGCGCTGGAATATCTCAGATATCTATGTAAGCCAGCCTGGTGCAGATGTCACACGAGATGACATCGAGACTCGAGTGCGAGTGCTTAAAGTTATAACCCGTGATGACTTCATTAATACTTGGAAACCTGAAATCAATGACCGCCGCACTCAGATCAATGACATTGCATTTCTCTTTCTTGAAAAGCCTCTGGTTAAAGGCTATTCAATGCCGATTGCCACAGATGCGGAGATCAATGTTGCAATCGCACGTGGTGATTTAGTGACACATTACGGTTATGGACTTCAAACACAGACAACACAATCACATTCACCATGGACTACGCAGATGCCCTTAGTTGATCGCAGTGATGTGCACCTAGATAAAAGCAAAGTTCTCTACACGCGAGAAGGCCCCACTGCGATGTGTCCTGGGGATTCAGGAGGACCTCTCTATATCAACGTGGGTGGAGTGCAGAAGATTGCAGGTGTTCTTGTTGCAGCTTCCGGATGTAGAGGCAATCCCCCATATAACGGTGGCACTCTTGGAACTCGGGTAGCTCCATATATGGAAATGGCAGATGCTGCATGGAAAACATTCGTAGCTAATGAGCAAACGCCAACAGGTGCAGCGCAATCAAGTGAGGCAGCTCTTGAGAGCAAGCGCATTCAAGCAATTATTGATGGAACTTACCTTGCATCCGGCAATTGCAATGCAAAAGGTATCTATGCAGAGTTACAGGCAGAGAACTCAACAGGTGCATGGGCGTTAATCGCCCCTGCTATTGGCTGGATACCTTCACCTGCGGGTTGTCCTTCTACTCATCCACTGCAGCCGTGGACAATTGTGAAACCTGGAAATTACACCGTGATGCGCTGGCGATATTGGACATCGTCATGGAGCGTCTATGGAGATACATTTAAATGGAACGGCAAATCAGAACCATCGATACGACCTACATCGGTAATCATGGGACCAAAAACGGAGAGCAAAGAGGTATCTACTAAAGCGGTGAAGAAGGTAACGATCACCTGCAGTAAAGGCGTGCTCTCCAAGAAGATTTCAGGGGTATCCCCAAAATGTCCTACAGGATGGAAGTTAAAGAAGTAGCTCGACTTACTTAAGCCTTGCTCGCCTTTACTCCTTCAGTTGCTGCGGGCAGAACATTGAAGAGATCTCCTACAACGCCGAAATCTGCGATTTCAAAAAGTGGTGCTTCTGGATCTTTATTGACCACAACAATTGTCTTTGAAGTTTGCATACCTGCGCGGTGCTGGATAGCACCTGAGATTCCGCATGCAACATAGAGAGCTGGGCTAACAGTCTTACCTGTCTGACCTACCTGATGTGAATGTGGGTACCAACCAGC
>CAZXVL010000075.1:0-5398 GCA_964644425.1 uncultured Candidatus Planktophila sp.
AGCGTAACTACATCACAAAGAAGAACCGCCGCAACGATCCAGACCGTATGGAGCTCAAGAAGTTCTGTCCACGTTGCAAGTCTTCAACGCTTCACCGCGAAACCCGCTAATGATTAGCCCGGATTCAATCGGGCGTACCTTCGCTGGTACTAAATCAATCACAGTTTCTCAATCTGAAATCGATGCCTTCTGCGCCGTTATTGGCGAGATGGATACATCCGTTGCGCCCCCTACTTTTTCGATACGCATTTCACTCGACCAATCTGAGGCAATCCTTACCAGCCCTGAAGTTGGAATCACCTGGGATCGATTAGTCCATGGCGATCAGAAATTTGATATCAAGCGTCCTATTAAAGCCGGCGACGTTCTTACATGTGCTTCAACAATTGAGAGCGCACGAGTAGTTGCAGGCAATGAAATCATCACAGTGCGCTCTGATATCTCTACCGCTTCAGAGCTTGTCGTCTCTTCATGGTCCACATTGGTGATACGCGCATGATTAAAGATCAAGTTCTTGAAGAGAGGATCTTCTACGTTAACCGAGATTTGCTTAAGCAGTATGCCGATGCCAGTGGAGATCAGAATCCAATTCATCAGGATGAGGCATTTGCAAAATCCGTCGGACTGCCCGATGTCATCGCGCATGGAATGTTAACGATGGCCTTAGTCAGCAAGTACGTCAGTGATATCGCAGGTGGATCTGACAAGGTCCTTGAACTTGGCGGCCGATTCACAAAGCCAGTCATTGTTCCTGCCGGCGTTGATGTTGATGTCACTGTGAGTGCAACTGTTTCAGAAGTTGAGGCAGAGAAAGTCTCTCTCTCACTTACTGCAACTTCTGCCGGAGTTAAAGTACTTGGCATGGCAAAGGCAGTTATCTCTCTATGAGCGCTCCAGAGTCAGTTCATGAATTAGCGCGCGCACGACAAGAGGCACGTGCAATTCGTGACTTTGCACAATCCGATTTACTGCGTGATGAAATCGCAGCTCTTGGTTTTGAGGTTGTAGATGTTGCAGGCGGTTATGAACTACGTCCCAAGAAGCGATATCCAACATATGAATCTACCCGTGATATCCGGCAGATTAACTCAGGAAAGTATGCAATTACGGTTGCGATGATTATTGAAGGTTTTCATGAGGATGCCGTAGCAACCCTCAATAGCATTAAAGAACATAGCCCTGATTGCGCAATAGCCATGCTAGTTATTGGAGAAGCAGGCATTTTGGCTGATCAGCTAGATGCACGTACCTCACTCGTTGTTGTGACCGAGAACTTTGGTTGGGGAGAGAATGCGAACGCTCTTCTACGTAATGTCACCAGCGAATTCATTGTGATTATGGATCCATCAACACGATTCACAGCAGATGCAATCACTCCTGTACTAGCTGAACTCACAAAACGTGAGTTTGTTGCTGTGGGTTGGAAGGGCGGCCTCATCAACCTTGAGGATGAGTGGCGAAGCGTTGACGATAAGGGAGCAGGCGAAGTAGATGTCCTCTTTAGCTACTTTATTGCGATGCACCGTGAAGATGCCCTTGCTACAAGAGGATTTAATAACCGTGCGCTCTTCTACCGCAATGCAGATATTGAGTTCTCATTAGCGCTACGCCATGCGAACGGTCGCCTCTTGCAGTTAGAACTTCCACTGGAACAAGATCGCCATCATGGATATCACGACAGCGATCCCGAGTACCGAGAACTGCAATCTAAGAAGAATTACGACCGAATCCTCGAACGTTTCCGCGGCAAGAGTGCAATTCTGAGCCCCCGCCGATAAGGGCTGGCTAGTAACCTATATCCATGGCTAACCTCAACGATTACACATCGCTGCGCGTTGGTGGCCCGGCCAAGAACTTCGTGGAAGTCTCCACCGAATCTGAAATCGTCGCTGCCATCGAGGCAGCAGGTGATGCTCCAATCTTGATCATCGGCGGCGGAAGTAACCTGCTGATTTCTGATGCTGGCTTTGAAGGCACAGTGATTCATATTGCCAATAACCACATTGAATCTGAGATTGATGCCTGTAGTGGTGCAACGCTGACTATTGGAGCTGGAGAGAACTGGGATGACTTTGTAGCATCAACGATTGCCCGTGGCTTTGCTGGCCTTGAAACTCTCAGCGGAATTCCTGGCACAGTTGGCGCAGCCCCGATTCAAAATATCGGCGCATATGGCCATGAGGTATCAGAGTTCATTACAAGAGTTCGCACTTACGACCGTCAAGCGAAGGCAATCAAGACATTTACCAACTCTGAATGTGAATTTGAGTATCGCAATTCAATCTTTAAGCGCACACCTGGTCGCTACATCGTTCTCTCAGTCCAGTTTCAAATTCGTAGCGGTGAGATTTCAACTCCCATTACCTATGCAGAACTTGCCACTAAGTTAGGCATTGCGGTGGGGGAGAAGGCTCCTGTTCTTGCCACTCGCGCAGCGGTACTAGAGCTTCGCGCAGCTAAGGGAATGTTGCTCAATGAAGACGATCAAGACTCTTGGTCGGCAGGCTCATTCTTTACCAATCCGATCATTTCGCAAGAAGTGGCGGCCACTCTTCCCCATGATGCACCGCGTTGGCCCCTTGAAGATGGGCGCGTAAAGACAAGTGCTGCATGGCTTATTCAGAATTCAGGTATTGAAAAAGGACACTCACACGGTGGGGCGCGCATCAGTAGCAAGCATGTGCTCGCACTGACTAACTCAGGTGATGCAACCGCTGAAGAGTTAGTTCAATTGGCGCGCGAGGTGCGCATAGCTGTTGAAGCTAAATTTGCAATTACTCTTGAGCCAGAGGTTAATCTGGTCGGCCTTTCTCTTTAAATTTATTCAGAGAGCAGCTTTTTGATTCGCCCAATGCCTTCAACGATATCTTCATCACTTGTTGCATAAGAGAAGCGCAGGTATCCCGAAGGCCCAAATGCCTCACCTGGCACCGCTGCAACCTCGACTTCATCCAAGATAATCGTTGCAAGCTCTGCAGAGGTATTGGCTACCTTTCCACGTATAGTCTTTCCGAGAGCACCCTTAACAGATGGATAGACATAGAAAGCGCCCTGCGGTGTTGGACACTCAAATCCAGGAACTTCATTGAGAAGGTCAACAATTAACTTACGACGACGATCAAATGCAACGCCCATTTCGTGGACGGCATCGAGACTTCCATTAAGTGCTGCAATCGCTGCACGTTGTGAAACGTTAGAGACGTTAGATGTCAGGTGTGACTGCAAATTAGTAGCTGCCTTAATGACATCCTTGGGTCCGATCATCCAACCCACACGCCAACCAGTCATCGCATAAGTCTTTGCGACACCATTAAGAATGATTGTTGTGTCAGCAAGCTCGGGGATGACTACTGGCATTGATGGAGCGGTAGCACCGTCATAGAGAAGATGCTCGTAGATCTCATCGGCGATGATCCAGACATTGTGCTTGAGAGCCCACTGACCAATTTCCTTTACCTGCTCGGCGGTATAGACAGAGCCTGTTGGATTTGATGGAGAGCAGAAGAGAAGAGCTTTTGTATTTCCTGTGCGAGCATTTTCTAGTTGATCAACAGTGACAAGGTAGTTCTGAGTTTCATCAGCAAAAACTTCAACTGCTTTTCCGCTAGCTAGCTTGATCGCCTCTGGATAAGTTGTCCAATATGGAGCAGGCAAGATGACTTCATCACCTGGATCTAAGATCGATGCAAATGCTTGGTAGACAGCTTGCTTTCCACCATTTGTCACAAGAACTTGATCAACAGTGATTTCATAATTTGAATCGCGCTTTGTCTTATCAACAATGGCTTGGCGAAGATCAGGTAGACCTGGTGTTGGTGTGTATCGATGATTTGCAACAACCTTTGTTGCAGCCGCTGCAGCTTCAACGATGTAATCAGGAGTTGGAAAATCTGGTTCGCCTGCGCCGAATCCAATAACGGGACGGCCAGCTGCCTTGAGGGCTTTGGCCTTTCCATCTACTGCAAGGGTTGCCGACTCTGCGATGGCTGCGATACGCGCTGAAATTCTGCTCATATGGCCAAGTCTGCCCTATAGCCCTAACTACCCGCCCGTTCGATTCCCGCATAGCAAGTGGGGCGCTGCTCACAGTTCGGGGGCCTTAATGGGGAAGGGCCAAGAGGCCGGTTTTACTCCAGCTACCCCCTGCCTCTACACTTCGAGGCTCACGGGAAATGATTTGCTCGCCTTGGCGCGCCGAAAATCTCCCGCGAAGGGCAATAGCTCAATTGGCTAGAGTTGCCGTCTCCAAAGCGGCCGGTTGGGGGTTCGAGTCCCTCTTGCCCTGCAAGTACGAAGTAGTTGAAGTTACGAATCGAAGAGAAAAGGTAAAAAGCATGACTGATGCAGTTGAGAAGACCGAGACGAAGCTCGGCATTTTCGCGCGCGTTGGACTTTTCTATCGTCAAGTTCTCAACGAGCTCAAGAAGGTCGTCTGGCCTACACGTGACATGCTCACAACTTATACAGCTGTGGTCCTCGTCTTCGTTTCATTCATTATTGCTGTCGTATCGGTCTTCGACTTGGTTCTTACCAAGGTCGTCTTCTGGGTATTTGGTTAAGGGGAGATCATGACTGAAGAGATTAAGCACGACGCATTCGAGGCAGCACTTATTGCCAATGCGGATGAGATTGCTGCTCCAGTAGTCGAGGAAGAACTTCCTGTTGCATCAACTGAGCCCGATCTAGCGCTCGCATCAGATGAAGATGGTGACATCGACTCTGACGAGAACGATCCCAATGCAGAGTTCCGCCGCACCTTAGCCACAGCTGCAGGAGATTGGTATGTCATCCACTCTTACGCAGGTTACGAGAAGAAGGTAAAGGGCAACCTTGCCAACCGTATCCACACACTCAATATGGAGGAGTACATCTTCCAGGTTGAAGTTCCAGAAGAAGAAGTTGTTGAGTTTAAGAACGGCGCACGCAAGGTTGTAAAGCGCAACGTTTACCCAGGCTATGTCTTGGTTCGCATGGACCTCACAGATGAGTCTTGGTCAGTAGTTCGTAATACTCCTGGCGTCACAGGCTTCGTCGGTAATGCTCATAACCCAAGCCCATTGTCACTCGATGATGTTGAGAAGATTCTTGCTCCACGTCCATCTAAGAAGGGCGACAAAGTCGAGGCGAAGGATGTTGACTTCGAAATCGGCGAGTCAGTCACCGTGATGGATGGCCCATTTGCAACTCTTCCAGCAAATATTTCAGAGATCATGCCAGAGCAGGCAAAGCTCAAGGTATTGGTATCAATCTTCGGTCGCGAGACTCCAGTAGAGCTTGGCTTCAACCAAGTTCAGAAGATCGTCTAAGAGATAACTTTCAAGCGAAAAAACCAAGAAAAGAGATAAAGAAATGGCACCAAAGAAGAAGGTATCTGGCTTTATCAAGCTCCAGATCCAAG
>CAZXVL010000076.1:0-5328 GCA_964644425.1 uncultured Candidatus Planktophila sp.
AATGCGAGTGCAATCTCTCCCGAATGGGCGGCAATCTTCTTTGCGAGCTCAGCTGATGAAATGAAATCTGCCTTGACTGGAGCTCCGAAGAGATCGCCCTGGAGATCGTTCTTCTTTGCAGACTTCTTCTCCCCGGAGCCTGCTGCTGCTATCACCTTGAATCTATCTTTGAGTGTCTTGAATTCAAGGGTAGTCAGAAGCGGATCGAGCTTGTCGAGGTCCACACCTTTGAACTCCATGGAGGCTAAATCAAAATCAAATGGCGCATCATGAACAAGCTGAGTGAGTTCGCGATTACGAATGACGTTATCAATGTTATCGCGAAGAGCCTGTCCTACTTTTCCACCAACTGTGTCTACCTGTGAGAGTAGATCCTTTAGTGATCCATATTCAACAATCCACTTTGCAGCCGTCTTCTCGCCAACCCCAGGTATCGATGGAAGGTTGTCGCTGGGATCACCGCGCAGTGCAGCAAAATCTGGATACTGATCAGGAGTCATCAAGTATTTCTCTTGAACTGCCTCAGGTGTCATACGTGCAAGGTCGCTGACTCCACGCTTGGGATAGAGAACAGTTGTCTTTTCGTTGACCAACTGGAAGCTATCGCGATCTCCCGTACAGATGAGCGTTTCAAAACCCTCCAGCTCTGCCTTCTTTGCCATCGTGGCAATTAGGTCATCAGCTTCATAGCCCTCAAGTTGGTAGTGCTGAAGTCCGCAGCTTTCGATAAATTCATGAAGATAGGACATCTGAGATCTAAATTCATCAGGTGTCGAAGCTCGATTGGCTTTGTACTCAGGGAAGATCTCCGAGCGAAAGGTCTTGCGCGAGACATCAAATGCGACCGCCACATGGGTCGGCTTCTCCTCTTTTATCAGCGAGATGAGCATCGTGGCAAAGCCATAGATTGCATTGGTGTGCTGACCCATTGCCGTAGTGAAGTTCTCAACCGGAAGAGCAAAATATGCGCGATAAGCCATTGAGTGGCCATCAATTAGAAGGAGTTTCTTCGCGCTGCTCATGGCGGACATCCTATGTAACAAGTTAAGATTTCGAACTATGACGCAACCTGATTACTTGGCAATTATCCGTGAACGAGGTGCTGGAGCACTTGACCAGAAGATGGGAATCGAGATTCTCGAAGCCTCCCCTGAGCGCCTTGTAGGTCGTATGCCAGTTGAAGGAAATACGCAGCCAATCGGCTTGCTCCACGGCGGGGCAAATGTTGTCCTTGCAGAATCATTGGGTTCAATCGGAACTCAGATTCATGCCGGTCCAGATCGCATGATTGTTGGCGTAGATATCAACGCCACACATCACAAATCAGCTCGCACAGGTTATGTGACAGGTGTTGCAACGGCGATAAGCCTGGGTCGCACCATGTGCAGCTATCAGATTGAGATTACCAATGAAGACGGGCAGCGCACATGCACTGCCCGTATCACCTGCCTCATACTTGAGGCTCGTAAGTAACTTAAGCGCCGTGTCCTAGGTAGGCCTTGCGTACCGCTGGATCATTGAGCAACTCTTGTCCGCTTCCCTGCATTGTGATGTTACCTGTCTCAAGGACGTAGGCGCGATCAGCAATTGTGAGAGCCTTTGCAGCATTCTGCTCTACGAGAAGAATTGTTACGCCGCGCTTCTTGATCTCTTGAATAATCTCGAAGATCTGAGCAATGAACTTAGGTGCAAGACCCATTGATGGCTCATCAAGAAGAAGTAGACGTGGACGGCTCATGAGAGCGCGACCAATTGCAAGCATCTGCTGCTCGCCACCAGAGAGCGTTCCACCCATCTGAGAGACGCGCTCTTTCAGACGAGGAAAGAGGTCATAGATCATTGCAAGATCTTGTTCATTCTCGGACTTTGCAGCTGGACGACTGAACTTACCCATCTCAAGGTTTTCTAGAACTGTCATTCCAGGAAAGATTCCGCGACCTTCTGGTGCTTGGCAGATTCCTTCGATCACACGTTCAAATGGCTTGATATCTGAAAGTGGCTTATCGTCGTATTGAATCTGACCGCTTGCAGGTGTGAGGATTCCTGAAATGGTCTTGAGAAGAGTTGTCTTGCCTGCACCATTTGCGCCAACAAGAGTAACAATCTCGCCTGCTCCAACTTCAAGAGAGATTCCCTTGATCGCTTTGATCTTTCCATATGAAACGTGGAGGTCTTGGATTTTAAGAAGCATCTTCGGCAACTCCTAGGTAAGCATCAATAACTCGTTGGTTGTTCTGAATCTCTTCTGGCTTTCCTTCAGCAATCTTCTGTCCAAAGTCAAGCACAGAGATGCGATCTGAAATCTTCATGACAAGGCTCATGTCATGCTCGATAAGCAAGACGGCAAAGCCACGGTCGCGAATCTTTCGAATCAAGTTGCCAAGTTCGACCTTTTCTTGTGGGTTGAAGCCAGCTGCTGGCTCATCAAGAAGAAGAACCTTTGGATTGAGAGCTAGAGCGCGTGCGATTTCGAGGCGGCGCTGATCTCCGTATGGGAGATTCTTCGCCATCTGATGTGCTCGGTGATCTAGCCCGATGAAAGTCAATAGCTCCATCGCAGTCTCAAGACTCTTCTTCTCATCACGACGACTACGTGGAACACCAAAGAGTGAACCAACAAGGCCTGACTTATTGAGAGCATCGGCTGCTGTCGCAACGTTTTCAAGAGCAGTCATATCTCCGAAGAGGCGAATGTTCTGGAACGTGCGACCAAGACCCTTGCGTGCAATCTTGTATGGACGAAGGCCAACAATCGACTCTCCATCAAGGAGAACCTGACCTGAGGCAGGTGTGTAGTAGCCGGTAACAATATTAAAGACTGTGGTCTTACCAGCACCGTTAGGTCCAATAAGAGCTGCAATCTCACCTTCATTGACATGGAGGTTGACGTTATTGAGGGCTGTTACACCACCAAACTTTACGAGGATATCTTTAACCTCAAGAAGCTTCTTTGTCATGCGCTCTTCTCCTGGAATTTTTCACGCTTCTTACGAGGAAGAAGACCATTTGGACGTAGGTTCATCATCACAACCATCAAGAGGCCGAAGAAAATGATGCGGTAATCACTGAGGAAGCGAAGCTTCTCAGGGATGTAGCCGAGCAAGACCGCTCCGAGGATAACTCCCCAAATATTTCCCATTCCACCAAGAACAACAGTGGCAAGGATCATGATGGAGAGGTTGAGAGTGAAGAGTTCTGGTTGAATAGAGCGAATCTGTGAGGCATAGATTGCGCCAGCAAGGCCGCCGACTGCACCACCGATGATAAATGCCCAGAGCTTGTACTTCAGTGTTGCTACACCCATGAACTCCGCAACATCTTCATCTTCACGAATAGCCTCCCATGCACGGCCAGGCTTGCGCTTTGTGAGGCGCAGGATTCCCCAGATTACAACTAGAAGCAGTGTCAAAGTCAGCCAGTAGTAAGGACGTGGATCCATTACTGTGAATTCGATTCCGAAGATCGATGTTGGGCCAGGAATATCAGTGATACCCATTGCGCCACCGATTGCCTCAGTATTGATTGCAATGATGCGGACGATCTCACCAAAACCAAGTGTGATGATCGCTAAGTAGTCACCACGAAGGCGAAGTGCCGGAAGTCCGAGAATGACACCTGCGAGCATCGCAAATGCCATTGCAAAAGGAATGATCTCCCAGAAGTTGAGCTTCGTATGAATGCTCATCAGCGCATGTGTGTATGCACCAATTGCAAAGAATGCAACGTATCCGAGGTCGAGGATTCCTGACTTGCCCACAACGACATTGAGTCCAACAGCCATGAGGCTGAACATGATCAATGGGTAGAAGAGAACAGAGCCAAAAGAGGTCTCAGGTGTATCGATAATCGGATTGTTGAGCAATGGCAGCGCGAAGAAGAACGCAATGACGACCACACGGAAAACGGTCTTCTGTGCGCCAGATGCGCCATCCCACCAATCGCCAAAGCGATCGCGAAGGTTAAAGTTTTTCATTATTAGACTCTCGCTTTCTGGAGTGCTTCTCCAAAGAGTCCTGTTGGCTTCACCAAGAGAACAAGAACCAAGATGGCAAATGTGACTACGTCACGCCAGTTATAACCTAAGACTGCAGATGTGTACTGCTGTACTAGTCCAAGTGCAAAGGAGCCGTAGAGAGCACCCTTCACATTTCCGATTCCGCCAAGTACTGCAGCGGTAAAGGCAGAGATACCAACAAGGAAGCCGACGTTTGCCTTTGTTGTCTCATAGAAGACCATATAGAAGGCTGAACCGACGCCTGCAAGAACTCCGCCAAGGAGGAATGTGTAGGAGATAACGCGGTTAACGTTTACGCCCATCAAGATTGAGGTGCGCTCATCTTGAGATACGGCGCGAATACCCAGTCCAAGTTTTGTATGGTTGATGACGCGATCGAGGGCGATGAAGATGACCGCAGCGCCAATAATTACGAGCAGACGATCTTGTGTCACATAGATATCACTGGTTGTCACCAATGACTTATTGAGCCACTCGATAAATGAGCTGCTTCCAGAACCTGGAATTGAAAAATCAAACTTCGGATAAACCGCAACGCCAATGAGAACCGCTGAAGTTGTTAG
The DNA here is from genome assembly GCA_964644425.1 of uncultured Candidatus Planktophila sp. Lineage (GTDB taxonomy): Bacteria > Actinomycetota > Actinomycetes > Nanopelagicales > Nanopelagicaceae > Planktophila. Next base: position 4,579 of record CAZXVL010000076.1, read on the forward strand.
AGCAGCTGCTGTTGAACCTTTTGCGCTGAACTTCAGAAGTCGATAGAGGAAGACCAATGGCAGGGCTGCAACGAGAACGAGTGCAATCTTTGCAACAGTGAGTTCGTATCCAATAAGGGTAAGAAATGGATCCTTGTTAATTAATCGAGGGAAATCCAAGTTCTTTGAGTCAGAAATCTTGCGGAAGACTTCAACTAAGAAGAATGAAGCACCGATTGCGGAGATGAGGGAGCTCAAACGGCTCGCACCCATATTGCGCAAGCGACGATAAGCAACAACCTCAAGGAGTACCGCTGAAAGACCGCTGACGACAGCTGCGCCTAGAGCAAGGAGTAGGAAGATTGCCAGGAATCGGAAGAACGGAAGTGGGTCTTCGTATCCTGTAAATCCAAATAGACCGATGATGAAGTAGACAACCATCGTTCCGATCATGAAAATCTCTGAATGAGCAAAGTTAATGAGGCGAAGTACGCCGTATACAAGGGTGTAGCCGAGGGAGATCAACGCATAGATGGCGCCGACAACAATCCCGTCAAAGCCTAACGACCAGAAGTTGGTAACTATTATTGAAAAATCCACTGAGAATCCTTTGGGTAATTGCAGCTAGGGCCTAGCAACTGGAGAATTGCAACGCGTGGCAGATGCTACTAGAGCACCTGCCACGCGTTAGACAATCTAACGGTTATGAATTAAGAAGCTTATGAAAGCTGCTTAACCCAGACCATCTTTCCATTCTTGATTGTGTACTGG
>CAZXVL010000077.1:0-5093 GCA_964644425.1 uncultured Candidatus Planktophila sp.
CGAGAACTTCGCCATTCTTTGCGAATGCGACGATCGATGGGGTTGTGCGAGCGCCCTCTGCATTTGCAATAACTGTTGGCTCTCCACCTTCAAGAACTGATACACAGCTATTGGTTGTTCCTAGATCGATTCCGACTGCTCTAGCCATTTGTAAATCTCCTTCGACTCTTGCGTTATCTCCCGAGCCAGGGTGGGTCGGGGCTTACCGATAACCTGAGTTGATTTTACCCAAAGAGTTGAGTCGATGCGACTCAGGTTTCTTGATATCTGTAACCTGGGAGGGGTGCCAGATATTCCCGTGGTTTTTAGCCGTATGTATCGCGGGGGCCTCGACCATTGGAGACTGTGCGGATTCCGCGTTTCCACGATGGGGCATGTGGGCCGATGATCTGTAGAGATTCCACGAGCGCACCGGGTGCGCTGGCGCGGATTGTGGCCAAAATATCGAATTGGGCGAGGTTGAGTTGGGTGGCCCAAGCAGTCGATGAGCATTGGATGAGTAGTTTTCCATCGAGTAGTGAGATGGGTGTGGCGTGCTGGGCCACATCGGCACCGACAATAGCGGGCCAGGTAGCAAAGAGGTTGCCTTCAGCTAGGCCAGAGTCCCATTCGCGGTCTTTAACAAGATCTCCCAGGATATCGCTGACCAAGGTGGGATCTCCTGGTGTTTGGCCTCGCTCTGGGCGTGGACGCGCTTTCTTAATAAAGCCAGTTTTATAGGTGCGGAAGAGATCAAGGGCGAGGTCACGTTTTGCCATCTTCTACCCCTTCTTCACAGCACCAGGGCTGACATAGAACTTTGCAGATAGTAGTTCTGCGGGGAGATCACTTTCAACAGCTGTGGTGATAATTGTCTGTTCTGCCAATTGTGTAACTGCCGCTAATTGTTGGCGGCGGGGTGTATCGAGCTCTGCAAATATGTCGTCAAGGATTAGTACAGGATCTGCGCCTTCACTCTTTAGAAGTGTGTAGCTGCCGATTCGTAGAGCAATTGCCATCGACCATGATTCACCATGGCTTGCATATCCCTTTGCTGGGAAGTCACCTAATTGAAGATGAAGGTCATCGCGATGTGGACCGATAAGTGATGCACCTCGATCTAACTCTTGTTTTGCAACCTCGAGCGCACGTTTTTGCAAGATACGTGTGTTCTCTTCTATATCTGCAGTTAGGCCGTCAGTGGATGACTTATATGAAATTGATGCCGGTTTTACCTCGTTGAGATTTCGGTAATGCTCTGCAATATGTGGGTTGAGATCATCAACTAATTTCACACGCTCTGCAGATAGTTCTGCTCCAAAACGGATTAATTGCTCTGTCCAAGGTTCGAGCGAGGCAAGTGGTGCACGTGTTTTCAATAAAGTATTTCTTTGTCGCACAACTCGATCGTAATCTGCAATCACACCAGCAAGGCGAGGTGATTGCGTAATTAATAACTTATCTAGAAAGTTACGGCGGTCAGTTGGTTCACCACGGACTAAATCGAGATCTTCAGGAGAGAAATAGATGATTTGTAGAGCACCTAAAATCTCGCGTTGAGATTTAACAGGGTTTCCATTAAGACGTGCGCGATTTGCTTTACTTGCATTGATTTCAAGATCTACTTGTAGTGTTCGATTATCTCGTTCGATCTCAGCGCGAATAATTGCTTGATTGCTACCTAAATTCAACAGTGGTTGATTTGTTGAAACGCGATGTGAAGAAAGGTAGGCGAGATAAATTAAACTCTCAGCAATATTAGTTTTGCCTGATCCATTATTGCCAATAAAAGTTGTTGTTCCAGCACCGAGTTCTAACTCGAGGTTTGAATAAGACCTAAAGTTGGTAAGAGCTAGGCGTGTAACGCGCATTGGTAATGGATCTTTATGAGGCGTAGCGCATAGGCATCAAGAGATACTTATACGTATCGATAGATGCGCCATTAGGTTCGGTGCGGCCAGTCAAAATTGCTGGTTTATTTGAACCTGTAAATGAAATTTGAACAAATGGTGTTCCTACAGCTTGAAGACCATCTGCAAGAAATGTTGGGTTAAAAGCAATTGAGATCGGTTCACCGTTAAGGAGAACATCAATTGTCTCTGTCGCTTGAGCCTCTTCGCCTGTTCCTGCTTCGAGTGAGACACCACCATCTGCAAATTCAAGGCGTAGTGGGATTGTCTTATCTGCAACAAGTGCCACACGGCGAACAGAGTCTAAGAATGGAGCGACTTCAACTACTGCTGTGGTTGATGCTTCACTTGGGAGAAGGTGTCGGTATGGAGGAAAAGTTCCATCGAGCATACGTGAGGTCATTGACTTTCCTTCACCTGCAAAACCCGCAAGGCGATCAGAAGAAGTTACTGGTGCAAATGAGAGTGCTACAGATTTTGAACCTGTGAGTGACTTTGCAGCATCAGCTAGTGTGCGAGCGCGCATAAGTGCAGATGTTGATACACCAGGTGTGGATGGATCCCACACAAACTCTCGAACTGCAAGACGGTAACGATCTGTCGCGGCTAAAGTAATTTTATCTTCTTCAATCTCAATATGGACGCCGGTTAGTGTTGGTAGAGAGTCATCGCGTCCTGCAGCGATTGAAACTTGAGCGACTGCTTGTGCGAAGGTGTCACTTGCAACTATTCCTGTGCGCTCTGGTAGTTCTGGAAGGTTTGGATACTCATTTAATGACAGTGTTGGAAGTGTGAACTTTGCAGCACCTGATGTCACCAATACACGTGAACCATCTAATGTAATTGTGATTGGTTTGTTGGGAAGTGAGCGTGAAATTTCTGCAAGTAACTTTCCAGGTACGAGAACTTCACCCTTTTCAAAAATATCTGCGGAGAAGTTTGCTTTAGAAGATGTCTCTAAATCTGATGCAGAGAGAATGACTTGATCACCGGTAGCATCAATTTTGATGCCGAGGAGCTCTGTCTTAATAGGACGGGTGGAGAGGGAGCGAGCTACCCAATTCACGCCTTCAGTTAGCGCATGTTGATCAACTGTAAATTTCACGCCGTAGCCCTCTTCTCATCTTTTCTTCTAGGTTGGAAAGTTTGGCATAGATAACCCCCAGCGCGAAGTGCGAGTTTCCGCTCTGGGTTCTTGTGTAGGAGAGAGATTTATATATAAAGGTAGTAGTAGTAACCGCACCTGTTATCTGTGGAGAAGAGGTAAAAGTCCCGCTCACAAAGGTAAAGTTATTAGCGGTGGTTGTGGATAAACTCTGTAATACTGTGGATAAAAGGTGGGTAAGTGGAGATAGCTTCATTGATCCACCCACACCTTTCCTAAAAACAACCCTTTTAAAAGAAGTTACCCACCGAAATCCACCCGCTATCCACACTTATCCACAGGTTATCCACATCTGGGGGTAAAGTGGGTAAAACGGACAACTATTTACCCACAGTTGAGAGGGTGAGGTTGAGCCTTAGTAGGCAGCTTGCTGCTTAATCTTTGTGGTGATCTCATTTACATGGTTATAGAGCGCTCGACGCTCAGCCATAAGCTCACGGATCTTACGATCGGCATGCATCACAGTTGTATGGTCGCGGCCGCCAAAGGTTTGACCAATCTTAGGTAGAGAGAGATCTGTTAACTCACGGCAGAGATACATAGCAATCTGGCGAGCTTCAACAAGTGCGCGAGATCGCGATGTACCACAGAGATCTTCAAGAGTGAGTTTAAAGAAGGCAGCAGTCTGAGCCATGATGGTTGCAGCTGTGATTTCAGGGCTGCCTTCATTAGGCATCAGATCCTTAAGAACGATTTCAGCAAGACCCATATCAACACTTTGGCGATTAAGGCTTGCGAAAGCGGTAACACGAATCAGTGCACCCTCAAGCTCGCGAATATTTGTAGAAATTTTACTTGCGATGTATTCAAGAACATCATCCGGGGCATTGAGTTTATCTTGCGCAGCTTTCTTACGAAGGATTGCGATACGAGTCTCAAGCTCTGGAGGTTGAACATCGATTGTAAATCCCCATGCAAATCGTGAACGTAGACGATCTTCAAGAGTGGTGAGTTGTTTTGGAGAGCGATCTGAAGAGATAACAATCTGCTTCTTTGCATTATGCAAAGTGTTAAATGTGTGGAAGAACTCTTCTTGTGTGCGCTCTTTATTTTCTAAGAATTGAATATCATCAATAAGCAGCACATCTAAATCGCGATAACGACGTTGAAAAGATGTTGCTTTGTCATCACGAATAGAGTTAATAAAGTCATTGGTAAATTCTTCAGAAGATACATAACGAACACGAATATTGGGAAAGAGTTCACGTGAGTATGCACCAATTGCATGCAACAAGTGAGTCTTGCCAAGACCAGAATCACCATAGATAAAGAGTGGGTTATATGCCTTAGCTGGTGCTTCTGCTACAGCAATCGCAGCTGCGCGAGCAAAACGATTGGACTCACCTGTAACGAAAGTTTCAAATGTGTATCGCTCATTTAATTGTGATGATGAAGAATCATTTACAGTTGATGTGCGGATAACATCTCCGCCTTCACGGCCAGTACCAGGACGTGAGACTTCAACTGTGGCAACAGGTTCAGGAATAGCTGCAAGCTCAATACTTTCATCGACCATCACTGCGATATTTGCAGGACCTGCAAGCTCACGAGAGAGCACTTCATTGATCACCGGGCGAAGGCGTGATTCAAGGACATCTTTAGCAAAGGTATTTGGCGCGGCAACTAAAAGGCTTGTCGGCCCACCCTCACTTGGTAGCAGGCCAAGGGGTTTTGTCATCGCCAAGAAGGCGCGGTGCTGAGGTTCACCTGTTGAAATCTCGAGGACAACCCGCTCCCAGAGGTGGGCAAGCTCCTGGCCTGTTAACGCCATACCCACCCACCTTCTTATCCACAAAGTTATCCACAGGGTGTGGTCTAAAGTAAGGGTTTAGCCTTGAACTTCGACCATATTTGACGGATTCCTGTGGAGAACCCGCAAAGTAGACCCTTTCCCGTCAATTTGCAAGTAGTTATCCACACCTTGAGATAGATCTAGCTCTTTTGGGTGGGTTTGACCTCACGCTATCCACACCCGTACCGTTACCTCCTCGCTTCCCCCGTATTTATGACCTGATCTGTACGAGCCACCTGGCTCGCCT
>CAZXVL010000078.1:0-5027 GCA_964644425.1 uncultured Candidatus Planktophila sp.
TGTAAATCCACCAGCACCTGCAGGACGTGGTGCACCTGGGCGTGCAGCAAAACCTGGACGTGGTGCACCTGGACGTGGTGCACCTGGACGAGTTGCACCCATTGGGCGCTGCGGTGGACGTGGAACTGCTCCACCAGTTGAAAACGGATTATTTCCTGGACGTGGAGGACGTGGAACTGCTCCACCTGTCGAGAATGGATTATTGCCAGGACGTGGCGCAACTGGTGCCCCAGGTGTTGGCGGAGTTGGCGTAGCTGGCGCAGCAGGTGCCTCACTTGAAGGCGCAGCTGCGGCTGCTGCTGCCTGCTCTGCTTCGCGAGATGCCTTCAAAGCTGCAAGATCTACTCCGAGCTCTGCGGCAAGTTCTGCAGCGAGCTCTGGATTGACCTCAGGCTTTGCAGCTGCCGCAGATTTCTTTGCAGCAGCTTTCTTTACAGGCTTCTTCTCCTCGGCTGGCTTTGCATCGGGATACATCGCGATGAGCTTGCGAGCTACGGGAGGCTCAACAGTTGATGATGCTGATCGGACGAATTCGCCGAGTTCTTGTAACTTAGCAAGGACTTCCTTGCTTTCCATACCGAGTTGTTTTGCTAACTCATGTACGCGGACCTTTGACACATTTCTCCTGTCTTGGCCCGCATGCAAATCTTTAGGATGCGAGCCTTAGTTGTTAGACCTCATGATGTAAACGAGCTCATTTTTGCTTCATATCTTTCGCATCCATTTCGTTAAGAAATTTCTCTAGCTCTGAAGTATCAAACTTTTCGTTCGACTTAAATGCCGCACGAAAGGGTTGAGACTTGAGAGCGACCGGGCCACACGCGATGTGTAACCAGGCTCCTCTTCCTTGTGATGAAGTGACGGCAATCAATTGATTGCCTACCAAGCTCACGCGGATGAGATTTGAATCTACGGCGCAAGCCTTACGGCATGCAACGCATGTTCGAACCACCTGGGAATTCTACCCAAGGGGGGCGAAAATTCCTATTCGCCCTCGTTATCAGGATGGATATCGATACGCCATCCCGTTAAGCGTGCGGCAAGGCGAGCGTTCTGCCCATCTTTTCCGATGGCCAGCGAGAGCTGATAATCAGGGACAGTCACTCGTGCAGAGCGAGCCTCAAGGTCAACAATTTCAACCTTAGAGACCTTTGCAGGAGCAAGGGCATGTGCCACATAGAGAGCAGGATCATCGTCGTAATCGACAATATCAATCTTCTCCCCATTGAGTTCATCCATGACCGCGCGAGAACGCGCACCCATTGGTCCAATAAGAGAACCTTTAGGAGATACGCCGGCGCGATGTGATCGAACGGCTATTTTTGTACGATGACCTGCTTCGCGGGCTACTCCCATGATTTCAACGATGTTCTCTTTAATTTCAGGAACTTCGAGTGCAAAGAGTTGCTTAACAAGCCCAGGGTGACTGCGCGAGAGCATGATCTCTGGACCCTTCATGCCTTGCTTGACTTCAACAACAAAAGATTTGATTCGAGCACCGTGTTCGTAAACTTCACCCGGCACCTGCTCCTGAGGAGGAATACGTCCCTCGATTCGACCGAGATTGACGTTAACAATCTTTGGATCGCGACCTTGTTGGATTACCCCTGAAATCACATCGCCAACAGAGGCGGTGAACTCACCAACAATTTCTGCATCATTTGTTGCACGCATTGCTTGTTTAATGACTTGGCGTGCTGTTGATGTGATTACTCGACTAAATCCTTCTGGAGCGTCAATATCTTCTGCAATCCGCTCCCCCATCTCATTAAAGACGGGAATGATGATTTGAATTTCACCGCTCTCACGGTTCAGTCTTGCCTGCGCATAACGGTTGGGTTCAGCACCTTCGTTATAGGCAGCCAAAACGCCCTCTTCAATTGCGCGAATCAATTGCTCAAGGGGCATCTCTTTTGCTGTAGTCAGAGCAACGAGTGCATCCATATCAACATGCATTAGTTCTCCTCCTTGCGATTGAATTCAATCTCAACAACAGCACGTTTGATATCTGCAAAGGAAATTATTTCTTGCTTCACTTCCTTCTTAATGGTCACCTCTAAAGTGAGATCGCTATCGGTATTAGAAAGAATTCGACCGGTGAGAACTTCTCCATTAGTCAGAGTCACCTTAAGTAGGCGAGTCACATTCTTCGCAAAGTGACGTGGAAGTGTAAGTGGGCGATCAATGCCAGGTGAGGTGACTTCAAGAGTAAAAGGGGTTTCGCCCATAAAGGCGGCTTCATCAACAAGGGCTGAAACTATCTTTGATGCATCTGTGACTTGGTCAAGATTGAGAGTTGAATCGCCATCAACGATAACTGTGACGATGCGATGGTTTCCTGGGGAGACGATATGAATATCTTCGAGGTAGTAATTGGATGCAGCTAGCGCTGGTGTAACGAGCTCTGCAATCTGGTCTTTAATTGCCATAAAAATGCCGTCCTATTCGATTGTTATTCAATTGTCCTGCACCTACTGGAGGTAATTTACTCTAGAAAGAGTGAGTATCCAAGCCGGATGATGAGCAGCCCTGTAACGATGAGGTAGAAGATGCGGACGAAACCCGACCCCTTCTTAAGCGCTAAGTGAGAGCCGAGGTATCCACCCGCAAGATTTGCGATTCCAAGTGCGATACCGAGTTGCCACATCAATCCCAATTTTATTCCGACAACGATGATTGAGGCTAAGTTAGTTGAGGCATTGACGACTTTTGCGATTGCAGAGGCGCCAACAAAGGCAAATCCCATCACTGCAACCAGGAAAATCATCAACATGGTGCCAGTGCCAGGGCCAATGAGGCCGTCGTAGAAGCCAATCACAAAAGCAGCAATGCCGCCGATTGTCATTAACTTCTTCTTGGAGTGCTTATCCAGGTGTACCTTGCCGAGTTCGGGCTTTGCCCAGGTGTAGATAAAGATAGCGATCATCATGAAGAAGATCGCTCGCTTAAAGATTTCGGGTGAGATGTGAGATGCAAGCAAGGCCCCTATTGCAGATCCTGTAAATGCCGGCAGCACCATTGCTAGTAGAAGACGAGGATCTGTCTTAATGGAAGTGCGGTACTTAATCGCAGCCGTCGTTGTACCAAAGAAGGCGGCAAGCTTTGATGTTCCAACGACAGAGACTGGGTTCTTATCTGCGAAAGTGAGCAGGAGTGCAGGAGTTTGAATCAGCCCTCCCCCGCCCGCAATTGCATCAACGAAGCCTGCAAAGAAAATTGCAAGGACGAGTAGAGCGAAAGAGACTAAAGAGAGATCGCCGATCACGTTATCGAATAGAGGCGAGCGTCGTTGCAATCTCATCTACTGCAGATGCGAGTGCAACCTCTGACTTCTCACCGCTCTTGCGGACTCGAACTTCAACATTTCCTTGCTCGAGCGCCTTGCCGACGACAACAATAACTGGGATACCAATCAGCTCTGCATCCTTAAACTTCACACCCGGGCTTGTGCCTCGGCGATCATCGAGCATTACAGAGATGTCTCGCGCCTCAAGATCGATTGCAATCTTCTCTGCCGTATCAAAGACAAGATCATCCTTGCCTGTTGCAACAACGTGAACCTTTGCAGGTGCAATCTCCACTGGCCATGAGAGACCAATCTCATCATGGGTTTGTTCTGCAATTGCAGCAACGGCGCGAGATACCCCGATTCCGTAGGAGCCCATTGTGACTACTTGGCTCTTGCCATTCTGATCAAGGACTGTAAGACCCAGGGCCTGTGCATATTTGCGACCAAGTTGGAAGATATGGCCAATTTCAATTGCACGATCAATGACTACCGCCGTGTCGCAGGTGGGACATGAATCGCCTTCGCGAATTTGTGCAGCCTCAATGTAATGGTCTACCTCAAAGTCGCGACCATTAACCACATTAAGTGCATGCTTATCAGGTGCATTTGCACCGGTAACCCATGATGTACCTGGTGCAACTCGAGGATCAGCGTAGACAGTGATTCCGTTCTTCTTTGCATCTTGTGGGCCGATGTAACCCTTTACAAGTCCAGGGAACTTTGCAAAATCTGCCTCTTCAAATACACGGATCTCATTGACCCCTGGCATATTTGCCTGCAAGCGCTTGATATCAACTTCGCGATCTCCTGGAACGAGAACTGAGATAGCAGTTGTATCTGCCATCAACATAACATTCTTCAGAGTTGATGCACCTGTATAGCCTGCTCCATTATTGGAATTTGGGAATTTTGCGTTGAGAAGTTCAACTAAGGTATCGATCGTAGGTGTGTTAGGTGAATCAAAGACCTGCAGAGCAGGTGTGGCAGATGAATCTGCTGGTGCAACCTTTGTTGTCATCGCCTCAACATTTGCGGCATAGCCACACTTTGGACAAAGGACATAGGTATCTTCACCAGTTGCACATGGTGCTAGGAACTCTTCAGAAGAAGAACCGCCCATCGCACCAGCAACAGCAGAGACAATGTTGTACTTCATACCAAGGCGATCGAAGGTCTTGATGTATGCAGCGCGATGCTTCTGATATGACTCAACAAGTCCTTCATCAGTCAGGTCAAATGAATATGAATCCTTCATCACAAATTCGCGGCCACGAATAATGCCTGAACGTGGTCTGGCCTCATCGCGATACTTAGTCTGAATTTGATAGAGAGCAAGAGGAAGATCCTTATAGGATGAGTACTCACCCTTGACCATCAAAGTGAACATCTCTTCATGTGTTGGACCTAATAGGTAATCGGCGCCCTTGCGATCTTGAAGACGAAAGAGATCTGGTCCGTATTCGCTCCAGCGATTGGTCTGCTCGTAAGCATCCTTGGGCAACATCGCTGGAAAGTGAACTTCTTGAAATCCTGCAGCATCCATCTCTTGACGGACAACATTTTCAATGTTTCGTAGCGTGATAACACCGAGAGGTAGCCATGAGTAGATACCGGCTGCAATACGGCGGATGTAGCCAGCTCGCACGAGAAGGCGATGGCTAGGAACTTCCGCATCAGCTGGGTCATCACGCAGAGTACGAAGAAAGAGTGTGGACATTCGCAACATGGGCGCGAGCCT
>CAZXVL010000079.1:0-4995 GCA_964644425.1 uncultured Candidatus Planktophila sp.
GAGCTACGCCCACCATGTGCTGTGCAGGGCGCTACTTTACCTTCCCAAGTAGGAAATCGATAAACCGGTTACGCCCTTCAGGCGTAGAGGTGCTCTTTTGAGCAAATACGCTCGCTCTGTAATACGCCAATTCAGCGATTGAGTCGCGGATATCACCGAGTGCGCGGTGATTGCCTGTCTTGGCTGGAGCTGCGAAGTAGGCCTTGGGAAACCATCGGCGAGAGAGCTCTTTAATGGTGGAGACATCGATGGTGCGATAGTGAAGGTAGTTGGCCAGCTCTGGCATATCGCGAGCGATGAAGTTGCGATCGACTGAGACTGAATTTCCAGCCAGGGGAGACTTTCCAGCAACAACACCTACTGCAGATAGATACTCCAGAATCTGAGCCTGTGCATCGGCAATCGAAATTCCGTGAGGGATCTCGTTAATCAAGCCCGATTTGGTATGCATGTCGCGGACGAAGTCATTCATCGCCCCCAGTTGACCTTCAGTGGCATGGATGACCAGGTCGATGCCCTCACCCAGAATATTCAGCTCTGAATCGGTGACGAGGACGGCAATCTCGACCAGCGCATCACTTTCAAGGCTCAGCCCTGTCATCTCGCAATCGATCCAAACTAAATGTGGGTGCTCTTGAGCCATAGGGGGAAGGTTACCTGCTGCGGAGACATTTCAATTCTCGTTCACCTTCCGTTCACCTTCTATCCGCCTTTTTTCTCGCGCTTGGGTGAAGTATTCGGGGCATGTCCACCGTGCCGGTAGCTCGTGAAATCACGACTGAACCTCGACTCTCGGACCGCATCTTCCGCCGCATCGTTACAGCTGGTGGTCTTTCATCACTTCTAATCCTGAGCTTAATCACCATCTTCCTGGGCTATCGCGGCTTCGAAGTTTTGATGGAAGAAGGTTTTGGGTTTATCACTTCCTCAGATTGGTCAATCACCACTGATGAAGCAGGAAATGTTACTGATAGTTCATTTGGATTGGCCGCAATGTTGGTCGGCACAATTCTCTGTGCATTTATTGCAGTAACTATTGCCCTTCCAATCTCAATTGCATCTGCTCTCTTCCTTAACTTCTACGCACCTCAATGGCTTAAGCGCATCTTGATCGCAGTCGTCGACATGATGGCTGCATTCCCATCTATCCTCTTTGGTATTTGGGGATTCTTGGTCTTAATGCCGAGCGCTGAATACTGGGCAAAATTGATTAACAAATATCTTGGATTTATTCCAGCATTTGAAGTCAAGCCATACTTCTTAACGCGCTCGCCATTTATTGCAGGTGTTGTACTTGCCATCATGATTATTCCGATTATCACTTCAATTTCTCGTGAAGTCTTTTCACAGACTCCTCTTGATCGTATTCAAGCGGCATATGCACTTGGAGCAACACGTTGGGGAATGATTAAGGCTGTTGTTCTTCCATATGGTCGTTCAGGAGTAATCGGTGGAGCGATGCTCGGTCTTGGTCGAGCAATGGGAGAGACTGTTGCAGTCTTTACCGTTCTTAATATTGTTTTCCAGGTTAACTGGCATATGTTGCTAGGAGTCGGCGGCAACGTCGCTTCGTTGATTATTCTTAAGTTTGGTGATGCAAGCCCATACGAGATTAAGGCCCTGATGGCAGCAGGCCTTGTCCTATTCCTTCTTACTTTAGGTGTTAATGCCATTGCCGATTACATCGTCAAGAAGACAGGAAAGTCAGGGCGATGAGCACAGTGAAGCCAACGAAGCCATGGATGGCATCGCGTAAAGATCGAATGCGCGATGCGCTCGTTCTTCTTGCATCAGTTCTTCTTACATATGCAATTGTTCAACTCACACCTATGGCTGGAAAGCTCGCCTACTTCTCACTCTTCTTTATTATTTTGACAGCAGCAAATGCAATCTCTGGTGGTGCTCGCTATGGACTGCCTGCTGCAAAAGATGCAGCTGTAAAGACACTCGTTGGTTTCGGTGCAGTCATCACGGTCATTCCGATTGTCAGCATCTTGGCCACTGTTGTCGCAAAGGGTTACAAGGGCATCAAGCTCAATCTCTTTACTCAAGACATGTCTATGGCAACACCTACTGATCCGCTGACTAACGGTGGAATCCTCCATGCTGTCACCGGAACACTGACTCTTGTTGCACTCGCCCTGATCATGTCTGTTCCTCTAGGAATTTTGACAGCCCTCTACCTCACAGAGATTAAAGGCAAGTTTGCAAAGCCAATTAAGTTCTTGGTTCAGGCGATGTCTGGAGTGCCATCAATTGTTGCTGGACTCTTTATTCTCTCTGCTGTTCTCTATCCCATCACAAAGGGGTATTCAGGATTTATGGGCGCTCTTGCTCTGACAATTTTGATGATTCCGACAGTTGCGCGCACATCCGAAGAAGTACTCAACCTGATTCCACAAGATCTTCGCGAGGCTGGTACAGCCCTCGGTGGAACACAGTGGCGCACTGTTGCAATGATCGTTCTTCCAGCTGCGCGCAGCGGCCTCATTACAGCGATGATTCTTGGAGTAGCGCGCATCGCAGGCGAGACTGCGCCTTTGCTTCTTCTTACAGGTGGCGGAGATAAGGTCAATCCAAATCCATTTAATGACCCAATGGGCTCACTTCCGTATTACATCTGGAAGTCATTTAGCGCTGGCTCTGAAGAGGCAATTACACGTGCGTGGGCCGGCCTCCTTGTTCTAGTAGTTCTCATTCTCTTCCTCTTCACCTCTGCACGTTATTTAGGATCACGAAAGGTCTCACGATGACATCAGCACTCTCCGATGTAGCAAACTCAATGGCTCCACGCACGCCCAGTGCGCGAGCTATGGGCACAGGCCTTGAGGCGAAAGGTATCCATGCATGGTTTGGCAAGCACCATGCCCTTGAGAACATCTCTCTCGATTTTGCACCAGGTACAGTCACCGCCCTCATCGGTCCATCAGGGTGTGGCAAGTCAACATTTATTCGCACACTCAATCGCATGCATGAATTCATCCCATCGGCTGCAATGGCTGGAGAAGTTTTACTTGATGGAAAAGATGTTTATGCACCAGGTACAGATGTCACAAAAATCCGCCTTCAAATCGGCATGGTATTTCAGAAGCCAAACCCATTCCCATCAATGACAATTGGCGAGAACGTTCTTTCAGGTCTCAAGCTTGCCCAGCTCAAGGTAGATAACAAAGATGATCTTCTTGAAGAATGCCTGGAGCGCGCAGGTCTTTGGAAAGAGGTAAAGGATCGCCTCGGTGCTCATGGCGGATCACTCTCAGGTGGACAGCAGCAACGTCTCTGCATTGCACGTGCGCTAGCTGTTAAGCCTCAGGTTCTACTCATGGATGAGCCATGTTCTGCCCTGGACCCAGGGTCAACACTTCGAATCGAAGAGACTATTCGCCAATTGTTATCGTGACTCACAATATGCAGCAGGCAGCCCGTGTATCCGATTACACAGCATTCTTCCTATCTGATGGGGGACCGGGCCATATGGTCGAGGTCGCTCCTACCAACGAGATCTTCTCGCGCCCAAAGGATAAGCGCACTGAAGATTACGTTACTGGTCGCTTCGGCTAAATTAGCACCAATTGTTCACCTAACTGTTAGGTGAAATTTGCACCAATTAACCAGCAGGTTAACCGCTACTGCATACCTTCGCCTTGTAAGTTCACAAGATCTACTCAATCAACAACTCAATCAACAAGGGGAAATAAATGAGAGTTTCAAAGCTCGCGAAGGTTGCAGTAATTGCACTCGCGTTTGGCTTGGTAGCAACAACACCTGCTCATGCAGCTAATCTTCAAGGTTCAGGCGCATCTTTCCCAGCGCTTCTTATCGAAGGTTGCAAAGCTCCATTTGCAAACGCTACGTCACACACATTTACATATGCTTCTTCATCATCAGGAACAGGTCAGGCAAACTCTGATAAGTCCATCGGTGATTTCTGGATGACTGATGGTGCATACACAGCATCAACTAAGCGCGCATCACTAATCCATATTCCTTTAGTTGCAGCTCCAATTGCAATCCTTCACAACATTCCTAACAGCAAGACACTCCAGCTTTCAGCAACAACTGTTGCTCAGATCTTTGCTGGTGAAATCACAATGTGGAACGACCCAGCAATCGTTGCTGATAACAGCCGTTCAACAACAGTAGTCAAGTACCGCACAAATGCTGATGGAACAGTAAAGAAGGATGCAAAGGGCAATCCAATCGTTCTCTCATCTCGTTCATACCGCAGCACATTTATCCCACCAGCAAAGAAGATTCAGGTTATCTACCGTTCAGATTCATCTGGAACAACAGAGAACTTCACAAACTATCTCAACAAGTCAGCCCCAGCAGTTTGGACAAAGGCTAAGAACAAGGTCTTCTCAGCAGGATTCCCAGGCAACATCAATGATCCAAAGAACTTGGGTCGCATTGTTGGTGCAGCCTCTTCAACAGGTGTCTCACAACTTGCAGGAAAGACTCCTTACTCAATTACTTACGCTGAAGTGAACTATGCAACTGCAAATAAGCTCAAGATCGCTAACCTCATCAACCCAGCTGGCGCATCGGTTGCTCCTGATTCAACAGGCGTCAGCGCATTCCTTGCATCAGCATCACAGGATGCAAATGGTTGGTTGACATATGACTATGCAACTAAGGAGAGAGGTGCTTACCCACTTGGTATCGTCTCTTACCTCTTGGCAGATACAAAGTATGGCGACAAGACAACAGCCGCTGCAGTTTCAGAGTTTGCCAAGTTCATCCTCTCAAGCAAGTGCGCTAAGGATGTCGGACAGGATCTTGGATTCTCAGTCATCGATGGCGAGCTACTGAAGAAGTCACTTTCACAGGTAGCAAAAATCGGTTAATTCATAACCGCCTTCATTAGAAGGAATCGGCCGGACTTCGTGAAGGGTCCGGCCGATTCTTCTTTGGTGAGCTAATCCTCTAAGGCAGTTATTGCGCGCCTGGCTGGAATCGAACCAGCGACAACCTGCTTAGAAGGCAGGTGCTCTA
>CAZXVL010000080.1:0-4915 GCA_964644425.1 uncultured Candidatus Planktophila sp.
GAGATGGGGTTCTTTGGATCATCCTCTTTAATTGGGTTTGAATGATCTGGTGCACCGTAAACGGCCGCGGTTGATGAGAAGATGAAGTTCTTGATGCTGTGCTTTGAAACAAGCTCAAGCATCTTTGTTGTGGCGTGGAAGTTAACCTCGAAGTACTCATCTGGCTTCTCCATGGATTCACCAACTGCCTTAAGGGCTGCGGTGTGGACAATGCCATAAGGCTTATAGGTGGTGAGAACTTCATCAAATTTAGCGGTGTCACGGATATCGGCGACAATGAGAGGAATCTCTTTGTTGTACTTCTTGCGAAGGTATTCAATGCGTGACTCAAGGCCCTGGTAGAGAGAGTCATAGATGACAACATCTTTGCCGCTGGCAAGAAATGCATCAGCAACATGGGAGCCGATATAGCCCGCCCCGCCCGTAAGTAGCCATACCTGGTTGGTCATGGCCGTAAGTCTACCGCGCGTAGATGAATTACTAAGCGGTGTATCCCGCGCAAGCTGCGTCGATATCAATCTCAAGGGCATCGCCGAGACCGCTTATTCTGTCTAGCTCGTTTTGAATGCTCTTGATATTTGAATAGTTTCTTAAAGTCACCATGATTGCGAATTGCATGTTATTGGCGGCGGTAGCGCTAATGATTGTCTCAAGATCTGAAGTAATCTTCTTAAACGGAGCGGCCGCGCTTGCGTCCAAAGTGCTTGCAATCTCAATGTCACTTTCAACGTCACTGAGGAGCGCCTTATTGTCATCAAGATTTTGATCACCAAAGCTAATTGGGTTCAGGCTCTGGCATGCAGCGACGAGGTATGGCTTGGCTGGAGAACTCTTAGTCAGCAAATAGCCGCCGAGAAGAACAATGATGAGCACACCCGATAGTCCACCGCCGAGAATTGCTTTCCCTTTTGTTGTCTCGAGCATCCCAGCGAGAAAACTCTTCTTTTCAGGGGCTGTAAAGGTAACTTCTAGGGCTTCTCCGCATTCGGTGCAAAATGGACCGGCGTTTGGAGCTGAGTGATCAAGTGAGCAGTTCATGGGATAAAAATAGGCAGCCCATTAACACTAGACAAGCTTGAATCGTGAAATAGATGGTCAGACTATTTAGTCGAGAACTACAACACCGCTAGGTGTTGAAAGGTGCACAGCAACGATGCCTGATTGATCATCATTTGTTGATGGATCTACCCACTCAATTACGATGTCACCGAGGGCTGCAAGGATTTCATCCTTAAACCATGAGCCTGCAAGCTGATCATTATCTGCAATAACAATCTTTTCAATCTCAGATTGTGGTGCTCCATCTTGTGATGGGTGATCTGATGTTAGCCATTGGATGAAAAATGGAAATTCACGAACATCTGCGATCTCTTTAACGCCAATCTGCTTCCACTTAAGATCTGAACCATTAGGGCGCGTGCGATGGCCTTCTACTGATGGACGGCCGAACTTCTCTTCAAATGGTGTGATGTCTTTTGCTGAAAAGACCCATGTGAACCATCCGCCGCCTTCATTGGCTTTCTGTGAAACGGCCTTACCCCACGGAGTTGCCTCTGTTGATGGGTGGTCGAGTGGACATACAACTTCAATGTATTGACCGTTCTTCAGGCTTGCTGTGAAGTTACGTGTTCCAAAGCGCGGGTGAATACCACCGTCGACAAATGTGCTTCCAAGGCGAGCGCCGAGGCGCTGGACAGTGTCAGCTAGTTGATCATGGGAAGTCACATAAGAGACATGGTCTAAACGCATGGGGAAATTATTCACCACCACTAGGGGTGGTCATTACCACTATAAATCAGGGGTTGAGGGTGCTAGAGCGTGCAGCGAAGGTCGGCTGGTGGCAAGGTGCCCTTGAGGTAATAGGCATCTATTGCATCATCGATGCAGGCGCTGCCACGACCTTGGCCCGTGTGGCCGTCTCCATCAAGTGTGACTAGCCGTGAATTGGTAAGGAGCTTATGAAGGGCCACAGACCATGCGTAAGGCGTTGCCGGGTCACGGGTAGTGCCGATGACGATGATCGGGGCGCTTGTAGCTGTCTTTGTGACAACAACGGGGGTGGTCTCTGGGAAGTATTTACAGGTCAACCCGCCATATCCAATATAGGGACCAAAGACAGGTGCCTGCTTTGCAATGCGCTTGGCATCTGCGGTGATTTGATCAACGGTGCGAGGCTCTGCAAAGTCTAGGCAATCGATGACTGCGCCAGAATCAAATTCATTGTTGGGATATGTGCCATCTTCTTGGCGGCCCGAATAGAGATCGGCGAGTTCAAGGAATGTGTCGCCGTAACCTGCTTGCGCCTCTTTGATTGCAAGGCGAAGTGATGGCCAACCATCACCACTGTCATAGAGAGAAGAAGCTGTGCCAAGAACCATCAATGATTCAGTCACAACGCGCTTATCTCCGTTAGGAGTCTTGAGCGGTAGTGGTTTCTTTGCAGCCGATGCATAGAGATCAATGATTGCCTGGATAGCCTCCTTGGGATCTTTAGGCAGTGGACAATCAGATCTAGTCGCACATTCTTTTACAAATGCGTTCAGTGAGTTATCAAAAGAGATTGCCTGTGTGGCTGTCTGTTCAAAGTTAGAGATCGTTGGATCCACTGCTCCATCGAGAACAACTCTGCCGATGTTGTTGGGAAAGAGTTGGGCATAGAGCGTGCCCATAAATGTGCCATAGGACTTGCCCATGTAGTTCAGCTTTGAATCACCGAGTGCAGCACGCAAGATATCCATATCGCGCGCTGCATTGGCAGTGCTATATGAGGTCAGATGGTCGGTCTTCTCTTCACACTTTGCAATGAATTCTTCTGTGGATTTTATTGTTGATGCTAACTCTGCAGCATTATCTGGCTTGCTATCGGATGCGTAATTCTCATCAGTCTCTTTATCTGTGTAGCACTTGATTGGCTCTGACTCAGAAACACCGCGTGGGTCAAAACCGACGATGTCATAGACATCAGTAATATCTGGACTAAAGAGATACTCAGCGTTATAGGCATATTCCACCCCTGAGGCACCAGGCCCGCCAGGGTTAACTATCAAGCTTCCGAGGCGCTTGCCGCCGCCTTGGGCTGGGTAGCGAAGGAGAGAGATCTCAAAGGTGCCCGTTGCAATATTCTCATAATCGATAGGCACATCCAGATAGCTGCACTCATAGAAGTCATAGCAGGTATCCCATGAGAGTTGTTGTGCGTAGTAGTCATCGAGTGATTCATATGCAGCAGAAGATGAATTGCCGGTGCAGCTAGTCAGCACGAGTGCACAGATCAATGCAAGTGAAGTAAATACCTTAGAGCGAGCGCGCATTTATGCCTTCGCCAAGCGACACATGAGCGCTTCGCAGGTAAGAAGGGGGGCTGCGTTATGTGCCAAGTTGGTGCGAGCCTCCATGATGGCGCCCATCTTCTCGATTGTGGTGTGCTTAGGATGCTTGGCAGCATAAGTTGTAATCGCATCAACCATATCTGTATTGATAATTGCGTCTCTGCTTCCAGCCTGCATCATCATGACATCGCGATAGAAGGTTGCGATATCAAGTAGTGCTCCATCAATAGAGTCACGAACCATACGAGTAGAGCGCGACTTCTGTTCTTTCTCAAGTTCTTTCACAGCCTTTGCAGCACCTGTTGCCATGCCGCGACCAGTTGCACCTTTGCCGTATGCCTCTTGCAACGATGCAATCTCTTTCTCATCACGTGCCTCTGATGCAGCATTTGCCTCATTGGTTGCAATATCGACCAGCGTCTGTGCTGCTTTAAATGCGGCAGCAAGTGAATTAAGCTGTAGTGGTAATCGCATGATGGTGGCACGGTTACTGCGCACGCTCTCATTATTTGCTAAATACTTTGCACGCCCGATATGTCCTTGGCTAACGCGTGCTGCAAATTGCGCCATCTGTTGAGAAATGCCATCGCGATTGATCAACACTTGTGTCACTGCTTCAACGCTAGGTGTGTGCAGTTGAATGTGGCGACAGCGAGAGCGAATAGTAGGAAGAACATCATGCAAAGTTGGTGCACAGAGCAGCCAGACTGTGCGAGTGCCTGGCTCTTCAATTGCCTTCAATAGTGCATTGGCGGCAGATTCAGTTAAGCGATCGGCATCTTCCATCACCACTACTCGCCAGCCGCCCATCGATGGAGCCCAGGCGACTCGGGTGAGAAGCTCTCGGACCTCTTCGACCTTGATCGAGAGCCCCTCGGTGCGGATGATCTCAATATCAGGATGGCTTCCCTCGCGAGCGCTGCGGCACTCATTGCAGGTGCCACAGCCCTTATTGGCGCATACGAGAGCTTGGGCAAAGGCGACTGCGGCAGAGGATCGACCGCTGCCTGGAGGACCTGTAAAGACCCAGGCATGAGTCATCTCTTGCGACTCCTCGCCTGTGCGAGATGCCTCAACAGCGCCTTTGAGAATGGCGACGATATGTTCTTGGCCGACTAGGTCGTCATAGACAGAGGCCATGGCTACTTCTTCTTGGTCGCGCGGCTTACGGCATGTGTTGCAGCACGGATAGGGCGAAGAATTGGATTGCCTTGTGGTCCCTTGGCATTGCGCTTGAGGGCAGGGATCTCCGCAACTCGAGCGATGATCGCCTCGTGAATCTCTTGCACACTCTGCTTGCCATCGACAATCAAGTAGCGCTCAGGATCAAGCATGGCCAATTGCAAGAACTCTTGGCGCACGCGCTCGTGAAATTCAGTTGGTTCAGCTTCTAGGCGATCGCGAGACTCAAGGCGACCAAGACCAATCGTTGCAGGCAAATCAATCAAGATTGTCAGGGTTGGATACAAGGTCTCTGTTGCCCAGCGATTAATTCGAGCTACCTCTGAAGGGATTAGGACTCGACCTGCGCCTTGATATGCAATCGATGAATCAAAGTAGCGATCTGTAATGACAACTTCACCGCG
>CAZXVL010000081.1:0-4883 GCA_964644425.1 uncultured Candidatus Planktophila sp.
GGGATCGATCATCGCAGGACTATCACTTGCCGCCATCCTGACCCTCTCAAGTTGCGGCTCGGTCGGCAATTCGGCGATTGAAATCAAATCAACAAGTGTGTTGAGTAGCCAGGTGAAGGGCAGCGACGAGCCCAGCTATACCAGAGTTATTGCCCTGGCTAATGGTTCGGCCGAAATCATAGATTCACTGGGATTAAAGCGAATCATCATCGGCCGAGATATTGCAAGTACTGATGAATCCCTTAAATCAATCCCGATTGTGACATCGGGTCATCAATTGGTTGCCGAGAAAATCATCTCTCTCAATCCCGACTTGGTCATCATTGATTCATCTGTGGGACCTTCTCAAGCTATTGCCGCAATCAAGAGTGCAGGAGTTCGAGTTATCTCAATAAATGAGGTCTGGGATGTTGCAGCGATTAGCTCAAAGGTGCGAGAGATTGCAACAGCTATTGGTGTTCCTGCAACTGGAGAATTACTGGTAGAAGAGATCGAAGGAGCGATCAAGGTTGCTTCTAAAAAGGTTGCAGATTCACCTCGTATCGCCTTTCTCTATCTTCGTGGCGGAAATTCAATTTATCTACTGGGTGGAAAAGGTTCGGGTGCAGACTCGATGCTTGAAGCAATTGGCGCGATAGATGTCGGTGCAGTCAAGGGCTCAACACCTTTTGCAGCCCTTACCAGTGAATCACTCGTTGCAAAGAGACCCGACATCATTCTTGTGATGAGCAAAGGCCTTGAATCGGTAGGCGGCGTCGAAGGTCTTGTTGCACTTCCTGGCGTAGCCCAAACGCCAGCTGGTCAATCAGCTCGCGTGATTGCAGTCGATGACTCTTTACTCTTATCTTTTGGTCCGCGCACTCCTGCGCTCTTAGCTGCTCTTGCTACAGCCATTAACGAGGTGCGCAAGTGATGAGCGTTAAGGGCCGCCGTCTCTTGCTGGTATCACTGCTTCTATCAATCGCTGCTTTCTCCTTGTTTTCTTTGAGTATCGGCAGTGCTGCAATTGACTCTCCGTGGTCTCATATCTTTGATAGATCACTGCCTGGTGCCAGCCACGAGATTATTTGGCAGATTCGTTTTCCTCGGGTTCTAGCAGCGCTCTTGATTGGTATGGCTCTCGGAGTAGCAGGTGCGCTAGCGCAGTCTGCAACCAACAATCCTTTGGCCGATCCCTCCATTATTGGAACATCTGCAGGGGCAGCACTGGGAGCAACAATTGCCGTCGTTCTTAACTTTGCATCTATTGGATCGATGTCAGCGACCGTTGCTGCGGCAATTGGAGCCTTAATTGCCTCAGTGGCCACATTCTCATTGGCAAAGAGTGCGATGCAGCTTGTTATTGTCGGTATCGCCACCTCAGCTCTTCTGAGTGCAATTACCGGCCTTGCAATCTCAATTGCAGATAAGCCAGAGGCGAGATCAATCTCGTTCTGGTCATTTGGATCTTTAGCACTGGTCAATAGCCAGAGCGTTGCCCTGATTGCACCAGTAGTTCTTCTGGTCTCTATATCAGGCTGGTATTTTTCACAGAAGCTAGATTTATTGGCGCTGGGCGATAGAGGAGTTTCGCATCTAGGTATCTCACCTCAGAGATTGCGCTTGATCGCATTTCTACTGATTTCGATTCTGATTGCAATTTCTGTAAGCACAGTTGGATCGATTGCCTTCTTGGCACTTGCTGCGCCTCACATCACTCGATATCTCATTGGCCCGAGCAACAGGCCTCTCATGATTGGCTCCGCCGTCATCGGAGCAGGTCTCTTACTGCTTGCAGATACAGCAGCACGCGCTATAGCGGCACCTCGTGAACTTCCTATCGGGTTGATCACTGCACTAATCGGTGCTCCAATTTTGATTGCAGTACTTCGAAAAGGCGAGCAGGTATGGAAGTGATTACCTGCGCAGATCTGACTCTGGGTTATGGCCAGAAGAAGGTACTTGAAGGGCTTCATTGTGAGATTTCTACGGGCACAATCGCAGTCATTGTTGGCGGCAATGGCGTGGGCAAATCGACCCTACTTGCTGCAATCGCAGGAGATATCACACCGTTAAATGGTGAGATCTCAATTGACGGCCGTTCAATTAGAAGCATCTCTCCTCTCGAGCTTTCTCGCATCCGCGCCATGGCGGTGCAGAGTCATCACTACTGGATGTCATTTTCGGCGCGAGAGATTCTCTGGTTAGGCCATGACAATGTTGGGCAAGAGCGATTTGATTACCTGGTAAAGAAGTTATCACTGGCATCTTTTCTTGATCAATCCATCACTACTCTCTCTGGAGGCCAGCTTCAGCGAATTGAGATTGCTCGCTCATTGATGAGAGAGGTGCCACTGGTACTTCTTGATGAACCATTTGCTTCGCAAGACTTAGCCTCCACTGAGGCAATTGCAGAGTTGCTGATTGCAGAGCGTTCACTTGGAAGAACCATTGTTCTTGTTGCACATAAGAGCGCCTCAGAGTTGCAATGGTGTGATCAGGTAATCGATCTCGGCTCTAGATAGCCCGCTCTATCGCATCTTCAGCGGCTATTCGCAATGCTGGCCAACTTCTCTCAAAACTTGGATGAAGAGGCAGGCGAGTTACATCATCAAATGCCACCCAACGCATCTCATGTGATTCTTCATTGAGTTGATGCGCATCAAGGCTATGGTTACAGATTGCGATGACAGTGGAGTAGCTCCAGTTGCCATGATCATCGGTAAAGATGGTCAAAGGTGTGAGATGCTCAGGATTGATTCCGGTCTCTTCTACTGCTTCACGAATGGCAGCTTCTACAGCGCTCTCGTGAGAATCGCGAGCACCGCCCGGAATTCCCCATGTGTCGCCATTATGAACCCAAGGTGCGCGATGCTGGAGAAAGATTGCACCATCTCTAATCAGAAGTAATCCGGCAGCGCCATGTTTGCCCCAGTGTTTTGATCCACATGGGCACTCAATCCAGCCATCTCCATCGCGACTTGCCACCCCTCTAGAGTATCCACAGCAGATAGAACTGCCACCCCAAAGTCGCTGCAGTGCAATCTAATCTCGCCGCTATGTCGAAACTACTCACCCTTCTCTTGCTTCTGACAGCTTCTTTCTATCCTCAGACCGCGCATGCCGCAGATTGTGAAAGTAAGACCTGCGTAGAGGTATATGTTCAAAATGGTCGATTAGTCATTGAAGCACGCAGAGGCAAAGGCCCAACTTCATCAACGACCTCAAGCCCGATACCAACAGCTAAGCCGACTCATACACCAACGAAGAAGCCAACTCCTCGCCCTACAAAGAGTTCGATTAATGCAGGAGGCAGTCGCAGTACAAAGAAGCCTTCTGTAAATCATCCGATCAAGAGGGCAAAGCCGACCTCCAGTAGTGCGCCGGGCTCATCGCTGACAGATAAATTGATTGAGTCAATTCCAACGGCAGGCATCTCCTATCAACCTTCATACTCACCGCTGATCAATACACCCGTCTATCTCTGGTCAGATGTGCCGACAGTTCTGACCATGCGGGTAAAAATTCTGGATGAAGTTGTAGATATTAAGTTAAAGCCCATCTTCATCTGGCATTACGGTGACGGCATCTTCTATACAACCCGCGATGTGGGAGCGCCTTTTCCCAAGGGCAAGATCAAGCACACATATGCAAAGCCCGGGCATTACTTAATCGAGCTGGTTACCAGCTGGGTTGGTGAGTTTACGATTGCAGGGGTCAGCTCACCGATTCCCAGTGAAATCGTCACACTCTCCACTCTTCCAATTACTGTGGTCGCAGCCCCCGTGCGATTTGTGAATTGAGTGGCGATGTCATCTCTGCGCACGCCTCATGATCTCATCACCGCAGTTCCTTTTCTTATTGGATTTCATCCAACAAACTCAATCGTGATCATCTCTATTAAGGATGGCACTTTGGGTCTTACGATGCGATGTGATCTACCCAGTGCAATAACTGGCGAGGAGGTAGATCTTCTGGCTCATCACTGCATTCGAGACGGTGCCGATACTGCGCTCCTTATTGCCTATATGCCCGAGCACCGCAACGACGGCGATAACCTATTGATATCAATCGGTGCTGGACTCATCCGCAACGGAATCTCTATTGGAGAGTCCATAGTGATCAGTGGAGGTCGCTATAAATCAATCATCTGCCGGGACTTAACTTGTTGTCCAGAATCAGGCAACACCATGCCAGTGATCGAGAACTCCCAGATTGCAGTCGAACATGTCATCGCAGGTATTCCTATGCCCTATGCAGATATATCCGAACTCATTGGAACCATCGCACCTGATGATCAATCCCGAGAAGTAGATTGGATAGAAAGGGTTGCCGCCTTCGAATTCTTCGACAGTGATCCAGATCTTGCCGCACTGCGTCGTGATGGGGTAGAGGCCATGGAACTCTTGCTCGATGAATTTCGCATCGGCCGCGGTGCAACAGACCAACAATTAGTCGCCCGAGTCTTGGGACGCCTGACCCATGTTCACGTGCGCGACTATGCGCTAGGTGCCTTTACTGAAGATACATATGACCTCACCTTTGCAATGTGGCGCGAGCTCTTACGTGTGGCACCCACTGGATTTATCGCTCCGGTTGCCTCTCTAGTTGCGGCGATGTCATATGAAGGAGGCGATGGCGCTTTGGCACAGCGAGCGATAGATCGGGCTTTAGAAGATGATCCTGATTACCCACTCGCTCTCTTGCTTCGCAGGGTCTTTAACGCTGGATGGCCCCCAGAGTCATTTTCTGCGATGCGCGCTGAGCTACATCCCAAGATTTTGGCAACTATTTTCTAACCTCGTTCATAGGTTATTATTTGCGCAGGTCACGAGTTCTAGTCTCTCGATCGAGAAGAAGCCCCGGCTTACTAGGCGGCAACCCTCCACCGCGGTGGGGTGCTC
>CAZXVL010000082.1:0-4862 GCA_964644425.1 uncultured Candidatus Planktophila sp.
GATGTGTTGCAATCGTTGGTGCCCGTCCGCGTGTAGGTACCGTCATTTAGCCACCTGCCACGGCAGAATACGCGCCATGGCAACGAAGAAGGCCGCTCCAGCTAAGGGAGCAAAGGCAAAAACGACAGGTCCCAAGCCAGGCGAATTTCCTGGCAAGATCGTCGATATCGACGTCTCATCAGAGATGTCAGAATCATTTCTTGAGTACGCATACTCCGTTATCTACTCACGCGCACTTCCCGATGCACGCGATGGCTTAAAGCCTGTTCACCGCCGCATCCTTCACCAGATGGCAGATATGGGACTTCGCCCAGATCGTGGCCATGTTAAATCGGCACGTGTTGTCGGTGAGGTAATGGGTAAGTTGCACCCGCACGGTGATGGCGCAATCTATGACGCCCTTGTGCGTATGGCTCAATCTTTCTCAATGCAGCTTCCGCTGATCGATGGCCACGGAAACTTTGGCTCACTCGATGCAGGTCCTGCAGCAATGCGTTACACAGAAGCTCGCCTTGCAGCTGCTGCTATGACTCTTGTTGCAGAATCAGATGAGAACACCGTTGATTTTGGCCCTAACTACGACGGCCAGCTTCAAGAACCACTCGTACTTCCTGCAGCTTTCCCTAACTTGCTCGTCAATGGTTCTTCAGGAATCGCAGTCGGTATGGCGACCAATATGGCGCCTCACAATTTAGGTGAAGTTATTGCTGCAACAAAGTTTCTTATCGATAACCCTAAGGCAACTTTGGGCCAATTGATGAAGCACATCCCTGGCCCTGACTTTCCAACCGGTGGCGAGCTCGTTGGCCAAGATGGAATCCGCGAAGCCTATTCAACTGGTAAGGGTTCATTTAAGGTTCGTGCAACTGTTGAGATTAGCAAAGTTACTTCTCGCAAAATGGGAATCGTTATCAAGGAGCTCCCATTTAACATCGGTCCAGAGAAGATTGTTGAGCGCATTGCAGATCTTGCAAAGGCGAAGAAGATTCAAGGAATTTCAGACATCGTCGATCTCACTGATGGCCAGACTGGCACCAACGTTGTAATCGAGCTCAAGAACGGCTTCGAACCAGAGGCTGTTCTCGAGCAGCTCTACAAGCTAACTCCAATGGAAGATGGCTTTGCCATTAACGCTGTGGCACTTGTCAAGGGTCGCCCACAAACGTTGGGACTTAAAGAGCTTCTTCAGGTCTTTATCGATCACCGTATTGAAGTTGTTCGTCGTCGCTCAGAGTTTCGTAAAGCTAAGGCAGAAGATCGCCTCTTGCTCGTTGATGGATTACTCAAGGCAATCATCGATATCGATAAGGTCATCAAGATTATTCGCGGCTCCGATGATGCATCTGCTGCTAAAGAAGCTCTTATCAAGGGCTTTAAACTCAATGAGGAGCAGGCGACATACATTCTTGATATGCCGCTGCGTCGCCTTACAAAGATGAGCAAGCTCGAGCTTGAAACTGAGTCGAAAGAGCTCAAAGCCACTATTGCAGCCCTCACAGCGCTTCTGAAGTCTGATGAGGCGATGCGTAAGCAGGTCTCAGAGGAGCTCACCGCTGTCTCTAAGGCATATGCAGTGCCGCGTCGCACTCGCATTGCATCTGCGTAAACTGCACCAGTGATTTCAACCTCTGCCCTCGAGCTTCGTGCTGGCGCGCGCTTACTTGTCAGTGGCGTCAATATTCGCGTTAACAGTGGAGACCGCGTTGGCTTTGTAGGTCGCAATGGCGCCGGTAAATCTACCCTTGCAAAAGTCTTAGCGGGAGAGAACTTACCTGCAGGTGGTGGAGTCCAGCGCACAGGAAAGATTGGCTACCTTCCACAAGATCCTCGCACTGGTGAAGATCAAGGAACTGCCCTCGATCGCATCTTGTCGGCTCGTGGTCTAGATGAGATCGCAAAGCGAATGACCGCGGTAGAACTTGAGCTATCAACAACAGAGGGTGCTGAGCTCGAAAAGGCACTTGAGCGCTACACGCGCGTTGATGCAGAGTTCAATGCAGCAGGTGGGTATGCGGCAACTTCTGAGGCAGAGGCAATTGCATCATCTCTTGGTGTTTCAGAAGATGTATTTCATAATGAGATTGCAACTCTTTCAGGTGGTCAGCGTCGCCGTATCGAGCTTGCTCGTATCTTGTTTTCAGGGGCAGAGACTTTGCTTCTTGATGAACCAACAAACCACCTTGATGCAGATTCGATTATCTGGCTTCGCCAATACTTAACTAACTATGCAGGTGGACTTGTCATCATCTCTCACGATGTGAACTTGATTGAGACTGTGGTGAATAAGGTGTTCTACATCGATGCCAACCGCAATGTGATCGATGTCTATAACATGGGCTGGAAGCAGTACCTCATGCAGCGCGAAGCCGATGAGCATCGCCGCAAGAAGGAGCGCGCTAACGCTGAAAAGCGTGCGGAGATCTTGCAGAAACAGGGCGAGAAGATGCGCGCCAAGGCATCGAAGGCAACTGCAGCTCAAGGAATGTTACGCCGAGCAGAAAAGCTTCGCTCATCCCTAGAAGATGTACGCGTCTCCGATAAGGTCGCAAAGCTTCGCTTTCCTACTCCGGCACCGTGTGGAAAGACTCCCCTATCGGGTGAAGAGCTATCTAAGAACTATGGATCTCTCGAAATCTTTACCGATGTCTCATGTGTGATCGATAAAGGCTCACGAGTTGTCATCTTGGGACTTAACGGCGCGGGCAAGACCACTCTTCTTCGCATTTTGGCCGGTGAGCTTGAATCAGATACCGGAACAGTCGAGCATGGCCACGGGCTAAAGATTGGTTACTACGCCCAGGAGCATGAATCTCTTGATTTCGAGCGCACCATCCTTGAGAACATGATGTCGGCTACCGCTGATATCCGCGAACCCGAGGCGCGCAATGTCTTGGGATCATTCCTCTTTGTCGGCGATGATGTTCATAAGCCGGTGAAAGTTCTCTCCGGTGGAGAGCGCACGCGACTTGCGCTAGCAACAATCGTTGTCTCCGGAGCAAATGTTCTTCTCCTTGATGAGCCGACAAATAACCTTGATCCAGCATCTCGTGAAGAGATCCTGGCAGCGCTGAGTGAATACCAAGGTTCAGTGGTGATGGTCTCTCACGATGAGGGCGCTGTTCAGGCGCTTAAGCCAGAGCGTGTGATCTTGTTGCCTGATGGCGATGAAGATATCTGGAAAGACGAGTACTTCGATCTCGTCTCTATCGACTAAGAACTACTTAAGCGTCGATTGAGTCGCGATCGATCTCTGCGTTGGCGATAAATTCTTTACGTGGAGCAACATCTGAACCCATTAGAAGTTCAAACATCGCTTCAGCAGCTGCAGCATCTGTCACAGTGATGCGGCGAAGGGTGCGCACATCTGGATCCATGGTGGTTTCGCGGAGCTGATCAGCATCCATTTCACCAAGACCCTTGTATCGCTGAATAGGCTCTTTCCAGCGCTTGCCATTCTTTGAAAGATCAGCCGTTACCTTCTTCATCTCATCATCTGAATATGTGTAGATGTACTCACCCTTCTTGCCGCCGCCACCCATGACTTCAATACGGTGCAGCGGAGGAATAGCAGCAAAGACACGGCCAGCAACAATAAGAGGGCGCATGTAGCGATACATCAGAGTCAAGAGCAAGCAACGAATGTGAGCTCCATCAACGTCAGCATCTGACATTAAGATCACGCGGCCATAGCGAGCATCATCGAGCTCAAATGACTTGCCAGAGCCCGCACCAATTACCTGAATAATGGATCCGCACTCTTTATCATCGAGCATCTGTGAAAGAGAAGCTTTCTGAACGTTAAGAATCTTTCCTCGGATTGGCAAGATTGCCTGGAACTCTGAGTTACGCGCAGCCTTAGTGGTACCGAGCGCGGAATCTCCCTCAACGATAAAGAGCTCAGTGCGTGTGACATCCTCTGATCGACAATCAGAGAGCTTTGTTGGAAGAGCAGAAGATTCAAGAGCGTTCTTTCTGCGCTGAAGATCTTTGTGAGTACGGGCACTAATACGTGTGCGTGATGCTCCTGCAACCTTCTCCATAATCAACTTGCCATTGGCCTTATCGATACGACGAGTGGTGGCAAAGAATTCTTTGAGCTTGTCGGCAACAACTGCGCTGACAATCTTTGTTGCAGCAGCGGTTCCGAGAACTTCCTTGGTCTGGCCTTCAAATTGAGGTTCTGACATGCGCACTGTCACAACGGCGGTAATGCCTTCCATGACGTCATCTTTAATGACATCTGCCTCGTTCTTCTTCAGGATTCCAGCGCTGCGCATCGCCTCATTAAATGATTTGGTGATTGCGCGCTCAAATCCCTGGAGGTGAGTTCCACCCTTAGGAGTGGCAATAATGTTAACGAATGAGCGGATTGTGGAATCAAAGCCATCGCCCCACTTCATAGCGATATCAACTTCCATATCGCGCTCTACCTCAGTAGAGACCATATGTCCCTTGTCATCCAGGACTGGAACAGTCTCCTGATAGTGACCTGTGCCGTAGATGCGAATGACATCACCTACAGGCTGATCTGGCTGCAAGAAATCGCAGTACTCAGAGATTCCGCCCTTGTGATAGAAAGTCTGAGTTGTCTTCTCTTTGCTACGGTTATCGTTAACAGTCAGAGTAAGTCCAGGAACCAAGAAAGAGGTCTGGCGAGCGCGTGCATAGATATCCTCGATATCAAGGGATGCATCCTTGAGGAAGATCTGTTTATCAGACCACCACTTAACACGAGTACCTGTGACCTTAGATGAGATCTTTCCAATAATGCGAAGGCCTGATTGCTCAGTAAAAGCTGCCTTGGGTCCATCGCCATCAAAGATGCCGGGAGTTCCACGCTTAAATGACATCCAGTAAATCTT
>CAZXVL010000083.1:0-4736 GCA_964644425.1 uncultured Candidatus Planktophila sp.
TCCCCATGCCTGGCAGGATGTGTCCAATGCGGTGCTCTATGTCGATGCAATCGAAGAGAACACAATTACCTTCGGTATTGGTCCAGCAGGTACTGGTAAGACTTATCTTGCTATGGCAAAGGCAGTTGCCGCTCTTCAAGCAAAGCAGGTCAATCGCATTATTCTCTCTCGCCCTGCAGTTGAGGCGGGGGAGAAGTTGGGATTCTTGCCCGGCACCTTAAATGAAAAGATTGATCCATATCTTCGCCCACTCTTTGATGCACTTCATGACATGATCGATGCTGATTCGATTCCACGTTTGATTCAATCTGGCATCATCGAAGTTGCTCCTCTTGCATTTATGCGCGGTCGCACGCTCAACGATGCCTTTGTCATCTTGGATGAAGCGCAGAACACCACTCCTGAGCAGATGAAGATGTTCCTTACTCGCCTAGGTTTTGGTTCAAAGATGGTCATTACAGGCGATATCACTCAGAACGATCTGCCTAATGGTCAGCGCAGCGGATTAGCAATTATTCGCAATATTCTCGAGAGCGTCGATGACATCGCCTTTATGGATCTAACTGCTGAAGATGTTGTTCGCCATCGCCTCATCGGTGACATCGTTCGTGCCTACGATACATACGATTCCACGGCAACTAAGCCAGTTCAGCTGCGTAAGTAACTATGGCAATCGAGGTTACTAATCGCTCTGGCGTTCTCGTGCCAACCCGCGAGGTTGAATCCCTTCTTGTCTATGCGATGGATTACATGGAGCTTCACGCTGATTGCGATCTCTCCATTACCTTTGTTGGCGATCAAGAGATGGAAGAGCTTCATATCAAGTGGATGGATGAGCCAGGCACCACAGATGTCCTCTCATTTCCCATGGATATGCCTGAATCTAAAGAAGATGTTGTCACCCTTGGCGATATTGTGATTGACCCACTTGTTGCAGCGCGCCAAGCACAAAGCGCCGGCCATAGCACGCTCCATGAGACCTCAATTTTGGTTACACATGGATTGCTCCATATCCTTGGCTACGATCACGCAGACCGCGATGAAGAGAAGATCATGTTTGAACTTCAAGAGACAATTGTTAAGAAATGGGAAAGTATTCAGTGAATCACATCCGCAAAGCTATTAGCGCGGTTCTCGTCTTTCTCTATACGCCCATTGCAAAAGGTGTCATTGCGCTAGGCAACCTCATCACTCCTGATAAGGGTTTTACATGGGGCCTCTTTACCAACGAGAACGAGCTTCGCTCATTGATGGATCATGCACATAACCGTGGTCTCGTCGAAACTGATGAACACGAGATGATTCACAATGTCTTCGACCTTGGCGATACTTTGGTGCGCGAGCTCATGGTTCCTCGCACAGAGATGGTCTGGATTGAGCGCGATAAGACACTTCGTCAGGGTCTATCTCTGGCACTTCGCTCTGGCTACTCACGTATTCCTGTAGCGGGAGAAGATCTCGATAACATCGTTGGCTTTGCCTACGTAAAGGATTTAGCTAAGCGCGCCCTTGATCACCACGAAGCTGAGACCACTGAAAAAGTGGAGCAATTAATGCGTCCACCAGTCTTCGTCCCTGAAAATAAAGAGGCCGCTGAACTTCTCAAAGAGATGCAGCGCGATCAGATTCACCTGGCAATCGTTGTTGATGAGTACGGTGGAACTGCCGGAATCATCACCATTGAAGACATTATCGAAGAGATTGTGGGCGAGATTGCCGACGAGTATGACGATGGCATCGAGAGTTTTATCTGGTTATCTGAGAGTAAAGCTCGCGCAAAGGCCTCGCTACACATCGAAGATCTTGCAGATGCACTCAAGATAAAGATTGAAGAAGAAGATTATGAAGATGTGGACACCATCGGTGGACTCATGGCTCAAAAGCTTGGCCGTGTTCCAATCGCTGGAAGCACCATCACCCTTGGTTCTTGGTCGATTACTTCCGAGCGCCCTGTGGGACGTCGTCGCCGTATCAGCTCTGTGATAGTTGAGCGAGTAGAGGTTGCAGAGGAGGATCACGAGTAATATGAATAATCCAGAAGATACAAAGCTCGTTACTTTGGCTACAAATACTCTTGCTCGCAGCGGTGCGACAGAAGCTGCAGCCCTTCGCGACACAACTGGACGTACCTATGTTGCAATTAACGTTGTATCTCCAGCACTGAACCTGGATGCATTTGAAGCAGTTCTTACAGTTGCACTCGCATCTGGCATCACAGGAATCGAGAGCGTCGTTGCAACTGGTGCTCAGCCATCAAATCTTGAGGCGATTAAGTCATTCGCCCCTACCGCAACAGTCTTCTACATCACTTCAAGCGGGGAAGAAGTAGCCCTTTAACCGTTAAGATAGGCGCATGCGCGTCGTCCGTTTCTCACCACTGCCTGATGCAGGCCTTGGTACCGATCCTCTCTACGGAATCCTCGAAGAAGATAACCAGATTTCGGTCATCACAGGAGATCCGATCTATCAGGGAATCCAGAAGACGGCAGCGAAACTTCCCCTCACACAGGTTCGGTTACTTGCCCCTGTGATTCCTCGCAGCAAGATTGTCTGTATCGGCAAGAACTATGCAGACCATGCAGCCGAGATGGGTGGAGTCGTTCCTGATGAACCCATCATCTTTATTAAGCCAAACACCACGGTCATTGGCCCATCCGACACAATTGTGTGGCCAGAGATGGCGCCTTCGATTGATTATGAGGGTGAACTCGCAATTGTGATTGGACGAGTCTGTAAAGAAGTTCCGGTCGAGCGTGCAAACGATGTGATCTTTGGTTACACCATGGCAAATGATGTGACATCGCGCGAACTTCAAAAGCGTGATGGCCAATGGACTCGTGCAAAGGGCTTTGACACCTTCTGTCCACTTGGACCATGGATTGAGACCGATTTTGTGCCAGGAAACCAGCGCATCACAACAACGGTCAATGGCGAGATTAAGCAAGATGGCCTTTTAAGTCAGATGATCTTTAAGGTTCCAGAGATCATCAACTTTGTGACAAGTGTGATGACACTTCTTCCGGGCGATGTCATTATTACTGGCACTCCAGCAGGCATTGGTCCTATGCCAGAGAAGTCCAGCGTTGCAATTTCAATCGAAGGTTTAGGCCAACTAACAAATAAGGTGAGTGCTCGTCCATGACTGTAAAGAAAGTTAAAGTTCGATTTGCTCCATCTCCTACAGGAGATCTCCACGTCGGCAACATTCGCACCGCACTCTTCGACTGGGCATTTGCACGCCATACTGGCGGCACTTTCTTATTTCGTATTGAAGATACAGATACAACACGCGTCACCCCTGAGTACATCCAGGCTGCGATTGATACTTTAAAGTGGCTCGGACTCGATTGGGACGAGGGACCAGAGGTCGGTGGTCCTAATGGCCCATACCTTCAATCGCAGCGCCTTGATATCTATGCATCATGGGCACAGAAGTTCTTAGATCAAAAAGATGCCTATCACTGCTACTGCTCACCTGATGAGTTAGAGGCTGTTCGTGAAGCCCAACGTGCAGCAAATGTTGCACCAGGCTATAACGGACATTGCCGTGAACTGACTTCAGAGCAGATTGCTGCATATAAAGCAGAGGGCCGCGAGGCAGTAGTCCGTATGCGCATGCCTGATGGCACAACAACATTTACCGATGCTATTCGTGGGGAAGTTACCTTCGATCACAAGTTCGTACCTGATTTTGTATTGGTTCGCGCAGATGGCTCGCCTCTCTATACATTGGCAGTTGCTGTCGATGATATTGAGATGGAGGTGACTCACGTGCTTCGTGGTGAGGACCTTCTCTCATCAACTCCTCGTCAGATTCGCGTCTATCAGGCGATGGGCGTTGCACCTTCTGACTATCCAACATTTGCCCACCTTCCATTTGTGATGGGTCAAGACAACGCTAAGCTCTCCAAGCGCAATGGTGAGGTTTCAATCGCTTGGTATCGCGAGCAGGGTTTCTTACCTGAGGCAATCTGTAATTACCTCGCGCTTCTGGGCTGGTCTCCAGGAGATGATCGTGAAAACATCTCAATGAAGGAGCTCACTGAGCTCTTCACAGTAGAGAAGGTGCATTCATCACCGGCTCGATTTGATATGAAGAAACTTGAGGCGATCAACGGAGACAAGATCCGCGCCCTCTCTCTAGAAGAGTTCCTCAATTGGACCCTGCCATTCTTAACTAAAGCTGGCGTGATCACAGGAACTGCGCAAGAGATTGAACTCGTCAAGCGAGCTCTTCCTCTGATTCAAGAGCGCATCGTCAAACTGGATGAAACTCCAGCACTTCTTAAATTCCTCTTTGTCACAGAGTTTGCAGTTGATGCAGATGCAGTTTCAAAGATCACTGATTCAGGATCCAAGGATGTTCTCAAGCGCTCAATCAAAGAGCTAGAGAACCTCTCTACATGGAGCCATGAAAGCATTGAGGCAGCCCTTCGTGCAGCTCTCATTGAAGATATGGGCTTAAAGCCACGTATTGCATTTACTGCTCTACGTATCGCAACTACGGGAAGCACAATCTCTCCACCGCTCTTTGAGTCGATGGAGCTATTGGGCCAAAGTGCCTGTATTTCGCGTATTTCGGCTGCGTTAGAGCTCTAGGAAGGTCTATTGGCCTCTAGACTTACGTGGCAAAAGCACTAGTGGCTGTCAGGTAAACTTCTGCCTCGCACGGATTAACAGTTCGTGGGGTATGGGGTAATTGGCAGCCCTGCTGATTCTGGTTCAGTAAGTCTAGG
>CAZXVL010000084.1:0-4515 GCA_964644425.1 uncultured Candidatus Planktophila sp.
CTTGATATGCAATCGATGAATCAAAGTAGCGATCTGTAATGACAACTTCACCGCGCGCAAGTGCGGGACGGATAACAGAGCCAACATGGTGTGCGCGATCTGCTGCATAGAGCAGCGCTTCTGCGCGGTGGTTGATTTCACCAGTTTGATGTCCAAGCAAAATATTGCGCAGCTCTTTACCCAGGTCAGTTCCACCCGGTTCGCGAGAGAGTGTGACCTCTTCACCTTCTTGGATTAACCATTCAGAGAGAAGTTTGGATTGTGTTGACTTACCTGTTCCTTCTCCACCTTCAAATGCAATAAAGACACCCTGTGTTGGTTGGCCGGTAATTGCTCCGAGTTCACCTTGAAGTGCGGACAAGATATCTGACCAAAGAGAAACCTGTGGGCGATCTTTCATCTGATGGTAAGAAATGATTCCGATTCCAAGACCGATGAATCCTGCGATCAAGATTGTTACCTGTGCACCGCTGTAGTTAAGAGTGACGGTATTGAACTTAATCTGATGCTTACCGATTGTGGCGGCAATGATGGGCGCAACTGCAAGAACTGCAACCAAGGTAACGCGAATGAGTGATTGAACGAAGGCAAATGTGCGCCCGCGGAGCTCATTTTCAACCTCCATGCCAAGCATGGTGAAACCTGTAACCCAGCAAATACCGCTAAATGCACCGAGAACAATGACGATACCGACAGATAGAGCAAGGTTTGAAATCAGTGCAAGACCGATAAGAAATACTCCTGCTACAGCCAAGGATGCACCAAATAATCTGCGGCGCGAGAACTGAGCAAAGACCTTAGGTCCAAAGGCAATACCGAGTGCAAGACCGGTAAAGACTGCTCCAAAGAGCACACCGTATGCAGCATCTCCGCCACCGAGGTCACCTACAAATGTGCGAGCAAGGCCAATAACCGCTCCTGCTGCAGAGAAAGCTCCCACCATTCCAATGACAATGCCGCGAATGATCTTTGTTGATGCAACAGCTCTCCAGCCCTCCATCAACGACTTTCCAACACTCTCATTGGATTCACGCTTAATTGCAGGTCCCTTAGGGATCTCATGGAGTCCGCGAATGGTCCATGCTGCAAAGAAGAAGCTGAGCGCGTTGATATAGAGAGCAATATCTACTGAACGACTTGCAAGAAGTGGGCTAACTGCAGCGATAGCTGAAGAGAGAAGAGTAAGAAGGGTAAAGAGAATCGCAGCGATTGGTGCCGTGCCATATGCAGCCAAGAGTGAAACTTGGTTTGCATTCTCTAACTTATCTTTAGGAACAAGGTTAGGAACAGATGCCTCTTTAGCTGGTGACCAGAAGAGAGTTAGGCACTCAACCAAGATCATTGCAACGTAGAGCCATACGTATGTGTGAACAATTGGAATGGAGATGTAGAGAGCGCCACGCAAGATATCGACTGAGACCATGAGCTTGCGACGATCAAAGCGGTCTGCAATCACGCCTGCTAATGGACCAAGGAACACACCAGGTAATAAGCGCGCGATAAAGACACCAGCGATCGCAAAGTTAGCCTTGGCATATGAACCATCAGAGAGTTGCTGAGCCATCGCTGTCGTAGCTAGAAGGCCAAGCCAATCTCCAAGGGATGAAAAGAGCATGGAGTTCCAGAGCTTACGGAAAGCTGGGATAGCGAGAACGCTTCGTGTGACCTCCTGCGCAGGGGCGGCAGGATTGGGAAGGCTCTGGCTCATAGAGGTAAGTCTATAGGGCTTATGAAATAAGCCTTTTAGGGGTTATTTCTTGATCTTCCAGCCTGTAGGGCACTTTGGAGGTGTACCTTCCACCTTCTTTGTGAGCACTCCTTTGTAACAAGTGATGGTGGTCTTCTTGATGGCCTTCTTATTTGTTTTGGCCGCACCTTCACTCTCGTTGAAGTCCCCTTGTTTCTCAGAGGTTGCCTTTTTATCAAAAACCTTCTTCTCTGCTTGAGGGGCTGGCGTCCTTGGTGCTCTTGGAGTTGGAGTTGTACTTGGCTTAACTACAGGTGCTTTATTGACATAAAAGCGTGCAGAGCCTGACTTTGAATAATACTTATCGTTTCCAGCTTGAAATACCGAAATCTCACAGTAGCCAGGACCAACGATGGTGACCATAGAAGGATTGTTAGGATCCCTAAATTGACAGACTGATGTGTTCTGGGAAGTAACAGTTACCGGCAGTTTTGAAGATGAATAGATGTAGAGATCAAAATCCTCATCACCTACCTGGACATCAGAGGGTTCATCCCAATAAATCTCTTGAGAGACCATAACTTTAGGTTTAACAGTAAAGCTCTGTTGTATTCGTGGAGATGGATTAACACCACTATTACCTGGAGCCCATGCATCGATTGTGCATGTTCCGGAAGCCAAGAGTTTAACGGTGACATCACTTCCCGAAATAGTAGGCGCACACACAGCTGGAGTAAGGGAAGAGACCGTCACAGGTAG
The DNA here is from genome assembly GCA_964644425.1 of uncultured Candidatus Planktophila sp. Taxonomy (GTDB): domain Bacteria; phylum Actinomycetota; class Actinomycetes; order Nanopelagicales; family Nanopelagicaceae; genus Planktophila. The sequence goes on from CAZXVL010000084.1 coordinate 2,447, forward strand.
ACCCATTGTGGAGCGCACAGTCGTTCGAGCTTCTGGATTATCCAAATTTTGCGTATAAATAGTTGATCCCCAGTTGACAAACTGATTCATCATTTTAGGTGGGCGTGGAAGCCGAGCCATGTCAATATAAACAGGCGCTGTAGAAGCAAACTTCCAATCATTCACGGTGGATGAATTGCCGATGTCTGAATCTAAGTACGCATTCACATAAAAGGTGTTTGGAATTTCCATGCAAACGCGATCAATTTTGAATGCCACCGCACTTGTTTGTTGACCTTCCTCGAGCCATGCTTCTGCCTTGCAATCACTCAATACTTTTCTTCCACCTGAAGGACCAGTGGCCATATTGATATACGAAGTAGCTACCGCTGGAATCGGCTTAGACCCTTGGAATTGAATATCGGGGTTTAATGCGACCCAGAATTCTCCAACATCGGCTCTTTGAGAAAAAGGAAAATTAGAAATTACAAATCTTAGTTGTGGGCGTTTGTATCCTGTTTGAGTAAACGAGTAGTTTTTGACAGATGCCTTAAATCCCGCTCTTAGGATGATGTCGGATGGATTGTCACCCATCACAGATACTGAAAAGATAAACAGCTTATGCTCAGGATCTATAGCGGTGGGAAAAGTGGAATTATCTGGTGAGTACACATTGAAAATCTGTGTGTCAGCTGTGGAAGCAGGTAGAGAGAAATTGGCGAAGGAAAGCGCCATAACTAGCGAAAGTAATACTCTCTTCAATTTCTACCCCTATTTTCAAACATTAACCAGATATGACCACCCATATAGTTTACGCCGTTCTAGACTTCGCTTGAAGAGAGTGGAGATGTGAAGATGGCCTTTGATGATGGTTCTGACCAAACAATGACCACAGAGCCAGTTCTTGGCGAGGATTCGGCTCCAAAGAAGAAGCGCAGTGGCATATTCGGGATTATTGCAATTTTCTCAAGTTTGATTCTAATTCCACTCTCACTCTTCTACACATTCACTGACAATTCCAAGACCATTGCGGCAGTCAGTACCAATTTGAAGATAAAGGTTGTTCTCACAACAGAACAGTTCCTGACATCTGGCTCAGGCAATGTGTGTAATGGTGTTGGGGACTTTAAAAACATTAGGAACTCGACTCTTACAATAAAGCAGGGAACCTGGAACACCGAGGTCGGAATTGGCACTGGTGTGCTGAACGACCAAGGTTCATGTGTTTATGAGATTACTGTAGCCCCACCATCAAACTTCAGTGGTGGATCAATCAAGATTGGTATCGAGTTCCCATTTGGAAGTCTGCCTGAAGACACCTATCCAGTTGGAAGCGAAGCGCCTTACAACATCACAACCATTTCAGTTCCGTTGGACTAGTTAATAACTCCAGTAATCACCGTAGGCATTAAGGAAGTAAGAGAAACTATCTTCGGTTTCTGATCCATAGCTGTAATAGGTGAACTCCATTGGTCCTGGATAAACCCAATAGGTTCCCTCTTTCACAACCGGATTACCAACCGTTCCTGCTGCCAAACCGTTGATGTAAATCGCTGTTGCATATCCCGATGGGTAATCTATTGTCAGAGTTGCTGGTGGATTAGCTGGCACCCACTCAATTTGACGAAAGATTCCAAACTTTGTTGAGTAAATAGCCTTTAACTGTAACTCAATAAACACATCGTCATATTGAGAACCAGATGGGGCTGTGAAAACGGTTGCATTTCCGCTCCAGCCATTACTCTCGTAATTTGTTACCCATGAAACAGCATTACTTGCACCCCATTTGCTGTAGCTGGCAGGGAAGAATTTATTACTTCCATCTGCACCCAGATCTGTGAAGTATGAACTCTCACGATGAGAACCTTTCTGCAAGAGCTCTTCTGAGGCTGTTATTGGGCTTGATTGAGCAAAGATGAAGCTCTGCACCAACATATAACTGCTGATTAAGAATAAGAATCCACCAACAAAGTTGAGTTTGCGAGCATTGCGTTCTTGGAAATCATTGAGCTTTTCAAGGCGGATAGCGCGGTTTTGCTGGCGCATCTGGCTCTTAATTGACTTCTGCTTAACAGGTGGAGGAGGTGGAG
>CAZXVL010000085.1:0-4491 GCA_964644425.1 uncultured Candidatus Planktophila sp.
AGGCAAAGGGTGCACACTTCACCGATCTCGACGGACACGATTACATCGACTTCTGCTTGGGTGACACAGGATCAATGACAGGCCACTCACCTGCAGCAACTGTTAACGCAGTGAAGGCGCAGATTGATAAAGGCATTACAGCGATGCTGCCATCAGAGAATGCATCGATTGTCTCTGATTTACTGCGCGAGCGTTTCGGCCTACCCCTGTGGCAATTTACAGTCTCTGCAACAGATGCCAATCGCCACGTTATTCGCTATGCCCGCATGATTACAGGCCGCGACAAAATAGTTGTTATCGATCGCTGCTATCACGGCTCTGTCGATGAGACCTTTGCAACCCTTGATAGCGCTGGCAATACCGTGAAGCGTGAAGGAAACATAGGAGCACCAGTCGCTCTGGATGTCACTACAAGAGTTGTTGAATTTAATGATCTAGCTGCAATGGAGGCAGCGCTATCTAAAGGCGATGTTGCAGCTATCTTGATGGAACCTGCGATGACCAATATCGGAATCGTTCTTCCTGTTGATGGCTACCTTAAGGGCGTTGAAGAGCTCTGTAAGAAGTACGGAACGCTTTTGATTATCGATGAGACCCACACAATCTCTGTGGGCCCTGGCGGAATGACAAAGCAGTTGGGACTTAAGCCAGATTTCTTCACAATTGGTAAGGCGCTTGCTGCCGGTATTCCTGTTGGAACATTTGGAATGACTCAAGCTGTGGCAGATGCGATTAAGGCACGTGTGGAGATCGAAAAGATTGATACCGGCGGTATCGGCGGCACCCTTGCTGGAAATATCTTGGCGTTAGCTGCGATGCGCGCAACCCTTGAAGATGTTCTGACCGAGGCAAATTTTGCACGCATGATTGAACTCGGCGATCGTTGGTCAGATGGCGTTGATGCTGCGATTAAGGAGTTTGACCTTGATTGGCATTGCAATCGTCTTGGTGCACGCGGTGAGTACATTTTTAAGGGAAAAGCTCCACGCACGGGTAAAGAGGCAGCTGACTCTGGAGACTTTGCACTAGAGCAGTACATCCACCTGCGCTTACTCAATGATGGATTCTTATTGACACCATTTCACAATATGGCGTTGATGTGTCCTGATACGACAGCTGCAGATGTTGATGCTCACACTGCTGCATTCCGTGCAATGTGCGCTGATCTTGTCGCTTAATTCAGGTAAATAAAAGATCCGAGAGAAGATTCTCTCGGATCAGTCCCGCATACTGCGGGGAGCAAGCGATTTAGCTTTTGCCAGTGATCTCTCATGCTCGTTGCGAGAATTATACACAGATGAGCTGGTGAAAAAATATATGAACCTCTGAAATAGTCACACTTCGTCAATGGGAAATAGCCAGCTCTTTCAAGAGGAAACATTGGATAGATACGCAGAGTTGTATCGACTACTTGGAGTAATTGAACTCACTTTACGAGAGCGTATACCGGCTACTCTGAGTAGTAATTCAAAGAATCTAAATTGGGTAGAGGTTGTTGGGAGAGATCCTTATCGAGCGGCAGAGTTAAATAGATTTCAAGTCAAGAGAGCGAATCCCTTGATAGAAAAGCTCCCTTTTGGATTTTGGTGCAGATTATTCGTACCGAAAAATTACACCAAAGTATGGAGAGCTGGTTTGTTTGCAGTCTTTCCACAGACAGACACTCACATGGGCTATTCGGGGTATTTGGCGCTGTGTCATCAATTTAAGCGGTTGAATCGATTAAGAAATTGCGTCGCTCATTATCAATTCCATGAATCTTCACACCACTCAAAGGACTTGGAACTCATACACGATGTTCTTAGGTTAATGGGGAGGGAGTTCAGGGTTAATTAAATCCAAGGGATTTATAGAGGCCGATGCCGGCTGCGTTATCTTCATCGACGTAGAGGATGGCACTCTTTAAACCCTTATTACGTAGATAGATCAACCCTTGTATGCAGACAGCTTTGCCGATGCCCTGGCCACTTCGCTCTGGATCAACCCCGATTACGTAGAGCTCGCCGAAAGGCTCTTGATTTACAAAATCATTGTGAATCTTCGTCCAGCAAAATCCGACGATTAAGCCTTTATCAATACAGAGAAAGAAACCCTCAGGATCAAACCAGGGTTCGCGCATTCGGTTCTCTAAATCAGCTAGCGCCCAATTGCCTTGATCTGGGTGGACCTTAAAGATCTTATTGTTGAGATCAAGCCATGCTTCACTTGAGATTTCTGGATCAAAAGTTACAAACTCATAAGAGTGCGCAATCGGTGTTATGGGATCAATCAGCGACCTTGAAAGCTTAAGTATCTTGCGCATGGCCCTTAGACCAATTCAGATGCTGATTCACGTCCAGGTTGCTGGATAGTGAAGCGATAACCCACATTGCGAACAGTGCCGATAATGGATTCAAACTCTGGGCCAAGCTTTGAACGAAGACGTCGGATATGAACATCGACTGTGCGGGTGCCTCCGAAGTAGTCATAACCCCAGATCTCTTGCAGCAACTGTGCGCGTGTAAAGACACGGCCAGGGTGTTGAGCTAAGAACTTTAAAAGTTCAAACTCTTTAAAGGTGAGGTCGAGTGAATTACCTCGGATCTTTGCGGTGTATGTGCCTTCATCAATGACAACATCACCTTGGCGAATTTCTGTGTTTGCTCCATCGATTGCTTCGCGCGCATAGATGCGTGCATCGACAGCTAAACGGATACGTGCATCAACTTCTGCAGGACCTGCAGAATCGAGAATGACATCTGAGATTTCCCAGTCAGCGCTAATTGCTGTGAGGCCACCTTCAGTGGTGATGGCAACAATTGGAGCCTCAACACCCATTGATGACATTAAACGTGAAAGAGATTTAGCTGTGGGAAATTCGCGACGAGCGTCAATAAAGATCAGATCCATCACAGGTGCATCGACAAGGACAGATGCTTCAAGTGGAAGAATTTTGACTGAGTGCTGCAAGAGGCCGAGAGCAGGCAGAACGTCTGCACTTGCTCCCTGAGTATTTGTAAGTAGCAACACCTTGGCCATTGTGTGAGAATACTCTTTGTGAATACCTATCTTCCACTCCTCATTGTTCTTGCACTCGCAAGCGCATATGGATTTTGGTATCAACGCTCACGAGGAGCCATCCGCACTAAGAAAGCGGTCCCAAGTCATCGCTTGAACGCTCAAATCTTGGGTCAAGAGCTGGGATCAAGGGCCACGATGGTGCAGTTCTCATCTGCCTTCTGCGCCCCATGCAAGGCAACGCATGCCCTGCTATCTCAGATGGTGGTACCGATGGAGGATGTGAAGCACATCCATATTGATGCCGAATCTCATCTTGAGCTTGTGCGTCAGCTCGATATTCGCTCAACTCCTACAACAATTTTTCTTAATAGCCAGGGAATTGAAGTCGGTCGCGCTGCCGGTACGCCTAAGCGTGATCAAGTAATTGCTGCCCTTAACGCAATCGCTTAGTTACTGCGAACCCGCAAATTACTTGCAACTAGCATCTTCAATAGAGCTCCCCTAAAATTTCACTATGTTCGCAGTTGCAACCAGCTACTTCACAAAGCGCCGATCACTTGATTACGGTCGCCTTGCTGGTTCGTTGTGTATGCGTAGTAAGTAATTCTTATTCTTACTTTATCCGCAGACCAACAAAGGAATTTAAATATGTCAGAAGTACTCAATAAGCCAGAGGTAGCACGTATCTATATCGATGCGCGCGGCCCACGCTTTGGTGCAGTTATTACAACGACAGTTCTTGCAATTGCACTCGTTACGCAGAACGAATGGGTACTTCTTGCTCAAGCACTTGTCTTTGCTATTGGTGCGCTGCGCGGCCCACAGTTCACACCATATGGTCTGATCTTTAAGACACTTATCAAGCCTCGACTCTCTCAACCTGGACCGACTGAGGATGTTCGTCCACCAAAGTTTGCTCAGAGCGTTGGATTCCTCTTCGCTCTCACTGGTCTGATCGGAGCATTTACGGGAGTAGATCTTCTCTTCACAATCGCAGTCGGTGGTGCACTTGGTGCTGCTTTCCTCAACGCTGCATTTAATTACTGCCTCGGCTGCGAGATGTACCTTCTCGGCCTTCGTCTCACATCTAAGTAGTTCGCCAATCAATAAAGTGAGCTAATCCCACTTCTTCACAGCTCCTGGTACTTGGAACTTTTACAATTTAAGCCCCAGGTGCTCGCACGGAGAAGAGCATCACCGCCGAGCGCGGTGTTGCAACTGAACTTGTCATTACTATCTAAGTAAGGTTGATATATGTCGCAACAACATGAACTCCGTGAAAAAGGTCTAAGACTTACTCCACAGCGCGAACTCGTGCTTCAGGCAGTCCGCGATTTAGGGCATGCAACACCTGAAGAGGTGGCAGATAAGGTCCGCCAGACACATCCTGGTATCAACCTTTCGACTGTCTATCGCAACCTTGAAACCCTTGAAAACGTTGGCCTTGTGCAACACACACACCTTGGCCATGGCGGTGCGACCTATCACGCA
>CAZXVL010000086.1:0-4469 GCA_964644425.1 uncultured Candidatus Planktophila sp.
GTCTGTCTTATTGATGAGCAAAATAACTGGGAGGTTCTTCTGAAGTGCCTTGCGCAATACGAAGCGAGTCTGTGGCAGTGGACCCTCTGATGCATCAACGAGCAAGATAACGCCGTCAACCATTTCAAGTCCGCGCTCAACCTCGCCACCGAAGTCAGCGTGGCCTGGTGTATCAATGATGTTGATAACAGAGTCACCGCGTCGGACTGCAGTGTTCTTTGCAAGGATCGTAATTCCCTTTTCGCGCTCAAGGTCCATCGAGTCCATCATGCGGTCTTGACCCTCATCCTGCTTCTTGTGAGCGGCGAAGGCGCCTGACTGCCACAACATCGCATCAACGAGAGTGGTCTTACCGTGGTCAACGTGAGCGATGATCGCAACGTTACGGATGCTATCGCGCGTCTTTACAGGCAATTCTTTAAGGTGTGCAGGTGTCTTTGGCATTGAAGAGAAACTCCATAAATAAGGGCACTAAATTGGAAAGTGCAGGCGCTCAGTCTATCAGCGCAGAGAGAGCCTCAATCTCATTGAATTCACTCGTAAATCAGTAGATATCAGCGAGAAAGGTGGAGTCAACTCAAATACTTGGCGAGATTATCGAAGTAGGACTCCATACCTGCCTGCGCTTGTTCTGCCTGTCCTTCAGGCATTTCACCAAACTGTGAAAAGCGAACCCATGAACTGCTGCCTCGATCTTCAAAATCAACTTCAATACGATGTGCATGCTCATCGATTTTTCTAGCAGCAAACTCGGTTTCATCTTGCGAATAATTCATTGAGTGAACAATTCTCTTATTCTCATCAAGCTCTGAATATGTGCCCCAGAAATATGCATTAAATCCATACTTGGTGACATCCACTCCTACAGTCCACCATCCACCGACTTTATTCTCTGAGACGACAGAGCCCTGAAGAACTGAGAGATCTGTCGGGCTATACCAAGCAGAGAGTGCATCAGGATTCATCCAGGCATCCCATAACGCCGACACTGCTACTGGGTATTCACGTTCGACTGAATAGAGCTTGGACATGTTAGGACTCCTTTAGTGAAGCGAATTGGGTTGCGATAAGGGTGCGATCTTCAGGATCTGCAATTTCAGCTATCAATTCTTTCGTTCTCGCAATGGCATCTTCTGAACGGAGGTCACCGGCTAAATAAAGTGCCCGCGCCCAACCTTCATTGACTGATGCTATGAGCCAATCAGCAGGAGTATCAATAAGAGATAGGTGGTGGAGAGATTTCTCTGCCGCAACTATTGCAAGGCCAAAAGAGTGTGCACCGATAAGCGCGCGTGAATAGAGCCAGTAACCGATTGCAAGATTTTGATCATCGCCAACTCTGCGCCAAAGATGAAGTGAGGCAGCCGCAAGCTCTAGCGCTAACAGATGGTCCTTGCCAGATTCAACTGCTTCAAAGGCGGAGTTGTAGGCAGATGCGGCTAGCGTGCGGATCTCTTGTTCAATGGCGCTCTGCTCGGTCATTGCAGAATTGTAATTTATGCTTGAGCTATGACCAGCATCGTCTTATGGGTTTCTGATATTGATCGTCAAGCAAACTTCTACTCTGTGCTTCTAGGTGCATCTATTTCAGATAAGAGCGAGGAGTTCTGCTCTGTCAGCGATGAAAGAAATTCTGTTCTGCTCCACTTACTTCCTGAGCAATATCGGCTAAGTAATACAGATCTACAGCCAGCCCAGGAAGAAGTGGCAATAAAACCGATATTTGAAGTTACATCAATCGATGACGCATTAGCGCGAGTGAATGAATACGGTGTGAGAGTTTCAGGTGCCATGGCAACCTATGGCCAGGCGAGCTACCAAGATTGCATCGACCCTGAAGGCAATGTCATTCAACTTTGCCAGCAAAGTTAATCAAGATTTGCGCTTAAACGTTAAAGCGGAATTCGACTACATCACCATCGTGCATGACATAGTCCTTACCTTCCATACGTACTTTGCCCGCAGACTTTGCTTCAGCCATAGATCCAGCTGCAATGAGATCATCAAATGAGACGATTTCAGCTTTAATAAATCCCTTTTGGAAATCGGTGTGAATCACACCAGCAGCCATAGGTGCGGTGTCGCCCTTATGGATTGTCCATGCGCGCGCTTCTTTTGGTCCTGCAGTCAGGTATGTCTGTAGTCCCAAAGTATCAAAGCCAACGCGAGCAAGAGTTGCAAGGCCTGGTTCAGTCATTCCAACTGCTTCAAGAAGTTCGAGTGCATCTTCATCTGGAAGTTCTGCAAGCTCTGCCTCTGTCTTTGCATCAAGGAAGATTGCCTCTGCTGGGGCAACGAGCGCTGAAAGCTTTGCACGAAGTTCGGTATCACCCAGCTCTGCCGCGTCTACGTTAAAGACATAGAGAAATGGCTTTGCAGTCAGAAGGTGTAGCTCATAGATTAATGAGAGATCGACTTTAGAAGTTGATAGTGGCTTACCTGATTGAAGATGAGCCTCTGCAGCTTTGACGGCTTCGAGCACTGCACTCTTTGTCTTATCGGTACGAGACTCTTTCTCAAGGCGTGGAATCGCCTTTTCGATTGTCTGTAAATCTGCGAGCGCTAACTCAGTATTAATAGTCTCGATATCACTTGATGGATCAACACGGCCATCAACATGGACAACATCGCCATCTGTAAAGACTCGAATCACCTGACAGATTGCATCTGTCTCACGGATATTTGCCAAGAACTTATTGCCAAGGCCTGCGCCTTCAGATGCGCCCTTCACGATGCCTGCGATATCGACGAATTCGACTGCCGCTGGGAGGAGCTTTTCAGAGCCAAAGATTGCTGCAAGCTTTGCTAGGCGCTCATCGGGGACACCTACGACGCCGACATTGGGCTCGATCGTGGCGAAGGGGTAGTTCGCAGCGAGAACGTTGTTCTTGGTCAGGGCGTTAAAGAGGGTCGATTTTCCGACATTGGGAAGGCCGACGATTCCGATGGAGAGGCTCATAGTGGCTCAAGAGTACGACGGGGCCTATAGATAAGTGAAATTCGCCGATTTGTCACCGGTTACTGCCACGATAACCCCATGTCCAACGCACTCACCATCTCATTAGTTCTCCTCATTGGCCTCATTACTGGTCTGGCTATTGGTATCTGGTTTGGTCGTTCGCAAGGTGGTTCATCGACTCAAGATCTCGCAACAGTCAAAGCGCTCCTTGAAAAGAGTGAGGAGCGTTTGAAAGAGGCTGAGAGTAAGAATGAGAGCCAGGCAAAGATTGCTGTCCAACTAGAAGAGATGCGCACATCGGTCGAACGCATGCGCACGCAGGCACAAGATGCATCCGAAAAACGTATCCAATCCGAGACCGAACTCAAGGGCACTATCAATGAGATGCGTCAAGCCTCGACTTCGCTCTTTGATGAGACTCGCAAGATTGCAAGTGCTCTCTCTAGTTCTCAAGCGCGTGGAAAGTTTGGTGAGGCACAACTTGAACTCCTACTAGAGCAGGCAGGACTTCGTGAAGGCCACGAATATGATGCTCAGCGCTCAACAACAGATGCCGACTCTTCAGGAATTCCCGATGTCACAGTCAAGATGCCTGGTGGATCGCGTCTCTTTGTTGACTCTAAATTTCCCTTTGATCGCTTCCTCGATGCATTTGCTACCGAAGATCAGAGCGCACGTGATGAGTATTTAAGCGCTCATACAAAAGATTTACTCAAGCATGTTGATGCTCTCTCCAAGCGCGGCTATCACAAGTCACAAGGATCTCCTGATTTTGTCGTTCTCTTTCTCCCCTTTGAAACTCTGCTAGCCGAAGCCCTGCGTATTGATCCACAATTGCTTGAGAGGGCATTTAAGGTCGGCGTCACCATTGCTACACCTACCTCGATGATGGCGCTACTTCGCACAGTCGGCCATATCTTTACACGCAATAAGTTGGCTGAATCTGCTGATGACATCACCAAGATTGCAGCGACATTTCTTAAGAACCTCACACTGCTCCATACCAAGATTGCAGCGGTCGGTAAGGCTGTCAATGGCGTCTCAAAGGCCTATGACGATCTCGTTCCCACTGCCCAGAAGACAGTTCTTGCACCAGCCCTGCGAATTAATAAATTAGGTGTTGCAGGCGATAAAGAGAAGCTCGCAATCGAATACCCTGACTCCCCTGCAGATGTTCGCGAACTTGCTCATGGTGAGATCGAGAACGCAGATGATTTTATTGATGTTGAGATAGTTGAGGAGACAGAGAGATGATGGCAGCACCAAAGATTCCTGCGATGACCGGTCCGGGTCTGAAGAAAGAGGGAGTCGTTGTTCTGCAGACTTTCTTTATCGCTCTCTTTACTTGGCTTGAAGTCACTGTGCGCAATGAACCAGGAATCATCTCTGGCCTTATCTTGATCACAGTTACCTACGGAGGGATCGCATATGGACGTAAAGGCACACGTTATGTCTCGGCCGTCACACCACCACTTGCCTTTGCTGCAACGATCTTAGTTCTCACAATTCT
>CAZXVL010000087.1:0-4400 GCA_964644425.1 uncultured Candidatus Planktophila sp.
GGGCATTTAAGTATGTGACATCAGTTGATCGCCTCGCGCAACCTCTTGTGCGAAATGCAGAGGGTGTATTGGTTGAGGCGTCATGGCCAGAGGCACTTGCTGCCGCTGCAGCTGGTCTCAAGGGTGCACGTGCTGCTGTTCTTACAGGTGGTCGTGTGACAACTGAAGATGCATATGGATCTTCAAAGTTTGCACGTATTGCTCTCAAGACAAATGACATTGATTTCCGTGCACGTATTTCCTCAGCTGAAGAAGGCGAGTTCCTTGCTGCAAAGGTTGCAGGTAACTTCGATGTTCATTACAGCGATATTGATCGTGCAGATCACGTTCTACTTATTGCATTTGAGCCAGAGGAAGAGTCACCAATCGTCTTCCTTCGTCTCAATAAGAATGTAAAGAAGCGCAGCCTGAAGGTCTCATCTATTGCTACTAAGGGCTCTATTGCGATGGATAAGCTCAACGCTGAATTCATCAAGGTAGCACCTGGTGCAGAAGCTGCAGCTGTTGCATCAGTGGCACTCACTGCTAAATCAGTCATTCTTCTCGGAGAGCGTGCATCAGAGTCCGCTGGCTTGATTTCAGCTGCCGTCGCTCTCGCAGAGAAGAGCGGTGCGAAGCTTGCATGGATTCCACGACGCGCAGGCGAGCGTGGAGCACTTGAAGCAGGTGCATTCCCAACACTTCTTCCAGGTGGACGTCCCGTTGCAGATTCTGCAGCTCGCGTAGATATTGCCGCAGCTTGGGGAGTTGATTCACTTCCTGCTCAGCCAGGTCGCACAACTCATCAGATTATTGAAGCACTCACAAACGGTGAGCTCGATGCAGTTGTTGTTGGCGGCGTCGACGCTCTCGACCTTCGCCACTCATCAAAGGCGCTCGATGCGCTCAAGAAGAGCTTCGTTGTCTCACTTGAGATTGCACCATCGTCTGTGACAGAAGTTGCCGATGTTGTTCTTCCAGTTGCCGCGGTAACAGAGAAGTCAGGATCATTCCTTAACTGGGAAGGTCGCACTCGCGCCTTCGATGCAGCAGTTGCTGAATCACTTAACCGAAGTGATCTTCGTATTCTCTCTGCTCTTGCAGATGTAATGGGAGAATCCATCATGCTCGGCACAGTGACAGCTGCCGCTCGTGAGATTTCACAGCTCGGCAAGTGGGATGGGGCACGTGCTCCATTTACGGCAGTAGCAGCAGGCAGCGCACCTTCAGCAACTGGCGATCAAGTCATTCTTACATCATGGCGTCGCTTGCTCGATATGGGCACATTGCAACGTGGTGAAGAGAACTTGGCTGGCACCCGTCGCCAAACAGTTGCTGTCATCTCTGAAAAGCGAGCAGCATCAGTGGGTGTTGCAACTGGTGATCAGGTGCGCATCTCTAATGCTCAAGGATCAATCACTCTTCCAGTTCTCGTTGAAGATATTCATGACGATGCAATCTGGATTCCTCGTAATTCATTTGGTTCACAGCCATTAGTTGCACTCGATGCAGCCCATGGCGAACTAGTAACGGTGGTGAAGGCATGACAACAGCAGAACTCCTCGGACAAGATCCAGGGTGGCTTATCGCAGTGAAGGCTGTAATCGTCTTCGGTATCTGCGTTGTTGCAACCTTGATGGCTGTCTGGACAGAGCGTCGCGTCCTAGCAAGGATGCAGCTGCGCGTTGGCCCTAACCGCGTTGGCCCATTTGGTCTTTTGCAATCACTCTCTGATGGCGTGAAGTTGGCCCTTAAAGAGGACATCATTCCAGCGGCTGCAGATAAGGTCGTATTTATCGCAGCTCCGATCATCGCTGCATCAATGTGCTTTATGTCCTTTGCCGTCATCCCAATGACAGGCACTGTCAATCTCTTTGGTCAGACAACAGCAATGCAGCTCACCGACCTTCCTGTCGGTGTTCTCTATATTTTGGCAGTCACATCAATTGGTGTCTATGGTGTTGTTCTTGCAGGTTGGTCATCAGGTTCTACATACCCATTGCTCGGTGGACTTCGCTCTAGTGCGCAGGTGATTTCATATGAAATCGCGATGGGCCTCTCTCTTGTAGCTGTCTTTATCTATGCCGGGTCTATGTCGACCTCAGATATCGTCAACTCACAGCACGATCACATCTGGAATGCCGTCATCCTCTTTCCTTCCTTTGTTATCTATGTAATCTCAATGGTCGGGGAGACAAACCGTGCTCCATTTGACTTAGCAGAAGCTGAAGGTGAACTCGTAGGTGGCTTCCACACTGAGTACTCATCTTTGAAGTTCGCACTCTTCTTCCTTGCAGAGTACGTCAACATCATTGCAGTTTCAGCTCTTGCAACCACACTCTTCCTCGGCGGATACCACGCACCTCCAGGACTTGGATTTACTGAGGGCTGGCTAGGCGGATGGTTCACCATCGTCTGGTTCTTCCTGAAGGTGAACATCTTCTTCTTCCTCTTTATGTGGTTACGTGCATCTCTTCCACGCCTTCGTTACGACCAATTTATGAAGTTCGGTTGGAAGGTTCTTATTCCTGCATCACTTCTTTGGATCATGATCGTGGCGACACTTCGTGTGATTCAGCAGGAAGGTGCATCTCGCATCGTTGCTCTTGCATTCGCACTCGGCGTCGTGATTATCGTGATGGCTATCTCCTCTGCATTTGATAAGTCAAAGAAGAAGTCACGCGAACCACAGCCAGTAGGAGAAGCGCCAGATTTCCCGGTCCCATCACTTCCTGGTGTGGGTTCATTTAATGCATCAACCCAGGCACGCACAGGAGATAAATAACCATGAGTGATTCATTAGAGCCACAGAACTCTGGCGTTGCCAAGAAGATTAACGATGTTGAATATGTAGAGGTAAACCAACCTGGCCCTGGCTCACTCGCTGAGCAGTCAAAGGGCTTTATGGTCACCTTCCGCTCAATGTTTAAGAAGAGCCTTACTGTTCAATACCCTGAAGATAAGGCTCCTACACAGCCACGTTTTCATGGCCGCCACCAACTCAATCGCCACCCTGATGGCCTTGAGAAGTGCATCGGTTGTGAACTCTGTGCTTGGGCATGTCCTGCAGATGCAATCTATGTAGAAGGTGGAAAGAACACACCTGATAACCAGGTCTCACCAGGTGAGCGCCATGGCGCTGTCTATCAAATCAACTACCTGCGCTGCATTTTCTGCGGACTCTGTGTTGAGGCATGTCCTACACGCGCCCTGACTATGACAAATGAGTATGAGCTGGCAGATGAATCTCGCGAGAAGTTGATCTTCGAAAAGGAAGATCTATTGGCTCCCCTTCGTTTTGGAATGATCGCACCACCTCACCCAATGTATCCAGGAATGGATGAGAACAATTACTACCGCGGTGAGGTAACAGAGGCACATCCTTCACAGGCAACAACATCGGGGGAGGCTAAGTAATGACAATTGCTACTCCAGAGGCAGTGATGTTCTGGATCCTTGCTCCTCTCGCAGTGATCTCTGCGCTTGGAATGCTGCTTGTTAAGAAGGCTGTTCACTCAGCTCTCTTGCTTGCCTGGGTCATGGTCACTCTCGCAATCTTCTACATTGCACAAGATGCGCTATTCCTTGGAATCGTCCAGATTGTTGTCTATACAGGCGCGGTCATGATGCTCTTCCTCTTTATCTTGATGCTCGTCGGTGTGGATGCATCTGATTCACTCATCGAGACAATTCCAGGACTGCGCGCAATCGCAATCACCTCAGCAATTGGCTTCGGTGGATTGCTTACATCCCTTCTTGGACGCGCAACTATTGGCCATCCTGCTCGCGGTCTTGCAGAAGCAAATGCAGAAGGAAATGTTGAAGGTCTTGCCCAGAAACTCTTCTCTGAATATGTATGGCCATTTGAAGTTGTCTCAGCTCTGTTGATTACAGCCGCTCTTGGTGCAATGGTCTTAGCTCACCACCAGCGCACTGTTGCTCGCCCATCACAGCGCGAGAGCTCAATCGCTCGTTTCCGCACAGGATCTCTTGCAAGTGCTGCCGGCCTTCCGGGTCCAGGAGTATTTGCTCGCCACAACGCAGTCGATGTTCCAGCACTTCTTCCAGATGGAACACCTGCTCCAACATCGATCTCTGCAACTCTTAAGGCTCGCGGTGACATGCTCGAATCTAGCCAATTCCAACTCGATGTAGTTGATACAACAGTGGCGGAGGAGAAGTAATGACTCCAGATTATTATCTTTATCTCGCAGCAATCCTGTTCACAATTGGCGCAATCGGAGTTGTGGTTCGCCGCAATGCAATCGTTGTCTTCATGTGCATCGAGCTCATGCTCAACGCTGCAAACCTCGCATTTGTTACCTTCTCACGCATCAATGGAACTTTGGATGGACAGGTCACCGCCTTCTTCACCATGGTCGTTGCTGCTTGTGAAGTTGTAGTGGGTCTAGCCATCATCG
>CAZXVL010000088.1:0-4279 GCA_964644425.1 uncultured Candidatus Planktophila sp.
GGTTGTGAGAACTGTTGGCTCTCCTGATGGAACTCCAGCGGCTTCCATCTCTTCTGCCAGGCGCATCGCCTCTTCAATCAAAGTCTCCACAATCTGAGCCTCAGGAACAGTCTTAATGACCTGACCCTTCACAAAGATCTGGCCCTTGCCATTACCTGATGCAACACCGAGATCTGCCTCGCGCGCCTCGCCTGGACCATTTACTACGCAACCCATCACGGCCACGCGCAGAGGAACTGTCATTCCTTGCAAACCTGCTTGGACCTTCTCGGCCAATGTGTAGACATCTACCTGTGCACGTCCACATGAAGGACATGAAACGATTTCGAGCTTACGCTGGCGAAGATTAAGGGATTCAAGGATCGACATTCCGACCTTGATTTCTTCAACAGGAGGAGCCGACAATGAGACGCGAATCGTGTCTCCGATTCCTTCAGCTAGAAGAATGCCAAATGCTGTCGCAGATTTTATGGTGCCTTGGAAGATTGGACCAGCCTCTGTAACACCAAGGTGCAATGGGTAATCGCACTTGGCTGCAAGCAAGCGATAAGCATTGACCATAGTCACAGGATCATGGTGCTTCACAGAGATTTTGATATTGCTAAAGCCATGCTCTTCAAAAAGTGATGCCTCCCAAAGTGCGGACTCTGCAAGAGCCTCAGGAGTTGCCTTTCCATACTTTGCGAGAAGTCGTGGATCAAGAGAGCCTGCATTAACACCAATGCGGATAGGAATCCCGGCATCGCCTGCAGCCTTTGCAACTTCCTTGACCTTGTCATCGAATTGCTTGATATTGCCCGGGTTAACGCGAACAGCTGCGCATCCTGCATCGATTGCAGCGAAGATGTACTTAGGCTGGAAGTGAATATCTGCAATTACCGGAATCTGTGACTTCTTGGCAATCTGAGCAAGTGCATCTGCATCATCTTGTGATGGAACTGCAACACGAACAATCTGACATCCAGCTGCCGTGAGCTCTGCGATCTGCTGCAGGGTTGCATTCACATCTGATGTCAGCGTTGTACACATTGACTGAACGCTCACTGGAGAATCTGATCCAACGCCAACATTGCCAACCATGAGCTGCTTCGTCTTACGACGTGGAGCAAGGGGCTTGAGAGGGGCTGTTGGAATTCCGAGATCTACCATGAGCCGTATTCTGCCTCAGATTTATTAATTGAGCGAGATGGGATTGATGATGTCGGCCAATACAAGCAGAATCGTCAGGAATCCGAGTGCCACAACCACAACAGCTGTGACAGGGGTCAACACATTGACATTAATTGGCGCAGGGCGAGGGCGTCTGCGAATTCGAGCGAAGAGCGCGCGAATCTCATCTGCAATTGCAACAGCCATATGACCGCCATCGAGAGGCAATATTGGCAAGAGGTTGAAGATTCCAACAAATACGTTAAGGCTTGCAACTAAGAAAATAAATGTTGTCAGGCGCTCATTTGTATTTGCGCGATCGAGGCTAACGACATCTCCAGATACTCGAGCTGCGCCAACGACACCTACGAGACCTTCAGGATCGCGCTCTTCTCCTAAGAAAGTCTGACGGAAGAGTTGTGGAACTTTTTCAGGTAGGTCAAGAAGTGAGGTAAATGATGCCTTGACCAGGATGCCCATATTGGAAACGCTCTTATCAAGGGCTGTACCAATTGAATCTCTCTTAAATTCACGGTCATAGCCTGGATAGATACCAAGTCGATATCGCTTCTCCTCGGCGATGTATTCACCTGTAGCTGTGATAGATATCTTCTTGCCAGCGCGTTCGATGACAAATGTAAGAGGCTTTCCTTCGGAGTTTGCAATCGTATTGACGCCGTTTTCCCATGAAGAAAGCATCTCGCCATTGATTGAGATTACGCGATCTCCTGCAAGAAAGCCTGCAGTAGCTGCAGGTGAGGCGGCTTCAACTTTATTGATTGCAGGTGGGTAATCGGTATAACCAGTACCGGCAAAGACAGTGAAGAGAAGAATGAATCCGATTACAAAGTGGGCAAATGAACCTGCACCTAGAACGATGAGTTTCTTGCCTGAGGATGCTCGCCAAAATGCGCGTTCTTCTTCGGCATCGGGCATTGCATCAGTTGGAGTCATTCCCTCGATGCGGCAGTAACCGCCTGCAGGAATGGCCTTGATTCCGTACTCAGTTTCACCACGGGTGATAGACCAAAGTCGCTTACCAAATCCCACGAAGAATTCAGAGACACGCATTCCAAATTTACGAGCGGTAATAAAGTGCCCAAACTCATGAATCATCACAGAGATCAAGAGAGCAACAACGAATGCGATGACACCAAGAATGTTAACGAAATCGATATTCATTATCTTCCTACCTTTGTGAGCATGAGCTGAGTTGCCTTTCTAGCATCCTCTTCTATAGCACTGACATCTGAAACATCTCGAAGGGTTGGAAGTGAATTTCCTTCGAATTGAGAAACTATATTCTCGACAGTAGGGATGATCTCGGCGAAGTTAATTGATCCAGCGATAAATGCTGCAACAGCAACTTCATTAGATGCGTTAAAGATCGCAGGTAGCGCTCCTCCGGCCTGACCACAATGGCGCGCAAGATTGACTGCAGGAAATCGATTGTGATCAATCGGTGCAAAGCTCCAAGTTGCAGATTGTGACCAATCCAATGGCGCAGTTGCACCCTCAGTACGGTGGGGATAGTTAATTGCCAAAGCAATCGGCCCCTTCATATTAGGAGGAGATGCCTGTGCGATTGTGGAACCATCTTTGTACTGCACCATCGAGTGAACAATGGATTGTGGATGAATTACTGCCTCAATATCGAAGTAAGGAATATCAAAGAGGTAGTGCGCCTCAATAATCTCAAGACCCTTATTCATCAAGGTTGCAGAGTTGATTGTGACAACAGGTCCCATCGCCCAGGTTGGATGTGCAAGTGCCTCTTCAAGGCTCACACCTGATAAATCTTCTCGATCTCTAAAGGGGCCACCACTTGCAGTCAGAACCAACTTTGCTACATCTTCACGGCGATTGCCTTGTAAACACTGCCAAATTGCTGAGTGCTCTGAATCCACTGGAAGGATTTGATTGGCTGCAGCTTTAGGCATTACCAGTGGACCGCCGGCGACAAGTGACTCTTTATTTGCCAGAGCCAACTGGTTTCCTGCTTCAATTGCAGCAAGGGTTGGAGCTAAACCGATGGAGCCTGTAATTGCATTGAGAACAACATCGCAGAGCATTGCGGCAATCTCGGTCGAGGCTTCCACGCCATCAATGACTGTGACTCCCGGTAGAGCCTGTCGAATTAAATCGCCGTTCTGAATGGTTCCAACGACCTTAACTCGATACCTCTTGGCCTGAGCGATTACAAGATCGGGATTATTTCCCGCAGAGGTAATTGCTAGTACTTCAAATAGATCAGGGTTGCTATCGACAATCTCCAGCGCCTGGACACCGATAGATCCGGTGGAGCCGAGAATGATCAGTGAGCGCATCATTTAACTGCGCGCTTACGTCCCACAATTTGCGCAAGAATTACCGTGGTAATTGCAATGATGAACATTCCAGAACCGATGACATTTGCCTGAGGTGGAATTCCCTTTTGAGCTGCAGTCCATACAAATGTAGGGAATGTATCGAGAGTGCCCGAGTTGAAGTTAGTGATAATGAAGTCATCGAATGAGAGGCTAAATGCCAGGAGCGCAGCTCCGGCGATTCCTGGAGCAACCAATGGGAAGGTTACTCGACGGAATGTCTCGAACTCATTGGCATAGAGATCCATAGCTGCCTGCTCAAGGCGTGGATCGAGGGAGGCAATACGTGCCTTTACCGTGACCACCACAAATGAGATACAGAACATGACATGCGCCAGAACAACAGGCCAGAATCCAAGATTGACGCCCATTGAGAGGAAGAGTGATGCAACGGAGGCACCAAGAACAATCTCTGGTGTTGCCATTGGCAAGAAAATCAAGAGATTAGTTGAGGAGCGACCACGGAATCTGTGGCGAGCAATTGCGAAGGCAATCATCGTTCCAAGGATTGTTGAAATCAGAGTTGAAATCAGGCCAATCTGAATTGAGTAACCCAATGCAGTACAGACCTTGTTATCGATGCCGCACGGTGATAACCAGTTATCGAAGGTGAAGCCCTTCCAAACAAGGTTAGAGCGGCCACCATTGTTAAATGAGAAGGCGATTGTGTAGATGATAGGAATAAGAAGATATGTAAATGCAATCACCACATAGATGCGGATGAGATTGCGCTGGAACCAGCGAGATACTTTTCTCATACCAGC
>CAZXVL010000089.1:0-4216 GCA_964644425.1 uncultured Candidatus Planktophila sp.
TGGGCTCACAAGGTGAGTACGTCCACCCTTACCTTGACGTCCTTCAAAGTTACGGTTGGAAGTCGATGCAGAACGTTCGCCAACAGCGAGCTGATCTGGATTCATGCCAAGACACATCGAACATCCGGCGTTACGCCACTCTGCCCCAGCGTCGAGAAAAACCTTGTCGAGCCCTTCGCTCATTGCTTGTTGACGTACTCGCTCTGAACCAGGGACTACCAACATGCGAAGCGTTGATTCAATCTTCTTTCCCTTAACGATTTCGGCAGCTGCACGAAGATCTTCGATGCGGCCGTTGGTGCAAGAGCCCAAGAAAACAGTGTCAATCTTTATCTCTTTGAGAGGTGTTCCAGCTGTGAGCCCCATGTACTCGAGCGCATTCTTTGCTGCAACCTGATCAGTCTCGCTCGCAAAATCAGATGGGCTTGGAACGCTAGCGCTTAGTGGTAGCCCCTGACCTGGGTTGGTTCCCCAGGTAACGAATGGCTCGAGTGAATCTCCATCAATTTCTACCTCGGCATCAAACTTGGCATCAGCATCGGTGAAGAGCGTCTTCCAATATGCAACTGCTGCATCGAAATCTTCTGGTGCGTGTGGCTTACCCTTGATGTATTCGAAGGTCTTCTCATCTGGTGCGATCAAACCAGCGCGAGCTCCTGCTTCGATAGACATGTTGCAGACTGTCATTCGGCCTTCCATTGAAAGGTTACGAATGGCCTCACCGCGATATTCAATGATGTAGCCCTGTCCCCCGCCGGTTCCAATTTTTGCAATGATTGCAAGGATGATGTCCTTGGCAGTCACGCCTGGCTTCAGCTTTCCATTGACATTAATCGCCATTGTCTTTGGGCGACGAGATGAAAGTGTCTGTGTTGCAAGTACGTGCTCGACCTCAGAAGTTCCGATACCAAATGCAATCGCTCCGAAAGCGCCATGTGTAGAGGTATGTGAATCACCGCAGACAATTGTCATACCCGGCTGAGTCACGCCGAGCTGAGGTCCAACAACGTGAACAACTCCTTGATCTACATCACCTAATGAGTGGAGACGGACGCCAAACTCTTTACAGTTATTGCGAAGGGTATCTACCTGCAACTTTGAGACAGGATCTGCAATCGGCTTCAAAATATCAAGTGTTGGCACATTGTGATCTTCAGTTGCAATCGTTAAATCAGGGCGACGGACTTTACGATTAGAAAGACGCAATCCATCAAATGCCTGTGGGCTGGTGACTTCATGGATGAGGTGGAGGTCGATATAGAGAAGATCTGGCTCGCCATCGGCGGCACGCACAACATGCTCTGCCCAAATCTTCTCTGCAAGTGTCTTACCCATCAGTACCTCCATCGTTTTCACAGTAACTATTGTCATCTCAATCAGTGGGATGCTAATATCACTTCATGGACAAGAAGAATAGCGGAGTCGGCGTTTTAGACAAAGCCGTGGCAATCCTGGGCACCCTTGAATCCGGTCCCCACTCCCTGGCAGAGCTAGTTGCCGTCACCGGCATCGCTCGCCCGACAGCCCACCGCCTTGCTGTCGCACTTGAACACCACCGCTTGGTTACCCGTGATCTCAACGGTCGCTTTGTTCTAGGTCCACGATCTGCAGAGCTCGCTCTCGCAGCTGGTGAAGACCGCCTGATTGCAGCCGCTGGCCCAGCGTTGGCCGCTCTTCGAGATGCCACAGGAGAATCCGCTCAGCTCTATAAGCGTCAAGGAGATGTCCGACTCTGCGTAGCCGTGGCAGAACGCCTTTCAGGCCTTCGTGACTCTGTTCCTGTCGGTGCTGCGCTCACAATGCAGGCAGGTTCTGCTGCTCAGATTTTGATGGCGTGGGAAGATTCAGAGAAGATCCATCGCGGCCTTAAGAACGCCCGCTTTACAGCAGCTCACCTATCGGCTGATCGTCGTCGCGGTTGGGCTCAATCTGTCGGCGAGCGTGAAGCAGGTGTTGCATCTGTTTCAGCGCCTGTTCGTGGACCTAATGGCAAGGTCATTGCCGCAGTCTCGATCTCTGGACCCATAGAGCGCCTCGGACGCCAACCCGGCCGTATTCATGCTGCAGCTGTTGTTGCAACCGCTGAGCGTCTTACCGAACATTTAAAGCAAGGTAAGTAACCCGTAAACTCTCGTCCTATGAAGAAGCGGATGGCGACCTCCTTGGTCACCGTCCTATTCGCCTGCATCTCCCTCTTCCAATCAGCACCAGCAAGGGCTGCTGCATCGGAGGGAGTTGGCGTCACAACCACTAATTTATTGATGTATTTCGATCTTGCAAACTATTCTGGATTTTCAAGCCCAACTCTGACAGATCTCTCTGGCAACGGATATAACTTCACCACTGCAACAGCCGGCTCGGGATCTCTGCCATCGAAAACCGGATCGAACGGCAACTATCTCAACTTCACCGGAAGTGGCACCGCAAACGGTGGATACCTCAGTCTCTCCTCTCTGCCAACCGGTAGTTCTGCATGGAGCGGACTCTCAGTATCTTTCTATGCAAATATGGGAACGGCAACCTTGGTCGAGAGAGTTTTTGATTTCGGAAACAACGCTCAAAGCAACAACATTTGGGTAGGTGTGGGCAGCTTGAATGACATGGCAATTGAGGTCTTCAATGGAAGCGCTAGCCCTGGTTGGTGCAGAAGTGCACAAAATGCAATCGTTAACAATGAGTGGGCACATTGGACGGTCGTTCTCGATGGATCGACCTGTAAATGGTATAAAAATAATGTTTTGAGTAGCACTAATAATTACTCATATCTTCCTCAAAGCAATCTGACTCTTACCAAGAACTACATCGGCAAGAGCAACTGGGTCGATCCATACTTTGAGGGCGGTATCGGTGATTTAGCAATTTACAAAGGAGCACTCTCTGATGCAGAGCGGCTTCAAAACTACAATGCGCAAACCGACCTTGTCGCACCTAACTTGGGTTCATACTCTCTTAACGGATATGAAACCTCAACTACGATTGGGACCCTCAACTTCTCCGGCTCCCCTTCTTACTTCAGCCTCTCAGGGGTTGATTCAGGGCAATTTGTTGTCAACTCTTCAGGAGTTCTCTCCTTTGATGCACTTAAGAGCTACGAATCACCAAGTGATAATGGTGGGAATCGAACGTATGACTTCACGGTAAGGCTCACTGATGCAAATGGTAATTGGAATGCATGGAACTTTACCGTCGTGCTTTTAGATGCAATCGAACCAAGTTCACTTACCCAACCTGTGTTAAGCGCCACGCCCTATAAGGGCATCAATCTCACGATTACTGTCACACCCGGTGGAGACGGATCATCAATTCCAGGCAAAGTTACCTTCTTGATGGCAGGCAAGCGCATCGCGGGGTGCTACAAGAAAAATTACTCTGGAGCAGGAAATGCCACCTGTACATGGAAGCCAACCACGATGGGATTTAGAGAGATAACAGTGACTTTTACTCCGAATAATTCTTCATTTACTGCCGCGACGGCAAAGAAGACGTTTCTAGTGCTTCGCCGTACAACTACTCGCTAAGT
Source organism: uncultured Candidatus Planktophila sp. (assembly GCA_964644425.1). Classification (GTDB taxonomy): domain Bacteria; phylum Actinomycetota; class Actinomycetes; order Nanopelagicales; family Nanopelagicaceae; genus Planktophila. Next base: position 3,521 of record CAZXVL010000089.1, read on the forward strand.
TCGCTACCGATCCCGAGTTCGCGGATTACACGCGCGATGACGGGAAAACCAAAACCTTTGCGTTGTAAAAGTGATTGGATTCGACGAATCTGCACATCACTTTCCAGGCGCGACATCGTCGAGTACTTCTTCATCGCAAGCGAGAAGGCCGACTGGTATTCAGAGTCATCATCGATGGTATCGAGTGCAGTATTAATCTCTTCCTGAGTAACACCCTTTTGTCGCAGCTCGGTTGCAATGATTCGCTTTGAAATCTTCTTATGCTCATGACGTGATGTAGCCCAAGCGATTGCAAACTCTTGATCATTGACAAGTCCAGCCTCTTGAAGACGGAAGATGGTCGCGTTTGCTACCTGATCTTCGGTTCCACGGGCTTTGAGGTGAGTGAGCAGCTCCCCCTTACTCTTTGCACGGGCCACCAACGCATTAAGCGCGATTGCATATGCAGTCTCGTAAGGGTCGGAGCTGCTCTCTACCTTCTTATATTGAAGAGAAATTAGAAATCAACCTCTGCTACAGCTTCATCAATTTCAGCGATAAGGGCTGCATCGACCTCAACTGGTACAAAGCTTGCACGAATCTTGTTCTCAATATCGTTTGCAAGATCTGGATTGTCGAGGAGGAAGTTACGTGAGTTCTCCTTACCCTGACCAAGCTGATCGCCTTCATAGGTATACCAAGCGCCAGACTTCTTGA
>CAZXVL010000090.1:0-4130 GCA_964644425.1 uncultured Candidatus Planktophila sp.
GCGAGATCGCTCTGGACTCGAAAGCTCTTGTGGCAACCCTTGCTGACCTCGGAGCAACAGGAAAGAACGATGAAGTAACTCTCGTTCCGGGAACAACTACCCGACTCATCGCTTTTACCGGTCTTGGAAAGTCGACTACCACCTTTAGTGATGAAACACTTCGTCGCGCGGCAGGGGCTGCAGCGCGCGCCCTTGCAGGCAATAGCAGTGCAACATTTTCTCTTCCAACGAAATCTCCAGCAGCGGTAAAGGCTGTCGCAGAAGGTGCTGCTCTAGGAAGCTACCTCTTTGATCAATTTAGGGGCTCTACCAAGAGCGCCCAGAAAGCTCCCTTGAAGAACATCACTGTTCATTCATCTCTTGTGAACGCAAGCGATGCCAAGGAGCTCGCCCATCATGCACAGGTGATTTCAAAGTACACCGCACTCGTCCGTGATCTGATCAACACTCCACCAAGTCATCTCACACCTGACTCTTTCTGTAAGACAATTAATGATGCCGTGAAGGCAGCTGGTGGTGCAGCGATTGGCCTGAAGACCACTGTGATGACAGAGTCTGCTCTTCGCAGCAAGGGTTACGGCGGAATCACTGCGGTAGGTCAAGGATCTGCTAATCCGCCACGTTTAATCAATATCTCCTACACACCCAAGGGCGTTAAGCCATCAAAGAAATATGCCTTTGTCGGCAAGGGAATCACCTTCGATTCCGGTGGATTAGCTCTGAAGCCTGCACTAGGCATGGAGGCGATGAAATCAGATATGTCAGGAGCTGCAGCGGTATGTGCTGCAACAATCGCAATCGCACTCCTAAAGATTCCAGTGGCCATCGATACATGGGCTCCCCTTGCTGAGAACATGGTCTCCGATACAGCAACACGTCCTTCTGATGTCATCACAATGTATGGCGGAAAGACAGTTGAAGTTCTCAATCCTGATGCAGAAGGTCGACTTGTTTTAGGTGATGCATTGATGAAGGCACAGGAAGATAAGAACCTCGATGGCATCATCGATGTTGCGACTCTGACTGGAGCTCAGGTGGTTGCCCTCGGAAAGCGAACCAGCGCAGTGATGACAAATAATGAAGCATTCTCAGATCACTTTATGGAGATCACAAAAATCTCAGGAGAATCTTTCTGGCCTATGCCACTTCCCGTAGAGCTTCGCGCATCTCTTGATTCACCCGTGGCAGATATTGCCAATATCGGAGACCGCAGCGGAGGCATGCTCGTCGCCGGACTCTTCCTCAAGGAGTTCGTAGCCGATGAGCTTCCGTGGCTCCACCTTGATATTGCAGGACCAGCCTTCAACGAGGGTTCAGCCCATGGATATACCCCTGTGGGGGGCACCGGAGTGGCCTTGCGCTCACTAGTTGAGATGGCTATCGCTGCAGGCAAGGAGTGAGCTAGGAGACTGACCTCTGAGTTAGTCATCCACGCCTAAGGCTGGCAAGATATGGCTGTTGAAGGGCTTTGGCCCCTCTAGCTGAAGGAGCACAGATGTCCCATTTCGATCTTCTTATTCTCGGTGGCGGAAGCGGCGGTTATGCGGCAGCGCTACGTGGAGCACAACTTGGTCTCTCAGTTGGGCTTATTGAAAAAGATAAGGTCGGCGGTACATGTCTTCACCGTGGATGCATCCCAACCAAAGCGCTCCTTCACGCAGGCGAGGTAGCAGATAGCGCTCGCGAATCCCACGTATTCGGAGTCAATGCGACTTTGGAATCAATCGATATCAATGGCGTGAACACATATAAGGATGGCGTCATCGCTGGTCTCTACAAGGGACTTCAAGGTTTGATCAAATCTCGTAACGTCACATTTATTGAAGGTCACGGACGCCTGGTCAATAACACAACTATTGAAGTTAACGGCACTCAATACACCGGAACAAATATCGTTCTTGCAACAGGCTCGTATGCAAAGACAATTCCCGGTCTCGATATTGACGGTCAGCGCGTAATCACATCTGATCATGGAACAAGCATGAGCTACATCCCAAAGAGTGCAATCGTTCTTGGTGGCGGAGTCATCGGCTGCGAGTTCGCATCAGTCTGGAAGTCATTTGGCGTTGATGTCACAATTATTGAGGGCCTCAATCACCTCGTGCCACTCGAAGATGAATCTTCATCTAAGCTCCTTGAGCGCGCTTTCCGTAAGCGTGGAATCAACTTCGAACTCGGCATTAAGTTTAAGTCACATCGCGTCAACCCTGATTCAGTGACAGTAACCCTTGAAGATGGACGTGAGTTCACAGCTGATGTTCTCTTGGTCTCGATTGGCCGCGGTCCAGTAACAGATGGAATTGGTTACCAAGAGGCAGGCATCGCAATGGATCGTGGTTATGTTCTAGTTGATGAGCACTGCCGCACCAATATCCCTGTCATCTTCGCTGTCGGAGACATTATTCCTACTCTTCAGCTTGCACACGTTGGCTTCCAAGAAGGAATCCTTGTTGCAGAGACGATTGCTGGCCTTAACCCGCGCCCGATTAACTATGACGGGGTTCCACGCGTTACATATTCAGAGCCAGAGGTTGCATCTGTTGGTCTCTCTACAAAGATTGCCAAGGAGCGCGGCTACGATGTCGTTGAGCTCGATTACAACCTTGCAGGAAACGGCAAGGCACAGATTCTCAAGACAGCCGGATCTATCAAGCTTGTTGCTGAGAAGAATGGCCCAGTTCTTGGAATCCATATGGTGGGAGCCCGCGTCGGCGAACTCCTAGCAGAAGCACAATTGATCTTTAACTGGGAAGCAACTGCTGATGATGTTGCTCCTCTAATCCATGCACACCCAACAATGTCAGAAGCGATGGGCGAGGCTCACATGGCACTCGCAGGCAAGCCATTGCACGCACACGGTTAAGAATTCATCAAAGGTAACGAGGAGAAAATAATGTCATTTTCAGTAACCATGCCAGCTCTCGGAGAATCCGTCAGCGAAGGAACTGTTACACGTTGGCTTAAGGCCGAAGGCGATCATGTTGCAGTCGATGAGCCACTCCTTGAAGTATCAACAGATAAGGTCGATACAGAAATCCCTTCACCGGTTGCAGGTGTTCTACAAAAGATTGTTGTCGCAGTAGATCAGACCGTTCCGGTCGGGGCAGAACTTGCAGTCATCGCAGATGGCGCGGCAGCACCTGTTGCGGCAGCACCTGTGGCCCCTCCAGTTATTGAAGCAACACCTGTTGCAGCTCCTACTCCCCCACCTGTGATTGAGACACCTGCTCCAGTTGCTGCATCAGCTGCATCAGCGCCAGCTGCATCAAATGGCACAGTAATCACAATGCCAGCACTCGGTGAGTCAGTCTCTGAAGGAACCGTTACACGTTGGCTTAAGAACGTTGGCGATTCAGTAGCGGTCGATGAAGCTCTCCTTGAAGTATCAACAGATAAGGTCGATACAGAAATCCCTTCACCGGTTGCAGGAACACTTCTTGCAATTGATGTTCCGGTGGATACAACCGTTCCCGTGGGAGCGCGTCTTGCATTGATTGGTTTAGCAAATGGTGCAGCAGCACCTGCTCCGGCAGCGCCTGCAGCTCCTGTTGTCTCTACACCGGCACCAGTTGCAGTGGCACCAGCAGCACCGGCTCCAGTGGCTTCTGCTCCCGTTGTTTCAACACCAGTTGCAGCGGCACCAGCAGCGCCGGCACCAGTTGCACAAGCTCCTGTCTCTCAGCCTGCCGATGCATACGTAACTCCAATTGTTCGCAAGCTTGCAAATGATCTCGGCGTTAACCTCGCATCTGTTCGCGGAACTGGCATTGGTGGACGCATTCGTCGCGAAGATGTTGAAGCCGCAGCACCGAAGTCCGTTGCAGCTCCAGTGGCGGCCGCTCCAGCAGCACAAGCTCCACGCGCTGCAGCACCTGCTCCAATTGCGGCATCTCCTCTACGTGGAACTACTGTGACAATGTCACGACTTCGTAAAGTTATTGCAGCTCGCATGGTTGAGTCACTTCAAGTCTCTGCTCAACTTACAACTGTCATCGAAGTTGATGTAACTAAGATTGCTCGTCTTCGTGATCGCTCAAAGGCATCATTTGAGGCGCGTGAAGGTGTCAAGCTTTCGTTCCTTCCATTCTTTGCTGTTGCAACATGTGAAGCACTCAAGCAACATCCTGTGC
>CAZXVL010000091.1:0-4023 GCA_964644425.1 uncultured Candidatus Planktophila sp.
AGACAGATCCATCAGGACCGTGGTCTTCTCCATCCTGGTCAACGATTGCGAAGTTAACTGTTGGGTTTGCCTTTGCAGCCTCAACAATTGCGCCGTTGATAAGGAAGCCAACACCGATGATAAGTGTGCACTTCTCGTCGATAAGCTTCTTGATGTTTGGTGCGTAGTCAGCATCTGTTGTTGCTGCAAGGTACTTCACTGTTACGTTCTTGTTTGCCTTTGCAGCAGCCTGTGCGCCTGCCCATGCTGAAGCGTTAAATGACTTGTCGTCCACGCCACCTGTATCAAGTGCGAGGCAAGCCTTAGTTGAGTTAGCAGCGGTTGCAGCTGGAGCCACACCTACTGCGAGAGTTGCAGCTGCGAAGAGTGCAACAATCTTGAGTGTCTTCTTCAATTTTCCTCCAAGGAATTGTTGTGGAAATAGATTCTGCCAGTCCTTCTTCGCTTTTGAGGGGTCGAAGGCTTGTAGGGCGAGCCTATCTTCGGAGGATAAGAATTACTAAATCAACCTGTTAAATCTAAGGCGTGGCATGTAACAAATTGGCAAACTCTCAACCCCAACTTTAAAGATAAAGGGGGGTGGCCTTGCCTAATTAGCGATCTTGGCGCCTTGGAGGGCGGCAGAGTTGATGGCAGCACTTGCTGCAGTCAGAGCAGGAAGGTAGGTAGTCAAGACAACTCCCCCATCCTTAATGTCATAGCGGTGTCCATAAATCCCTGCTTTGGGATCTAGCACATCAAGGTGTTGTTCATTTGCTATCGCCTTTGCAATCAAGTCATACATCGCAACATCAACGCGCTTGACTACTGTTGCATAGAGATACTTCTTTGTTGAGGCAGTGACAGATACGTACTGATCAGGTTCAACTGTAATCATTCCAACAGCTCTGAAATTCTTATCTTTTGACCTTGAGAGATTGCGCGCAACAATCGATGCAAATACCTCAGTATCTGAACCAGGTCGAGCGATGAAGATGACATCGGATCCCGCATTCATCGCCTGTCGTGTTGCTGTAACAGATGATCCATTGACATATCTAATTGAGGCGGTGACTCCACGCTTTGCAGCGAGGACTCCTGCAAGGAATCCATTCTGATAAATATCGGCCTGATCATTATTTGCAATCATCGCCACACGCTTGCTCTTTGAGGCGAGGGCGGCGCTAAATCCGGCAAGGAAGGCGCCCTGAGTATCTGCGAAAATAATTGAGGTGACATTGAGAGCGTCAATTGTGGCATCGTTGAGAATGGCAAATTGCGTATTAGGAAATTCGATAGCTAACGCTTTAATTGTTGGTGCATAGCCGGCTCCCACAACGATGATGGGGTTGCAGTTTTTAGCGATGAGAGAGCGGATGCGACGCTCACGATCAGAGCTGGTGCCATCGGTGACAACTGGATCGACGGTAAATGTGAACTTCTTCTGTGCCTTTTCTAGCCCTGCAGCTGCTGCATCATTAAAGGAGCGATCTCCTCGCCCACCGATGTCATAGGCGATTCCGATGGACAAAGGATTAGCATGGGCGGGGGCTGCAATAAAGAGAGATCCAACAAGTCCAAGTGCTGCAAGAAGTGAACGGATTTTCATTAGCGCACGACCCCTAGGTTGTTATAGGTAGAGTCAAGAGTTGCCTGTGCAACCTCACGAGCCTTGGCTGAACCTTGATGAAGAATCTGCAAGAGGTGCGCTTCATCTTCAAGAAGTTCGAGCGCATGGGCACGAATTGGTCTGAAGTATTCAACAACAACCTCTGCCACAGATGTCTTGAAATCTCCGTAACCTTTTCCATCGAATTCATTTTCAAGATCTGCAATGCTCTTTCCAGATAGTGCTGAGTGAATTGTAAGCAGATTGCTAATGCCTGGCTTCTCAGCGGTATCGAATTTAACCTCGCGACCCGCATCTGTGACCGCGCTCTTAAACTTCTTCATATTCACCTCTGGCGCATCGAGAATATCTATGAGTCCTGCACCTGTTCCAGAAGACTTACTCATCTTTGAAGAAGGATCTTGAATGTCATAAATCTTCGCTCCCTGCTTGAGGATAAAGCCCTCGGGAATCTGGAATGTCTGCCCATAGCGAGAGTTGAAGCGACCTGCAACATCACGTGTTAATTCGATGTGCTGACGCTGATCTTCACCCACTGGAACCAAGTGTGTCTGATAGAGCAAAATATCTGCAGCCATCAACATTGGATAGGTAAAGAGACCTACACGAGCTGCATCGGCACCTGACTTAGAGGATTTATCTTTGAATTGAGTCATCCGACTCGCTTCACCAAAACCAGTCATGCACTCCATAATCCAACCGAGTTGATTATGTTGCGGAACCTGAGATTGAACAAAGAGAGTGGACTTCTCTGGAGAGATACCCAGGGCAATTAGCTGCGCCGCAGACATCAGGGTTCTCTTGCGAAGAAGAGCGGGCTCTGTCTCCACCGTGAGGGCGTGGAGGTCGACGATGCAGTAGAAAGCATCATGTCCATCTTGAAGCTCAACCCACTGCTTTACCGCACCAAGATAATTTCCCAGGTGGAAGGAATCGCTGGTTGGCTGGATTCCTGAGAGGACGCGCTTCTGACTCATATTCGTATTCTCGCATGAAGTGGCGCTAGCGCGGTGTGCGAAATTAGCTGCGCGAGATAAGGATTCGTCCGACTCGCTTGCCCTCCATCGAAAGAACTGCGATCCGAAGGCCATTGAGGTTGATGAGGTCACCGTCATGAGGAATGCGGCCAAGGAAGTGCATCACAAATCCACTGAGGGTTTCGTAAGGACCTTCTGGAATTTCGATTCCTGACTGTGATGAGAGATCTTCGAGGGAGATTAAGCCGTCGACTTCAAAATCACCGGTGCGAGACTCAATTGAAAGTTCCTGTTCATCTCCATCGTATTCATCGCGAATATCTCCGATGAGTGTCTCTACTAGGTCTTCCAGCGTAACAATTCCGTCAGTTCCGCCGTATTCATCAAGAACGATAGCTAAGTGCTGGCGCTGTGCACGCATCTCGGTGAGAGCAGGCAGAATTCCCTTGGTGCCAGGCAGATACATAATGTTGCGACTGAGCTCTTGAATCTTTGCCTGAGAGTTAACCAAGGATGGGTCGATAAGGTCGCGAACATGAATAAAGCCGATGACCTCATCAGAGGAACCACGCACCACGGGATAGCGAGAGTGCGACTTCTCTGCAGCAAGTGCAATCGCCTTTGCAATAGTCAGTGAGCCGTCGATGAAATCAACTTCGGTGCGAGGAACCATAACTTCGTGAACTTGGCGCTCAGATGCGTTAAAGACTTCTTCCACAATGTCGCGTTCTTCATCTGTGAGAGCTGCGTGGCCTGCAACGAGATCGAGAAGCTCCTCCTCTGACATCTGCGAGCGCTCTTCTTTGGGATCGATTCCAAAGAGGCGAACCACAATGTCGGTTGATTTAGAGAGAAGCCAGATAATTGGTCGAAAGAGGTTTGCAATGAAATCAATGAATGGAGCAGACCAAATGGCAATTGGTTCGGAGCGAAAGAGCGCCAGCTTCTTTGGAGCTAGCTCGCCCAGTACGAGCGAGATATATGCAATCACCAGTGTTAGAGCAATGAGTGAGGTTGTATTTGCCGTGGTTGATTTAAGGCCGCGATCTTCAAGCCATGGGATGAGGTATTGACCCAGCTTCTCTGCGCCAAGGGCAGCTGAGAGAAATCCTGAGAGTGTCACACCTACTTGAACAGCTGCTAACAGTCGGTTGGGGTTGGTGTGAAGTTTTGCCACCCGAGCCCCGCGACGACCTTGAAGAGCCATCTGCTTCACCTGGCTTTCGCGCAAGGAGATAAGGGCAATCTCGGCAGCGACGAAGAGTGCGCCAAGAAGGATCAGGCTTAGTACCAGGGCTATTGGAGCGAAAATTGAACCACTCGGGTAGGTGTCCATAGTGCGAGAAGTGTAGCGAGCCTCTTCCCATCCCCGCCAGCCGCGGATAGCCTTTGCCCGTTAGCCAACCGGCTAGCGCCTTACCCTCGGAACGTCGGGCA
>CAZXVL010000092.1:0-4002 GCA_964644425.1 uncultured Candidatus Planktophila sp.
GACGGCTCTTACAGACCTCTGTACGCCACCGACATTCCAGGTGCCACCACCAACTGGACATGATCCACGTCGATTTACACAGGACTTACTCGAGCGTCTTCGCGATTTGATGATCGTTGATGCACTGCAGGCAACAAATGCCAACAGTATTTTGCGTGAGCTGCCTGATGATCAATTGCAGCGTATGCGTGTGCAGGCCGAGAACATTGGCCAAGCGTCACTTTCTAGAGCAGCAGATATCGCTTCAGAAGGACTTACGCAGATGCGAGGAGCGACTGCTCCACGCCTTATTCTTGAGCTCATCTGCGGCCGGATCTTGTTGCCAATTGGAGATAACGGCGAGGCAGGAATGCTCGCACGTATTGAACGCCTTGAGCGCGTTGAGAACATTGCACCGCAGGTAACTGCAGTTGCGCCGAAGAAAACTGAAGCACCAACTCCAGCACCAGCAAAGAGCGTTGATCCTGCAGATTATGTCTCTCCCATTACTGCAGAAGCTATTCGTGAGACTCCTGTCGTAAAGGAAGAGCCTGTAAAGAAGGCAACACCAGCTCACGATATTGGCGCAATCGATGTTGCTGGCCTTCGTCGTATGTGGCCTGAGGTCATTGAAAATGTGAAGAAGCGACGCCGTCTGACTTGGTCACTCTTGAGTGCAAGTGCACAGATCCTTGGTGTGGATGAGAAGGCAATCACCATTGGCATCGTCAATGCCGGTGCTCGTGATTCATTTATCCGAAGCGAATCCGATCAGATTTTGCGCGATGCATTTATTGAAATCGTTGGACTCGATCGCAAGATTGAGGTAACTGTCGATCCAAGTATCGATACAACGAGCACACCTGAAGCTCGCGCCGTTCGAACAACAGAGGCTCCCACCGATGCAACACAGTTAACTGGCGCCGCACTTCTTGCAGCCGAACTCGGTGCAACTGTCATTAGCGAAAAGAGACACGACTAATGTCAAGTGGAATGTATGAAGGCGCGATTCAAGATCTCATTGATGCATTGGGGCGCTTGCCTGGCATCGGACCAAAGTCTGCTCAACGCATCGCATTTCATATTCTCCAATCAGATGCAGAGATTGCAGATTCTTTAGTAGAGGCAGTGCGCACCGTTAAGGAGCGCGTGAAGTTCTGTAGTGAATGCGGAAACGTCTCTGAAGAAGGTCAATGTCGAATCTGTCGCGATCCACGTCGTGATGGAACAAAGATTTGTGTTGTTGAAGAGTCGAAAGATGTGATTGCAATCGAGCGCACCCGTGAATTCCGCGGCAAGTATCACGTGCTTGGTGGAGCAATCAGCCCCATCGATGGCATTGGTCCAGATCAGCTACGAATTCGCGAGCTCATGCAACGCCTTGCAGATTCAACGATTACTGAAATCATTTTGGCGACCGACCCCAACCTCGAGGGTGAGGCAACTGCCACTTATTTGGCACGTCTGATTAAGCCGATGGGGATTAATGTCTCCCGTCTGGCATCAGGCTTGCCTGTTGGTGGAGATCTCGAATATGCCGATGAGGTCACGCTCGGTCGCGCATTTGAGGGGCGCACCAACCTCTAAAGAGCTCTTGTCTCAATATGTGGATTTACCTTCGTTTCATATAATGAGAAAATCCGAAATTCGGCTAGCGCGTAGCTAAATTCGCCTTCACACTTATCGCATGGCGCTTATCGTTCAGAAATTTGGTGGTTCCTCAGTCGCAGATGCCGAGGGCATGAAGCGCGTTGCCGCTCGTATTGTGGCGACGAAGAAGGCGGGAAATCAGGTCGTCGTTGTGGTCTCAGCCATGGGCGATACCACCGATGAGCTCATTGATCTTGCCAATCAAGTGAGCCCGATTCCTCCAGGGCGTGAGCTCGATATGTTGCTGACAGCTGGCGAGCGAATCTCAATGGCACTTCTTGCGATGGCAATTAACAACCTCGGTTTTGAAGCACAATCATTTACAGGTTCACAAGCTGGCGTCATCACAGATTCAACTCACGGCAAGGCACGCATTATCGATGTGACACCTGGTCGAATTCGAGAGGCGATTGATTCAGGAAATATCGCAATCGTTGCTGGCTTCCAGGGAATCTCGCAAGATACAAAGGACATTACAACTCTAGGACGCGGTGGTTCAGATACAACTGCTGTCGCGCTCGCCGCAGCCCTCGATGCCGATGTCTGCGAGATCTACACAGATGTTGATGGAATCTTCTCCGCAGATCCTCGCGCAGTTCCATCTGCGCGCAAGTTGAACACAGTTACATATGAAGAGATGCTCGAGCTCGCAGCAGCAGGAGCAAAGGTTCTTCACTTGCGTTGCGTTGAATATGCACGCCGTTACAACTTACCAATTCACGTCCGTTCATCTTTCTCACCACTCGAAGGAACTTGGGTAGTTGAAAACCACCCAGAAGGAGGCACCATGGAGCAAGCAATCATCGCTGGCGTCGCACACGATAAGTCAGAGGCAAAGATCACGATCGTCGGTGTCCCAGATCGCACGGGTGTTGCAGCGCGAATCTTCCAAGCACTAGCCGATAACGATCTCAACATCGACATGATTGTGCAGAACGTCTCTGCTGCAGCTACAGGCCTCACAGATATTTCATTCACATTGCCTAAGGCAGATGGTGCGGAAGCAACAACTATTCTCAAGAAGATTCAAGGTGAAGTTGGCTTTGCATCAATCCAGTATGACGACACCATTGGAAAGCTCTCGCTGATCGGTGCAGGAATGCGTTCACACCCTGGCGTCACGGCAACATTCTTTGCTGCAATGTCAGAGGCGGGAGTAAATATCGAGATGATCTCAACTTCTGAAATCCGTATCTCAATCATCATTCGCGAGACAGATCTTGAGCGGGCAGCAAAGGCTGCACACACTGCTTTTGGCCTTGATTCTGATCAGAACGAGGCTGTTGTATACGGAGGTACAGGACGATGACTCAATCAACTTCGGGCAAGAAGCCATCACTTGCAGTTGTAGGTGCAACAGGTGCCGTTGGCACTGTAATGCTCGGAATTTTGTCAGAGCGCGAAGATGTCTGGGGAGAAATTCGTCTCATCGCATCTGCCCGCAGTGCAGGCAAGAAGTTGATCTGCCGTGGAGAAGAGCTCACAGTCGTCGCACTATCACCTGAAGCATTTGATGGAATCGATGTTGCAATGTTCGATGTGCCAGATGAGGTCTCAGCTGAGTGGGCACCGATTGCGGCATCGCGTGGTGCTGTAGTTGTAGATAACTCTGGCGCATTCCGAATGGATGCAGATGTCCCACTTGTTGTGCCAGAGGTAAATCCGCAAGATGTAAAGAATCGTCCACGCGGAATCATCTCTAATCCAAATTGCACAACTCTTTCAATGATTGTTGCAATGGGCGCACTCCATCAAGAGTATGAACTCAAAGAGCTAGTTGTATCTTCATATCAGGCAGCATCTGGTGCAGGACAAGCTGGTATTGACACTTTGCGCGAGCAGATTTCTGCGGTTGCAGGAACAGCTGTGGGTGATGTTGCAGGCGATATTCGCACCATAATCAAAGAGAACGGCCCTTTCCCAGCACCACTTGCACTCAACGTTGTTCCATGGGCGGGCTCTCTTAAAGAAGATGGCTATTCATCTGAAGAGCTCAAGGTTCGCAATGAGTCACGAAAGATTCTTGGACTTCCAGGACTTAAGGTCTCTGCAACATGTGTGCGTGTTCCAGTCATCACAACTCACTCATTGACTGTGCATGCGACCTTTGCGAAGGAGCCTTCACGTAAGGCGGCGCAAGATATTCTTCAAAATGCGGCTGGGGTCAAGCTTGTTGATGATCCTGAAAACCATAAATTCCCGACACCCGCAGATGTTGTTGGCACAGATCCAACGTGGGTAGGTCGCGTTCGAAAGAGCATCGATGACCCAATGTCTCTCGACCTATTTGTCTGTGGCGATAACTTGCGTAAGGGAGCTGCATTAAACACAGCTCAAATCGCAGAGCTTCTTGCTGTCGAATTCACGAAGTAA
>CAZXVL010000093.1:0-3993 GCA_964644425.1 uncultured Candidatus Planktophila sp.
GAACGATGCCGGACTTAAATTATAAAAAGGGCGCTGAGCAATCAGCGCCCTTTTTTATTTTTCTTGAAAGAATCATTACCTCGATGGGAGAGAGTCAATGAACGATCGTAATGAGCGACCAAGTCGACCTGGTAGCGGTCGACCTTCGGGTTCGGGTCGCCCTTCATCAGGGCGAGCATCTAATTCACGTCCCGGAGATCGACCATCACGTCCCGGAGATCGACCATCACGTCCCGGAGATCGACCATCACGTCCCGGAGATCGACCATCACGTCCGGATGGAGTGCGCAATGTAGGTCGCGGCGGTCGTGATGATCGCGCGGGCGCAACTCGAAATGTTTCAGATGGTCGTTCAGTTAGTGATCCACGTGGATTTCGTCCTACCCCTATGGATCGCGATCCATCTCGAGTTCGTCCACGAATTTTTGAGCCAGATATTCCAGAGCATGTCACAGGTGAAGAACTTGAGAAGAGCGTTCGTGCAGAGCTTCTCAGTTTGTCAGCAGAGAATGCAAAGGTCGTGGCTCGTCATATGGTCTGCGTGAACCTGTATATGGATATTGATCCTGAGCTTGCTCATAAGCATGCAACGGCTGCGGCATATCACGCAGGTCGCCTCGCAGTTGTTCGTGAAACGGCAGGTTATGCAGCATATCGTGCTGGCCATTTTGAGATAGCGCTCAAGGAACTTCGCGCGGCAAATCGAATCTCTGGAGATGTTACATCCTGGCCTGTTATGGCCGATTGTGAGCGAGGTCTGGGCAACCCTCTTAAAGCCTTGAAAATGGCTGGTTCTCCGGAGGTTTCACGTCTTGCAAAAGCGGAAGAGATTGAGATGCGTATCGTTGCAGCCGGTGCACGCAGAGATTTGGGAGAACTTGATGCAGCGGTGGTAACACTTCAATGTCGGGAGTTACAAAATGACCGTGAGCCATGGTCACTTCGCATTCGTTATGCATATGCGGATGCACTTTATGCATCAGGCCGAGTAGAGGAAGCTCGTGAATGGTTTGCTAAGTGCGCCTTGCTCGATACTGATGAAGAGACAGACGCTGCAGAGCGCGCCGAGCATTAACTTTTCCACAGTCATCAGAGTCCTCTCTACAACTCTTAATAGCGATGCTTCATGATTACTTATCCGCTGTCTTAGCGGAGCGTTGCGAATGGAGCTAGCATGGCGAAGAAGAACACGGCTGAAGAAGCTCAAGATTACTCACTCAACGATTGTCTTCTACGAGGAAGGGTCTCAGCCCCTGCCACCGATCGAGAGCTACCCAGTGGTGAACATGTTGTCGAATTCCGTCTCATCGTGAAGCGAGAAACTCGCGAAGGTGTTGACACTCTCGACATCGCCGCCTGGAACTCGAAGGCGCGCAGGACCGCCCTGTCTCTCAAGTCAGGGGAGTGGGTGGAGGTGAGCGGATCAATCCGTCGTCGATTCTGGCAAGTGCCATCAGGCAGCGCGAGTCGATGGCAGATAGAAGGTCAGGCCATCTCTCGGCTGCAATAAGTAGCTAGTCACACTACTTTTGCCATTAGCCGATACTCTTCATCCATGGCTAATCAGACCCCCAGTGAGCTCTTCACGATGCTCAAGGGCTACCTCAACGAGCTCTCCGATGGCGAACGAACCCCTGGCGAGGTCGCATCAGCTCTCGGTGAGTGGGCGCGTGAGGGGAAAGAGAGCATCAAGGTGCGCGTGAGCGAAGAGGTCGAATCTTCAGTAGCGAAGATGGGATTTATTCAGCGTCAGGATTACGAAGCTCTAGTGGCTCGCGTAGCAGCCCTCGAGGCGCAACTTGCAGCGGCTACCGAAACACCCGTAAAAAGTGAAGGCAAGAAATTTTCTATTCGAAAGAGCAGTAAGAGCAAGATTGATCCTATTGCAGAGAAGAAGGCGAAGAAGTAGATGAGCGAGAACGATTTCAATTCCGTGGTGCAGGAAGAATCGATAGTAGATGGCGTGCGAAGTGAGCTTGAAGAGATTGATTCGAGCGATCTGTCAGAGCACGCTGCACGATTTGAGGCACTTCATAAGAAATTGCAAGATTCACTGAATTCCATCGACGGTCTTTAATAGGGCTATCAACAGATGAAGACTCGTCTAGATGCAGAGCTAGTTCGCCGCGAGCTAGCACGTTCGCGCGAACAAGCTGCAGATCTCATCGAGTCTCGTTCCGTTTTGGTCAATGGTATTCCTGCAACTAAACCGGCAACTCAAGTAGATGCAGAGACCTCAATAGTCCTTCAGGGAAATCGTGATGATTTTGTCTCTAGAGGTGGCCACAAGTTAGCTGGTGCTCTCGATGTCTTCACCGACGTTGTAGTAGAGGGCAAGATCTGTCTTGATGCCGGCGCCTCGACGGGTGGCTTCACCGATGTGCTTTTGCGCAGAGGCGCTTCACGCGTTGTCGCAGTCGATGTTGGTTATGGTCAACTCGCATGGGAGTTACGTACCGATGAGCGGGTTAAAGTTCTTGATAGAACAAACATTAGACACCTCACGGGCGAGCAGGTAGGTGAGGAGATATCTCTCGTTGTTGCAGACCTCTCATTCATCTCACTCTCCCTCGTCCTCCCCGCTCTTGCTGCAGTTTCACGCTCTGATGCTGATTTTGTTCTGATGGTAAAGCCTCAGTTTGAAGTCGGACGCGAAAAATTGGGTGCTGGTGGCGTGGTTCGTGATCCTGCACTTCGCAAGGCAGCGGTTCTCGATGTTGCAGACTCGGCATACGATGTCGGTTTAGGCACTATGGGAATAGCGGCAAGCCCGCTTCCAGGTCCTGCAGGAAATGTCGAATACTTTCTATGGCTTCGTCGCGGTGCTCCTGCTATTGATGAAGCCGAGCTAGATCGTGCGATTGCAGATGGGCCAGCATGAGCACCCGTCGCGCCGTTATCTTTATTAACCCATCTCGCTCAGAGGCGTTAAGTGCTGCTCGCTCTCTGGCAGCTCTACTCATTGAAGAAGGTTTTCAGTTAGTCACTCCCGCCGAAGTAGAGATAGATGGTGTTGCGCGAGTTGCAACAGATCAAATTGGCGATGTTGAAATCGCAGTTGTTCTCGGTGGAGACGGAACAATTCTACGTGGAGCAGAAGTCACCCTGGCTCGTAATATCCCTCTACTTGGAATTAATCTAGGTCACGTTGGCTTCTTAGCTGAAGTGGAGAAACCATCAATTCAAGCTATCGCTTCGAGCATAGTGAATAAGAGTTATGTCTATGAAAATCGAATGGTTCTTGGTTACTCAGTCATTCGAGAAGGTAGAGAGATATCCGAGGGCTGGGCGCTTAATGAAATCACGGTGGAGCGTGAGCGCACCACCATGGTCGAACTCTTTGTGGAAATTGATCGTAGGCCGCTATCTCATTGGGGTTGCGATGGCCTCATCGTTTCGACTCCGACAGGCTCAACGGCATATGCATTCAGCGCAGGTGGTCCTGTTTTATGGCCAGAAATTGATGCTCTCGTGGTTCTGCCCATTTCAGCTCACGCTCTCTTCTCGCGTCCAATGGTTGTTTCAACTCAATCTGAAATCGTCGTAACGGTCGAGTCTAAAGTTGCTCTCCTATCAGCTGATGCACTACGCAAGCTCCCACTTCAAACAGGGGATAGGGTCGTCATCACTCGTAACCCTCACATGATTAAGTTGGCCCACGTGAATCCAACGCTCTTCACAGACCGACTTGTGGCTAAGTTCAAGCTCCCTGTCGAAGGATGGCGCGGTGAGTGAACGTACCTATTTAGAAGAGATCTCCATCCGTAATCTTGGAATTATCGAGGAGTCTCGACTCGAATTTGGTAGAGGACTGAACGTACTCACCGGTGAAACTGGTGCAGGCAAGACAATGATTTTGACTGCACTTAATCTGGTTTTGGGCGGTAAATCTGATAGCGCATTGGTGAGAGCGGGTTCGGATCGGCTGAGCGCAACGGCGGTGTTTGCGACAGCCGAGGTTGTTTCAGCAGAATTGCTAGCAAAGCTTTCAGA
>CAZXVL010000094.1:0-3957 GCA_964644425.1 uncultured Candidatus Planktophila sp.
ACAATCGAAGTTGAGGCAGAGGCAACTGCAATTCCTAAGTTCCTTGTTCTCGATATCGAGGGCATGAAGGCTGGAACTTCAAAGGTTGCAGGCGATGTCATTCTTCCAGCAGGTGTAACACTCGTTCTCGATGCAACAGCAACTGTTGTTCACCTTTCAGAGCGTCGCGCAGCATCAGCTGACGACACAGCTGCGGCAGCACCAGCAGCAGAGGCAGCACCAGCAGCACCAGCAGCTGAGTAATTAAGAAGTAAAGAAATCTGACTCGTTATGACGTGGTTGGTAGTGGGGCTCGGTAACCCGGGCGATCAATACGCTGCCACCCGTCATAACGTTGGTCAGATGGTTATCGATGAACTTGGCAAGCGCCACAATCTAAAATTTTCAACACACAAATCTCGCACCTCAATAGCTGCCTACAAATTGGGCTATGGAGTCGATGCACATTCAATAGTTCTCGCTAAGTCACTCGGCTATATGAACGAGACAGGCGGACCCATCAAAGCTCTCGCCCAGTTCTACTCTGTAGATGCTTCGAAGATCATTGTTTTACATGATGAACTCGATATCGATTTTGCAGCAATCCGCACAAAACAAGGTGGCGGAGACAATGGCCATAACGGTCTCAAGTCAATGACATCAGCATTCGGCGGACCAAATTACTTCCGTGTTCGTCTTGGAATCGGCCGTCCTATGGGTCAGCAAGATCCTGCAGATTTTGTTTTAAAGCAGTTTAGTCAGCCAGAGAAGAAGGAACTGCCACTCTTTATCGATCGTGGCGCAGATGTAGTTGAGCACCTCATTGAAAAGGGTTTAGAGCTGACTCAAAGTAAATACAACTCGTAGTAATTACTGACCTAGTACCCGCTTCTTTGCTGCGGTGAATTCGGCAGAGGTAAGAACGCCGGCCTGATGCATTCGCTCTAACTCTGCAAGTTCAGCAATCATCGATTGTTGAGCCTGAGGCTGAGGCGGTTGAACATGCTGTGGTTGCTGATACGTGGGTGGCTGAGGGTATGGCGGTTGGAAGCTCTGTGGAACGTTATGTGCAATCTGAGCGCTAGATGACTTTGAGAGCAGTGCGAGAATGAAGTTTAGAATCAGAGCGACAAAGAGGATTACTCCACCAATAGTTGAGCCGATGGTATTTCTCAAATCCATGTCTGCGAAGTTGAACCACCAGGTCCTGATTTCCTCTCCAAGAACACCACCTACAGAATCACCATCCACACTGACTCTCAATACTGTCCAAAGGATAGGTTTTAAGATGAATAAGCCTAGAGCTATAGATGCTATTGCTTTGAGGCTAGTCTGGCTGTGCGCATAGTTGAATAGTGAACAGTAGATCCCTGCTGCAATTATTAATATGGCAATCAACACGGATCCAGGAAAGATGACTCTTGCAATAGTTGTCATGTGCGTACCAAAAAAGAACTCAAAAGCGAATTCCGATCCAAAATTCATGAAGCGATTAACTTCACCAATCAGCGCGAAGAGCGCAACTGACAATCCAGTAACTCGACCAAGTATTTTCATGTTCTCCCTAACTGATCAACTAACGCTTTCTGACAGGTTTTTATGGACACCGCTCAGTCAGCTTCACGCTGCCAAGTGTGACCATTGTTGAAGTGGGCACCTTCTTACCTGCAGCGGGTGATTGGTTACACACCTTCCAGCCACTGTCATTTATCTGGAAACGGCTTAGACCAAGCGCATCTGTTTGATCCATAAGGTATGAACCCTTTGATTGCAGAAGATCTTGAGCTAGTTGAAGATTCATTCCAACTACTTTGGGCATTACAAATGTCTCTGGCGCAGTTGTTGCTTTCTTCTGTGTCTTCCAGACTCCACCGCTGCCTTTCTTGGTGCAGGTGAAATTGGTTGCGCCTTGCTTGAATGTTGCACCTACGGGAGAACAAGCATCGCCATCTTTTACCTTTGCCGCATGGGCATGTCCGCCTGGAAGGACTAGAGCTGCAATCAGTAATGATGCTGCCAAATATGACTTCTTCATCTCTCTCCTCGAGTTAGGTGCAGAGGCGCACATAGAGAAGTGTGGCAATAAAGCTCTTATATATGCGGGAGGGAGTGGTCAGAAAGTGACCAGAGTGGTCAGCCCGTATTGCGAAGGCCGGTTGCAACACCATTAATCGTTAGCAATAGCGCGCGGACGAGGGTGGAATCGGCACTTGCATTCGAGGTGCGCACACGATTGAGGAGATTGATCTGCAATGAATGAAGAGGAGCAAGGTAGGCATCGCGGACTTCTAGTGTGCGAGCAAGGACTGGTTGATCACCCAAGAGAGCTTTCTTGTCTGTCAGGGCGAGAACCTCTTTAACGGTGAGCTCAAACTCTTCTTCAATGGTTGCTAAGAAGTGGTGAAGTTCTTTAGGCACCAGCGTCTCTACGTAGCGACGAGCTGTTTTGAGATCTGTCTTTACTAAAGTCATCTCAACGTTGCTAATAAATGTAGAGAAGAAGTGCCACTCGGTAAGCATCTTCTTGAGTACATCGTTCTTGCCTGCCTCGCGCGCGGCTTTGAGTCCGCTGCCCACACCAAACCATCCTGGAACGATCTGACGTGATTGTGTCCAACCAAAAACCCATGGAATAGCACGGAGTGAATCAAGACCACCTGATGCATCGGGTCGACGTGATGGACGTGAGCCAAGGAAGAGATTTCCTAATTGTTCAACAGGTGTTGATGCGTAGAAATATGCAGGTAGATCTGGGTGATCGATAAGAGAGCGATAACGTGCAAAGGAGCTATCGCTGACCAAGTTCATACATTCATTCCACTGCTCTAGATCTGCAGGGGCTTGGCGAGGTCCACGATTGAGAACAGTTGCCTCTAACGATGCTGCGAGTGTGAGCTCAACGTTTTCACGGGCAAGAGCTGGTAGCGCGTACTTATCGCTAATGACTTCGCCTTGCTCAGTCATCTTGATTGCTCCGTCGACTGAACCCCAAGGTAGAGCGACGAGCGCCTCATATGTTGGTCCACCACCTCGACCTACAGACCCACCACGACCATGGAATAGGCGAAGCTTCACACCATGTTTGATTGCCACATCGCGAAGACGACGCTGCGCACGGTGAATCTCCCATTGGCTTGTCGCAATTCCTGCATCCTTATTGGAATCTGAATATCCCAACATAACTTCTTGGACATTTCCTCGAAGAGTAACGAGCTTGCGATAAGTCTCATTTGATAAAAGTTTCTCAAGAATGTCACCTGCCGCGCGAAGTTCTGCAACAGTTTCTAGAAGTGGAGCAAAGCCAACTTTTGCAACTCCCTTATCGAGATCAACGAGTCCTGCATACTTTCCAAGAAGCGCTGCCGCAATTAGGTCATCTGCGCCCTTTGTCATAGAGACGATGTAGGTCTCAATTACTTCAGGACCAAAGCGCTCAATAAGCTCGGAGATTGCGATAAATGTATTAAGTGTCTTTGCACCTGCTGCATCAAGTGATGAAGCACTTCTCTTAAGTCCATTTGCTAGCTCTGATGTGAGAATCACAAACTTCTCATCGTGACTCTTCTCGATGTAATCGCCACCGAAGAACTGCTGGAGAGCGGCATGATGAGCATCTGAATGTTCGCGGACATCCAGAGTCGCATGAGTTAATCCGAAAGCAGCAACTGTGCGAATGGTGCGCTCCAGAAGACCTGTCGCAATCAACTCTCCTCGATGAGCAAAGAGCGAATCGCGCATCAGAGTGAGGTCAGCTAGTAGCTCTGCTGTATTTGCATAATCACGTCCAGGAACATGAGGTCCGCCAACTGCATGGCGATTTCGAGTAAAGGCCAATCGATGAACGATCGCGGTCGCCTTAAGTCGATACGGCTCTTGAACATTCAGGCGTAGAAAGCGCTGTTCGAACTCAGGAATGTGCTTAAGATCTTCTTCAACAGAGGCGCTGAGTTCGGGGGTAGCACCGGCAATACGAGTTGA
>CAZXVL010000095.1:0-3949 GCA_964644425.1 uncultured Candidatus Planktophila sp.
ACATGGGCCTTTGAAGCCCAGGGTCCAGGATCGATACCTGGTGGCGGAGCAATTATTTGCTCAGCCGATCGAAGTGGCGGAGCCATCAACAGGTAGACTGCACCCATGAGCCTTCACACCGTTGTCGTTCTTGCGGCTGGTGAAGGTACTCGGATGAAATCCACGACTCCTAAGGTCCTTCACACTGTTGCTGGTCGATCACTTCTAGGTCATGTCCTGCACGCAGTCTCAGCCCTGAACCCAGCACATACTCGCGTAGTCGTTGGATCAGGTCGCGAAAAGGTAGAGGCACATATCGCAGAGATCGCACCGGGTGTCACCACAGTCTTTCAAGAGCATCGCGGCGGTACAGGCCATGCAACTCAGTTGGCGCTCGCCGGCATTACACCCACTGGCACCATCTTGGTGCTTGCAGGTGACACACCAATGCTCACCGGAGAATCACTTGCTGATTTAGTCGAAGGTCATACTTCAGGTGGATTTACCGCAACTGTTCTTACCGCTGAACATCCAGAGCCAACAGGATATGGCCGCATAGTTCGTGGTGATGATGGCTCACTTCTTCGCATTGTTGAAGAGAAAGATGCCGATGAGTTTGAAAAGGCAATTGAGGAGATCAACTCAGGCGTCTATGTATTTGATGCACTCAAGCTAGCAGGCGCTATCGGAAAGCTGCGCAATGATAATGCGCAAGGTGAGCTATATCTAACTGATGTCATTGAAATTCTGCGCAATGAAGGTGGCAAGATTGCAGCTGTCTGCATCGATGACTTTACTGAGATTCTCGGCGTTAATGATCGAGTCCAATTAGCTGAATCTGCAGCCCTGCTACGCGATCGTATTAATGATGGCCTGATGCGAAGCGGAGTCACGATTGTTGACCCAACTACTACATGGGTTGATTCAACTGTTGTGATTTCACAGGATGTGACGCTACTTCCTGGCACGACTATCGCCGGCTCAACAACTGTTGCAAGCGGTGCAACCATTGGTCCTCGCACAACGTTGATTGATTGCACAGTAGCTGCGGGTGCTGATGTAAAAGAGTCCTATGCAATTTCTGCATCAATCGGTGCCAATGCAAGTGTTGGTCCATTCACCTATCTTCGCCCTGGAACTGAACTAGCGGCAGATACCCGAGCTGGTGCATTTGTAGAGATGAAGAATGCCAAGGTTGGCGAAGGCTCTAAAGTTCCTCACCTTTCATACGTGGGAGATGCCACTATCGGCGAAGGCACCAATATTGGTGCAGCAACAATCTTTGTTAACTACGACGGAGTCAATAAGCACCAGACTGTTATCGGTGATCATGTCCGAGTCGGCAGTGACAGCATGCTTGTAGCTCCAATCACCATCGGAGATGGTGCCTACACAGCAGCTGGCTCTGTCATCACAGAAGATGTTCCTGCCGGTGCGATGGGTGTTGGTCGTGCAAAGCAGCGAAATGTATTAGGTTGGGTCCTGCGCAAGCGCCCCGGCACCAAGTCAGCTGAAGCAGCCGCTTCAGCTCCAAGCAACGACCAGGAAGGCTGATACTCGTGAGCGAAATCCGTCTATCGTCAGAGAAGAAACTTCGACTATTTTCTGGCCGCGGATTCCCAGAGCTATCACAAGCGGTTGCCTCTGAACTCGGTATTCCACTGACTCCAACTTCAGCCTATGACTTTGCAAATGGCGAGATCTTTGTTCGCTTTGAAGAATCTGTTCGTGGTTGTGATGCATTTGTTATCCAGTCACATGCGACACCCATCAATAAGCAGATCATGGAACAACTCATCATGGTCGATGCCCTTAAACGTGCATCCGCAAAGCGCATCACAGTTGTTACACCTTTCTATGGTTATGCACGCCAGGATAAGAAGAGCCGCGGTCGCGAGCCAATCACAGCTCGCTTGATGGCAGATCTCTTTAAGACAGCTGGTGCAGATCGTCTGATGGTTGTTGATCTTCACACATCACAGATTCAAGGATTCTTTGATGGTCCAGTGGACCACCTCTTTGCTCTTCCAATGCTGGCTGACTATGTCGGTAGCAAGGTAGATCGCAACTCTCTTACAATCGTCTCTCCAGATTCAGGTCGAGTACGTGTTGCAGAGCGTTGGTCTGAACTCCTTGGTGGATGCCCAATCGCCTTTATCCATAAGACCCGCGACCCACTCGTTCCTAATGAGGCAGTTGTCGGCAAGGTTGTTGGTGAGGTCGAGGGACGCACATGCGTTGTTATCGATGACATGATCGACACAGCAGGCACGATTACTAAGGCAGTCGATGCACTCTTTGAAGCAGGAGCTCGTGATGTCATCGTGGCTGCTACCCATGCAGTCTTTTCAGGACCTGCGGTAGAGCGCCTGAAGGAGTCTCGCGCAGTGGAAGTCGTTGTTACAGACTCACTTCCTTTGACTGAAGATCAGAAGTTCGACAAGCTCACTGTTATCTCAATTGCACCGCTACTTGCACGTGCAATTCGTGAAGTCTTTGAAGATGGCTCAGTCACGAGCCTCTTTGACGGCCACAGCTAATAACATCGTAATAATCGGGACATCCTGAACAAAGTGGATGCCCCATGCAGCTGCAATTCCACCAGTTTCCATAATTGAGATCGCTGCAATCCAGCCTAAGAAACCCGCCATCAAAACTCCTGGAATCTTTCCTGGCGTTCCAAAGTAATGTGGAATTCCAAACCAGATACCCGAGAGAATCGCCAAGATAGAAATACTTAAGACAGATGAAAGGCCTTCGATTCCGATAACTCGGAAGATGATCTCTTCGGTGAGTGAGTTAAAGGCTGAGAGGAGAACGGCTGCTGGAAGTGCAGCAAGGATTCGCTTAAAAGTCACATGGGCATCACGTAGTACTTGGAAATAGACAACCACTGTCGTGATAATCAATGGAAAGATAAGGAATGTAACAACTGCTTCATTCCAGAGAGTTCCATCCTTGATACCAAGCCAACCAAAGTTTTCGGTAGGAGCTTGGAAGTAACCAACATTAAGTGCTGAACGGTAATCACTATGAATGAGACGATTAATCACAAGCAGGGTTAGCGCCATAGTGAGCGCCATCAACTGATAGATCATCTGTTGGATAAAAAGTGTGCGGTGGCTAAAGCGCTGGGTAAATCGGCCGATGAGGAAGAGGCCAGATATTCCAGTAAGCACTAATGCAACTGTTGCCACGCTCTTCATCGCGCTCTCCACTTCTTATAGAAAGCCGTTGCAATGATGAAAGCCGGAATCACATTCCAGCGCTCATCTGCACTGCGTGAAATCGCGTTAACAAAGATGCTAGAACAGCTAAGGAAGAAGAAGATTGCATAGAGAGCGGGTGGACGCTTTCGTGAAGAGAAGAGAATCTCTATCTGGAAAAGAATCAGTGCCAATGTGAGACAGTAGGCAATACGGATTCCTGTGGGAAAACTTTCGAATTGACCGCCTCCTGCACGAGTGAGCGCATAACTTTGATTGGCAATGACGCCAATAACAAGGAAGATGTTCCAACCGAAGCTGAGCAGGAGAGCGGACTTAAAGAGATGCTTCATAGCTTCTAGATTACGCTCGAATTAGCCCGATTTGGAGCTTTTAGCTCTGTCAGCCTAAACTTCAACCATTCTGGCGAGGGTTTCAATCGAAACCGTAATCGACGGCAAGGTATTCAACTCCTGTCAGAGTCCATTTATGAGACGACAGGAGTTTTTTCATGGCAGAAGTAGCAATCAACGGCACCACACGTACTGAGTTCGGTAAGGGTGCATCACGTCGCGCACGTCGCGATGGATTGGTCCCAGCAGTGATCTACGGTCACGGCGCAGCACCAGTTCACATCACATTGAACGCTCGCGATCTTGGTAACGCTCTCAAGGAGTCAAACGTTCTTCTTAACATCACATTCGATGGTAAGACAGAGCTCACACTTCCAAAGTCAGTTGTGAAGCACCCACTCAAGCAGAACC
>CAZXVL010000096.1:0-1933 GCA_964644425.1 uncultured Candidatus Planktophila sp.
CCACGGTTGCTGACAATATTGAGTGAGAGAACCTCACCTGGGCTCTGTGAAGGTTGCGCCTCAATCATTGCAATGCTGCGAAGGACTGCATCAACGCTAAGCGCTTGACCTGAGCGAATAATGACGAGCATCTCCTGAATCAACTTCTCAAGTGCGATGCAATCGATATGTGGTCCGCGCAAAGTGATTTCATTGCCGCGAACAGTGAGATTGATTGAAGGAAATGCAGCTTCAATCGCGAGAATGTTGGCATCGCCGGCACCAAGAAGTGCGACCATCGGGATGGCGGGAGGAATCGTGATTAAGAGGCGCTCCATATACCCCGAAAATCTACTCCGTAGAGGGGGTTTTCACCACACAGAAAGGGCCGTGTTGACTGCAGCAAGAGCTGCCAATCCGGCATGTGCTGAGCGCAAAATTGGGCGCCCAAGGAGAACTACCTTCGCGCCAGCTGCAGCAAAGCTCTCAACTTCCTCATCTGTGAGTCCACCTTCAGGGCCAATGATTAAGAGAATGCGAGCTGCCCCTTGTGTCACCGAGGATGAGATTGCAGCTGTAGCGCTCTCATGAAGAACAAGTGCCAGATCTGCCTTTGCTATTTCATCAACAAGAGCATCTATTGAAGTTGCAGAGGTAACAAGGGGAATACGAAGTCGACGTGATTGTTTTGATGCCTCTCGCGCAGTCATTTGAAGTTTCTCGAGCTTATCTTCGCTGCGACCAATTGATCGAGCTGACTTCCACATAATGATGCGGTCGACTCCACCTTCGGTACTGAGCTCTATGGACTCTTTAACGCGATCACCCTTAGGGACTGCTTGAACAATAGTGAAGTGCTGGGCCAGCGGTTCTTCAAAACCACTATCGAGGACCTTCACAGTCATACTCTTCTTATTGACTTTCTCGGCAACAACTTTTGACCAACGGCCATCGCCATCACCCAGAGTGAATACTTCACCCGCGCTCAGCCTTAAGACTTTAATGGCATGGAAGGCATCCTCATTTGAAAACTCATATGTGGATCCAACAGTCGTTGGCAGGTCATCGACAAAGAAGAGAGTCAACATTATCGGTTGAAAGCATCTCTAAATTTGGAGAAGAGTCCTTCTTCATGGCGCTTAATCTTTACTTCGCCCTCTTTCTCGCCACGAGCCTTGGAGAATTCACGAAGTAACTTCTCTTGTTCGCGGTTGAGTTTATGCGGGGTCTCAATATCAACGTGGACAATGAGATCGCCTCTATGGTTGGTGCGAAGACGGGTCATTCCCTTGCCCCTCACCGAGATGGTTGAGCCGCTCTCAATTCCAGATTTGATCTGCAAATCATGGGGCCCATCGAGAGTCTCGATCGTCACGGTCGTGCCCAGTGTTGCTGCCGCAAATGGAATCGAGATGGCAATATGTAAGTTCTCGCCATCACGCAGAAGGAAATCGTGATCCTTTTCAACGATCTCCACATAGAGATCACCTGCTGGCCCGCCGCCTGCGCCAACTTCGCCGCGACCTGACATCTGGATGCGATTACCCGTTTCAACGCCTGCTGGAATCTTGATATTGATGTTCTGCTTTGCACGGACTCGTCCATCGCCAGCGCATTCACGACATGGGTCGGTAATCACGGTTCCGTATCCAGAACAGCTATTGCATGGACGCGATGTCATGACCTGACCCAAGAAAGACTTCTGCACATACTGCATCTCACCACGGCCCTTACAGACCTGACAGATTTCAGGAGCGCTGTTATTGGCAGTTCCCTGTCCTTCGCAGTGATCGCATACAACTGCGCTCTCTAGAGTGATATCACGCTCTGTGCCAAAGCACGCCTCATGCAGATCAACTTCAATGCGGATGAGAGCATCTTGACCTTGACGCATACGCGGACGCGGGCCACGGTTTCCGCCACCACCAAAGAATGCATCCATGATGTCGCTAAA
>CAZXVL010000096.1:1943-3876 GCA_964644425.1 uncultured Candidatus Planktophila sp.
TGGTCAGGTGCAAATGCCATCAAAGCAAATGGTGGAGTTAAGCCAAAGATGTATGACCACCCATGTCGTATTGCTGACGCTTCGAAGGGTCACTCAATACATCGTATGCAGCGGTGACTTCTTTGAACTTATTCTGCACCTCTGGATCAGGATTAACATCAGGATGGAGCTCGCGAGCAATCTTGCGATATGCCTTCTTAATCTCATCAGCAGTTGCACCTCGGTTGATACCGAGGAGCTCGTAATAATCAGCCATCTACTGTGCACTCTCCGTGATGTAGCGCCCGACATAACGAGCTACTGCAGATACTGCAGCTATTGAGCCAGCGTAATCCATTCGAGTTGGCCCTAGAACACCGAGGGCTCCCAATGAATTGTTTTCAAAACCATAACCAACTGTTACCAGTGATGTGCTTTGCAGGTGAAAGTCGGGTTGTTCACTTCCGATAGTGACATTGACCGTCGGATTTGCATCATTGAGAAGTCGAAGAAGAACAACTTGCTCCTCTAGCGCCTCAAGAATCATTGAAAGATCGGTGCTATCTCCTGATCTGGCAAGGTGGGCAGTACCTGAAATCGCCATCTTTTCGCGACCTTGAGAGTCACCAATGATTGGATACTTCACGACTGCAACCTGCTTGGTGATATCAGAGAGAAGTTTTGCGCTGCGCTGTAATAGCTCTTCGAGATCATGTGATCCATCGAGAAAAGTTTCAATTGCCCGACGCTCTGCATTCGACAGAGGCTTTACCGTCGCCAATTTATCTACAAAGAGGCGGTATCCGCGATCAGTTGGAATACGTCCTGCGCTGGTATGGGGTTGGGTAATCAGGCCTTGCTCTTCCAGCACTGCCATCTCATTGCGAATAGTTGCTGGAGAGATTCCGAGAGCATTCTTTTCTGCAATGACTTTGGAGCCCACCGGCACCTGAGTCTGGACATACTCATCGACGATGGCTCGAAGAATCTCGAGTCTACGGTCAGAGGTCATGGGGGCGAGTTTACCTGTGCTCACCTAAGCGAGCATCTCTTGCGTCAAACGGTCAGCAATCAAGCGCCCCTTAGGGGTCAGGGCAATTGAATCCTCTCGATCAATCACATGGCCGCTCTTGATGTACTCCATCGTCCGCTCATATTGAGCCACAGTCAGCGCTGACTTGCGAACACCTTCGGGCATTCTGATAGCGAGCATGATGTATTCAGATTTCTTATGCTCATCTGTCAGTTCTTCAGAATCTTTAATCGGTGAGAGCCCTGCAAAGACCTTCTCCTTATATGCATTGGGGTGTTTCACATTCCAGAATCGCTTCTGATCAATATGTGAATGTGCACCTGGACCTAAGCCCCACCAATTGCGTGATTTCCAATAGGCGATGTTGTGGCGACATTGATGACCTGGCTTTGACCAATTGGAGAGCTCATACCATTTCAAGCCTTTTT
Source organism: uncultured Candidatus Planktophila sp. (assembly GCA_964644425.1). Taxonomy (GTDB): domain Bacteria; phylum Actinomycetota; class Actinomycetes; order Nanopelagicales; family Nanopelagicaceae; genus Planktophila. The sequence continues at coordinate 3,384 of CAZXVL010000096.1, forward strand.
GCAAAGTCTGTTGATCGATGAGTAAGTACATATCTGCCATCAAATCATCATCGGGCATCGTGAGCTCACCGCGCTTAATCTGTGCAGCAAGTTTTGTACCTTCTTCGACAATGAGTGCATAAGCGCTGATGTGATCGATATCGAGTGAGAGCGCCTCTTTCACAGTTGAAGCCCAATCACTTAAAGATTCACCCGGTGCTCCATAAATAAGGTCGACGCTAATGGAGGCAAATCCTGCTGCTCGGGCCATATCAACGGCCTTGCGAACATTCTCTGGGTTATGTGTGCGGTCGAGAACTTTAAGCACATGCTCTTTATTGGATTGCATGCCAAAGGAGATGCGATTAAATCCTGCTGCAATGTAGCCATCGAGCTTTTCTTGTGTGACAGAGTCTGGATTGGCTTCTAACGTAATCTCACAATCAGCGGTAACTCCATTGCGCGCTTTGATAGCTGTTAAGACTCGACCAAGATCTTTAGGTGGGATCAAAGA
>CAZXVL010000097.1:0-3838 GCA_964644425.1 uncultured Candidatus Planktophila sp.
ACATTCCTTTTCAACTAGCTCTTCCTCCATCAGGACTAGCTGGATACTTTTCATATCTGCCATGGGGAGCGATGCTTCTTCCATTCCTAGCGGTACGCACCACATTCAATCGTGCACTCGATCGTTTGCAAGGTGACTTCCATGACATCAAGGGTGTTCGCCTCATCTACTCACTCTTCTATACGGTCATTGTTACCGCCCTGGCATATCTGAGTTCATCCACTTCAGTAAAGTCACAGTGGTATTTAGCTCCGATATTTGCCTTCGCGATTGCTTTCTTAGCCACGATGACGTGTGGTGGTCGGGTTAAATTGGCAAAGCCGGTAGATGTTGCAATCCGATTGATTGCAATCATTCTCGGAATTTCTTCAATCACTGTCGGAGCCTTGATCTTCATCAATTTTGGTCAAGTCAAACTACTCACTGAAGGACTTCAACCAGGAATATTTGGTGGAGTGCTTTTACTCATTCTTAATTTGCTCTATCTGCCAAATGCAGCAGTTGCTGTTGCATCATATTTTGCCGGCTCAGGCTTCTCAGTAGGAGAAGGGACTCTGGTATCTCCTTGGTGGTATGAGATCGATCAACTGCCTGTCTTTCCACTTCTTGGCATCATCCCTCTTGATCGCCACCCAATGTGGATTACTGCAGCGCTTCTCTTTGTCGGCATCGGAGCTCTTCTTGCATATTGGACTCTTCAATCCGGAGTTCAGCTCATGTTGCAAAGCGCTTTTTTCTTCGCAATCACACTTTCCGTAATTGCCTATCTCTCCAGTGGCTCCCTTATGACGGCAGAGATGGCATCAATGGGGGTCTCGATCTGGAAGTTTGGCCTCGCGGCAATTCTTGAAGTACTTCTCGGTGCTGGGCTCACAACTTTGATCATCTCGAAGTTGCAGCGATGAAAGGAGACTCTATGTCTGAACGAAAAGCGATTCGTCGCGCCCTCATCAGCGTCTATGAAAAAGAGCGACTACTAGAGCTCGGACAAGTCTTGGCAGATTCTGATGTTGAGATTTTCTCTACTGGATCAACTGCAGCAACACTTGCAGCTGCTGGTATTGCTGTCACAGAGATCAGCAGCTATACCGGTTTTCCTGAGATATTAGGCGGTCGCATCAAGACTCTGCATCCACGGGTGCATTCAGCCATATTGGCAGATCAGAGCAACCCAGAACATCTTGCAACACTGAGTGATCTTGAGATCGAGCCCTTCGATCTTGTCGTGATAAATCTTTACCCCTTTGAGAAGACAGTTCTGTCAGGTGCCAACTTTGACGATTGCATAGAGCAGATTGATATCGGAGGCCCAGCTATGTTGCGCGGTGCTGCTAAGAACCATAATTCAGTTGCAGTGCTCTGTAGAGAAGATCAATACGATGTGGCAATCTCATCAATCAAGGCAGGTGGATTTAGCGCACAAGAGCGAAAAGTGTTGGCCCTTGATGCCTTCCGCACCACAGCTGAATACGATCTAAGTATTGCAACTTGGCTCGGTGCCACTTCTTCAGGTGAACTGCCTGATTGGCTAGGTCTTATTTGGAAGCGCGATAGTGCTCTTCGCTATGGTGAAAACCCACATCAGAACGCTGCTCTCTATAAGGGCGCGGCACCAGGCATTGCCAGCGCGGCGCAATCTCATGGCAAAGAGATGTCCTTTAATAATTTCACAGATGCTGATGCTGCTTGGCGTGCTGCTCTGGATCACTCAGCACCTTGTGTTGCAATCGTTAAGCATGCAAATCCATGTGGCCTTGCCACAGGTAGCGATATTGCAGATGCTTATAAAAAGGCTCATGCATGTGATCCTGTCTCAGCTTTTGGAGGAGTAGTCGCAGCTAATCGCACAGTAACTGTTGAGATGGCCCAAGCGCTTTCGCAGATCTTTACAGAAGTTGTTATCGCACCAGGTTACGAACCTGCTGCACTCGAGATACTTTCGAAGAAACCATCGATTCGAATTCTTACAAATCCAGTTTCCAGCATTTCAAAGTTAGAGCTGCGTCCAATTTCCGGCGGAGTACTTCTACAAGATACCGATCTCATTGATGCAGATGGTGATGATCCAAAAGATTGGAGACAGGTCTCAGGCGATCCTGTTGACGCAACGACCCTTGCTGATCTTCACTTTGCTTGGCGTGCGGTACGCGCAGTGCGTAGCAATGCAATCCTCTTGGCCCATGAAGGCGCAGCTGTTGGTATTGGTATGGGACAAGTCAATCGAGTCGATTCTGCAAAGCTTGCTGTAAATCGCGCCGGAGACCGCGCAGCTGGAAGCGTTGGGGCATCTGATGCATTCTTCCCATTTGCCGATGGCTTAGAGATTTTGACCAACGCCGGAGTCAGGGCAGTAGTAGCCCCGGGCGGCTCTGTGCGTGATGAAGAGGTAATTGCGGCAGCTAGAAAGGCTGGAGTAGCAATGTTCTTTACCGGCACTCGACACTTCTCGCACGCCTAAAGGTCGAAGAAAGATAGGCTGAGCAAGTGAGCGCACAGATTCTCGATGGCAAGGCACTTGCTGCATCTATCAAGCAAGATTTAGCCACTCGCACAGCAGCCCTCAAAGCAAAGGCAATAACACCTGGACTTGGAACAGTTTTAGTCGGCGATGACCCTGGCTCTCACTCTTACGTGTCAGGAAAGCATCGCGATTGTGGCGAGGTAGGAATCAACTCCATCCGCATCGACCTTCCTGCCGAAGCAACTCAGGCAGATGTGCTGGCAGCAATCAAAGATCTTAATAACGCACCTGAGTGCACTGGCTACATCGTTCAACTTCCACTTCCAGGTGAAATTAACACAGAAGCAATTCTTGAAGCGATAGATCCTTCCAAGGATGCGGATGGATTGCATCCGATGAACCTGGGTCGATTAGTTGCGGGTTATGACGCGCCCCTGCCTTGCACGCCGCGAGGAATCGTTGAACTTCTCAATCACTACAACATTCCACTCAGCGGTGCAGAGGTCGTTGTAATTGGCCGAGGTATTACCGTAGGACGACCACTTGGATTACTTCTCTCTCGCAAACACGAGAATGCAACAGTGACTCTTACTCACACAGGCACAAAGGATTTAGCAGCACATACTCATCGAGCAGATATTGTGATAGCTGCAATCGGACAAGCACATTTTCTTAAGGCAGAGATGGTTAAGCCGGGGGCCGTCGTTGTTGATGTAGGAATTTCTCGGACCGCTGCCGGCCTTCTCGGAGATGTTCATCCTGATCTTCATCACGTTGCATCCTGGATAGCTCCAATGCCTGGGGGAGTAGGTCCAATGACTCGCGCCATGCTGCTTACCAATGTGGTGGATGCATGCGAGCGATAACCACATTTAACCTGCGCCTGGCACAAGGTGCCCTCATCGCAGGGGTAGCTATTGGAGCCCTCTCCTTTGTCCGCACCGGCGCGCTCTTGATCGCAGCGGGCACCGCGGTCATCGCCCTCTCTCGATTTAACCAGCTCGGCGCCCGCCGGCGCATAATTGAGTGCTACTTCCCCCTTGCGATAGCAGCGACTCTCTTTGCCGTGGCGGTAGCCCTTCCTAAAGGGTTGTAGAGTTATCTCGACGTCAAGATATTCAGGCTCAGTAAAGAATTCCTCCCGGAAGAATTAGATAGGACGCAAAATGGGAAAGAAAGTCACCGTTGTTGGTGCAGGTTTCTATGGATCTACTACAGCTCTTCGTTTAGCTGAGTACAACATCTTCGATGAGGTAGTCCTCACAGATATTCTCGAAGGCAAGCCAGAGGGTTTAGCGCTCGATATGAACCAATCACGTTCAATCGAAGGTTTTGAGACAAAGATTATCGGCACAACCACAACTGCAGAAGGCGCTG
>CAZXVL010000098.1:0-3687 GCA_964644425.1 uncultured Candidatus Planktophila sp.
CGGTGATTAGGCCTCGCTACGGCGGATAAGTAGGAGTCCGCGGAGCTTCATAGTGAGATAAGCCTACCTTGGCATATCTCTTAAGCCAAGGGGCGAGATTGAAATCTCAAATATTAAGCAGCGAGAGTGGAGCCAAAGATCTGCCACGCAAGGGCTGACTTCGCAACGAGGGAGAGCGTGATGTATGTCTTCTCTCCACGCAGGTAGTCAGACCACTTGCCGACCTTCTTATATTGAAGCCACTGCACGATAGCAAATACGTTAAAGAGCAGGAAGAGTGAAAGAACAATTGCATAAACGAAGACCGGTGCTGAAGTATCAGATGGTCCGCCAATACTAAAGACATAGAAGACAATTGCGAGCCAAGGAACGATTCCTGCGATGCAACCAAAGATAAAGGGAAGCCATCCACCGTTTCCTGGAGTCTCATACTTCTCTTGAAGCCAGCCAAATAAAATCATTGATGCGTTAACGCCAAAAAGTGCGATGAGCGCTGCTACATCAGAAACACCTGTAATCATCGCAATAAGCAAAATCATGACAGATGAGCTGATTGAGTACTCAACCCAGCGGAAGTAATTGCGCTGTTCAGTAAGTCCCGTTGAGTAGCGGCCAAAGAATTTAGGTGATGCTACGAGGAAGTGGAAGAAGGCAGAGAGTCCAAGGAAGAGTGCGACCAAGTCACCGATAGGAGCCTCGAGGAGTAGCAGAGGCTCTGCGAACTTTCCTGTTCCTGGCGCATCTGACATATAGCGCGTGACTACTGGAAGCCAAAAATCATTGGAGAGAACGAGGACAGCTGCCATTTGGACTAAGTGCAGCACGCCTGCGATCAGGTTGTAGTTACGGAGATTTCCTGTTGTGACATCTTTGCTCATGGAGAAGATGTTACGGGAGGTAGCGCCGCTTTCAACGTATCAACTTGAGTCATATCTGAAAGTCGAACAATCCAACGCTTAAAGGGGCCACTCTTTAAGGTAATCACAGCAGTTGGTTTGCGGCGATAGAAGACACAGAAGTCCTTACCCTTGGCATAACGCATCGTGCCTAAAAGGATGACGAACGGAATCCCGGTACCAGGTGCGCGCACACCTTTGAGCAGATCACCCGTCCAAGGATTTTCGACAACTTCAACCGATTCAACTTGATCAAGTTTGATCTCAGGAGATGCGTGAAATGCACCAAGTACTTCAAGCAGTGAGAGCTCAAGACGAACTTTGCTATTAGTGATTAAGAAACGTGCCATGAAGTGACCTTATCTCGACCCAAGTTAGCTAACGAGAAATCAAACGCCTTGAGACAAGAACATTGAAGGTCGATGATGTCGATGGGAGATATCCGCTTCCTGGAGTTAACCTTGCGGTCAAGAGAAGGCTGCCACGACTTGAAGCCCTCCAATTGCAAGTAGCAACAAGTGAGACAGATTGAACCTTGATGCATGAAGGGATGTTCTTGCCATTTTGTAAGAAGGTGACCCGTCCATCAACTGAAACATCTGCACGAAGCTGAATCTGGGTGCGGTAAACAGCTGAATTTCCTCCATTTGTAAATCGAAGTCCAGTTGTAGTTGCTATGGGTGGGTTGTATGAGATGAAGACATAGCCGTCTCCGGAATTTGCATTGCCTGCCGCAGAGACATTTGTTCCTGAAACATAAGATCCACCGCCGATGGCACATCTGGTGTTCTCTGAGTTTCCACCGCTGTATCCGCCACCTCCGCCACCACGATCACCGATTCCGCCACCGCCACCAAAGCCGCCTACAAATGAGCCGGAACCATCTCCGCCTTTTCCGCCATTAATAAATGAGAGTCCACTTGCGATTGTATTTGTCGCATAGCGGCCGCCATTTCCACCAAATCCCGCACCGCCTCCACCATAGGTGGATGCACCAACGGCTTGACCATTGGTAAATCCTGCGCCGCCCCCAACAGTTGTAGAACCGCCACCGCCTCCACCTGAAGCTGCGGTCGCAGTTCCGCCAGTTGGACTGTTAGTGGTTTGGCCTCCTGCGTTTACAGCGCAAGCTCCCGCGTAATAGCCACCACCTCCACCTGCGATTACCAAGATTGAAGCGTTGGTGTTGTAAGGAGATGCGACAACAAAAGATCCACCTCCACCAGAGCCGGTAAAGGTGCCAGCGCCTCTCTGGCCAACTAAAATTCGAATCACATCACCTTGAGTCAAAGAGAAAGTAGCGGTTTCAACCGCGCCAAGTCCGCCGTTTGCTCCACCTTGGGCTCCAGCTGCGGTAATCACATAACTTCCAGTTGCAGGAACAGTCCAATATTGAATTCCAGAAACAACATTGAAAAAGGAGGTGTTGGCAGTCCAACTTTGCGCAGAATATGTATTTGTCGCACATTGCGTAAGTGTTGGACCATTTTGGCCGGTTGCCCCACAAGGGGTGAACCTGATGGAAGAAAATGAATACAAATCTGAAGCTTCTGCTTTATTCATCGGAACAGCAAGTAGTGATAAAAAGAGAATAGAAACTATCGGTCGAACTAAACGTACCTTGGTCAGGAACATGGAAACATCTTAAAGGATTTCTAAGAACCGACCAAGCAATTAGAGCACTGGCAAATAACGATCGAGCTCGAACTGGCTCACCTGCCGGCGATACTCCAACCACTCAGCTCGCTTATTGCGCAATACATATTCAAATACATGCTCACCCAGTGTCTCGCGCACTAGATCGCTCTTTTCCATAACGGTGATTGCCTCATTGAGATTTGCCGGCAAGATTGCAGAATCATTAGATGGCTCAAGAACATACTTCTCCTGAATGCCCTTGAGTCCAGCTGCAATCATCACCGCATATGCCAGATACGGATTACAAGCAGAATCTGGTGAACGAAACTCAATGCGGGTTGAGTTCTCTTTATTCGGCTTATACATAGGAATGCGCACAAGGGCGCCGCGATCATTGTGGCCCCAGTTAATGAGAGCAGGTGCCTCTCCCCCGCCTTGAAGGCGCTTATAAGAATTGACCCATTGATTTGTCACTGCTGTGATCTCAGATGCATGTTTCAAAATACCTGCAACAAATTGGCGGCCTGTCTCAGAGAGATTCAGTTCAGCCTTTGAATCATAGAAAGCATTCTCTTCACCTTTAAAGAGTGAGACGTGTGTGTGCATTCCTGAACCTGGGTGATCCGTAAAGGGCTTTGGCATAAATGATGCAAAGAAGCCCTGTTCAAGAGCGACCTCTTTAATAACATGGCGGAAAGTCATGATGTTATCTGCTGTACTGAGCGCATCTGCATAACGAAGATCGATCTCTTGCTGGCCAGGGGCTCCTTCATGATGGCTAAATTCAACTGAGATTCCCATTGCTTCTAGCAAAGTAATAGCCTGCCGACGGAAGTCATGTCCTACGACAGCTGGCGTGTGATCGAAGTAGCCGCCTTGATCAACAGGAACAGGTGCTACACCTTTCTCAGGTTGTGACTTAAAGAGGAAGAATTCAATCTCTGGGTGTGTGTAACAGGTGTAACCCATCTGCGCAGCCTTTGCCAAAGTACGGCGAAGAACGTTGCGAAGATCAGTAGGTGATGGCTCACCATTAGGCAAAGTGATGTCGCAGAACATACGTGCAGCACCTGGTGCTTCTGTGCGCCATGGCAAGATCGAGAATGTTGCAGGATCTGGCTTTGCCAACATATCTGATTCAAATTGGCGAGCA
>CAZXVL010000099.1:0-3492 GCA_964644425.1 uncultured Candidatus Planktophila sp.
ACACGCTTGTCGTTGATCTGGGCACGGATATCGCGGTCACTGAGTAGCACGGCGCCACCATATATCTGCAGGCGCGAAAAATTAGCCATCGCCACCACTTGCATAAGTTACTGACCAGTAGAACCATTACGCCATGAGCCATTACACAGCAAACCTCCGCGATATTGAATTCTGCCTCTTCGACCTCCTTGGTCGCGAGAAGGTCCTTGGAACATCCATCTACTCAGAGCTTGATCGAGATACAGCATCTGGAATGCTCGAAGAGATTAAGCGCATTACTGAAAATGATCTCGCTGCATCTTTTGTTGATGGAGATCGCATGGGAACAATTTTCGATAAAGCAACTGGTGAGGTGAAGCTTCCTGAAAGTTTTAAAAAGTCATACCAAGCATTTATCGATCAAGGTTGGTGGTCACTTGATGCTCCTGTAGAGCTCGGTGGCACAAAGGTTCCACCATCGATTCGTTGGGCGATTGCTGAAATGGTTCTCGGTTCAAACCCTGCGATTCACATCTATGCATCTGGTTATGCATTTGCTCATGTTGCTTACATGTTAGGAACAGAAGAGCAGAAGAAGATGGCTGGCCACATGGTTAATCGCCACTGGGGTGCAACGATGCAGTTGACTGAACCTGATGCAGGTTCAGATGTTGGTGCAGGTCGTTCAAAGGCTGTGCAGCAACCTGATGGAACATGGCACATCACAGGAACAAAGCGCTTTATTACATCTGGTGATGCTGATCTCTACGAGAACATCATGCACTTCACACTTGCACGTCGCGAAGGTGGCGGACCAGGAACAAAGGGTCTCTCACTCTTCTTGATTCCTAAGTTTATGTTTGATCTTGAGACAGGCGATCTTGGAAAGCGCAACGGTGTTTATGTCACCAATGTTGAGCACAAGATGGGTCTCAATGTCTCAGCTACATGTGAGATGAACCTTGGTGAGAAAGAGCCTGCAGTGGGCTATCTCCTTGGTGATGTTCACGAAGGTATTGCGCAGATGTTTAAGGTCATTGAATTCGCACGCATGATGGTGGGAACAAAGGCGATCTCAACACTCTCAGCCGGTTACCTGCAAGCACTTTCATATGCGAAGTCACGTGTTCAAGGTGGCGATATGAAGGTGATGAACGATAAGGCTTCACCTCGCGTCACAATCATCAATCATCCTGATGTGCGTCGCTCATTGATGGTCCAAAAGTCATATGCAGAAGGCATGAGAGCCCTTGTTCTCTTTACTGCAGCTCAGCAAGATGAGGTTGAACTCGCACGCGAAGCTGGCGATGAAGAGCGTCTCAAGAGAGCAGAAGCACTCAATGATCTCTTGCTTCCTGTTGTAAAGGGCTTTGGTTCAGAGCGTGCATGGACACTACTTGGAACTGAAAGCTTGCAAACATTTGGTGGTTCAGGCTTTACACAAGATTGGCCGCTTGAGCAGTATGTGCGCGATGCAAAGATTGATACTTTGTATGAAGGCACAACAGCGATTCAGGGACTGGACTTCTTCTTCCGCAAGGTTGTAAAGGATGGCGGTAAGGCACTTGGACTTCTTGGTAAAGAGATTCAAGCATTTGCTGAAAGTGGTGGAGCAAACGCGCCTGAGAAGCAGGCGCTACTTAAGGCACTTGGTGATCTCAATGGAATCATTGGTGTTCTTGTTGGACATGCAATGGCATCACAGGAAGATGCAAAGGAGATCTACAAGGTCGGTCTCAATACATCTCGTGCATTGATGGCTGTTGGCGACATCATCATCTCTTGGCTGCTTCTTCGCCAGGCAGATATCGCAACAGAGAAGCTACCTACTGCAACTGGTAAGGATAAAGATTTCTATACTGGCAAGATTGCAGCAGCGCACTTCTTTGTTCATAACGTACTTCCTCATATCACTGCAGATCGCAAGATCGTAGAGGCAACAGATAACACCATTATGGATCTTCCAGAGGGTGCTTTCTAAAGAGTAATTAAGATAAGCTCGCCCGGTGTTGAAAAACCACCGCGGCGAGCTTTATCTTATTTTGGGCGCTCTCACATTTTCAGTCAACGGAATCTTCTCTACCGTTGTACTCGAACACATGTCAGCATTTCGCCTGGCACAGGTGCGCGCAATCTCTGCATTTATTCTCCTTGCACTCTTTGCTTTAATCTTTCGTCGCGGTCTCTTGCAACTTTCTCGTCGCGAGATTCCAATCGCACTTGCATACGGTGTAATCGGTTTTGCCCTTGTTAACGTCGGTTACTTCCTCGGAATCGAGCGAGGACTACCTTTAGGCCTGGTCCTGGTCCTGGAATTCACAGCCCCCATCTGGATCGCACTCTGGATTAAATATGTTCGTAAGGGCTTTGTTGCACGAGATATGTGGGTTGCGATCGCCCTGTCTCTAGCTGGTTTAGTCCTCGTTACCAAGATCTGGGAGGGGTTTAAGTTCGACCTCCTGGGCCTAGCTGGTGCTTTAGGCAGCGCCTTTGCCCTGACCGCCTACTTCTTGATTGGTGCAAAGTTCGGTAGCAATCGACATCCTATTAGTTCGACGATCATCGGACTCGGAATGGCCAGTGGATTCTGGCTCTTAGTCCTTCCTATCTGGAACTTTCCCACCGAGGTCTTTACGATGAAGATGGATCTTCACGGCTACCTAGCTGGCCATCTCTTTCCAGGTTGGTCACTTCTTATCTGGGTAGTTGTCATGGGAACAATCGTTCCCTATCTCTTTGTCATTAGCGGTCTTCGAATTCTGAGCGCATCAAAGAGCAGTGTCATTGGCATGCTTGAACCGGTACTAGCTGGAGCCTTCGCTTGGATCTGGTTAGCGCAGAGCTGGACTGGAATTCAATTAGTCGGTGCTGCAATTGTGCTTATCGGTATTTACCTTGCAGATCGATCGAAAACGTCGCAGTAACTTTATCTCCCAACGAAACGTTCTCTGCTCGCTGAATTGCAACCTTAATTGGCAATAGATATCTGCCATCTTTTGGAAAGAGCGATGTTGTAGTCGAGGTCTTACCGACTGTTATTCCACAGGGAATACATCCCCATCCATAACTTGCGCTCTTAGATGCTTCTTTAATCTCAGCTGTGTATTTATCTGGCACAGGCGCAAAGAGAAATGGAGCAGGCCCACGCCATTCGATGATTTCAGAGGTAAAGGTGATCTCCACCGGCTTTACTCGTTCCAACCACCATCGCCAGGTTCGGCAGGTTGTTGATCGCCATATGGAGAGTCCGGAACATATCCAGCTGGCGCCGTTGCTGGTGGAGAATCTGGAGTGCCCCACTGACGTGGAGCGTTGTTCTGTGCAAGATCGAAGAAGCGCGCGAAGTGAAGCTGCGCAGAGACTGCGATTGTGCGAGTAGGACCGTTACGGTGCTTAGCAACTATGAGATCGGCTTCGCCTGCGCGGTTCTGTGAGTCATACATATCTTCACGGTGGAGCAAGATAACAACGTCGGCATCCTGCTCGATAGAACCGGATTCACGAAGGTCAGAG
>CAZXVL010000100.1:0-3487 GCA_964644425.1 uncultured Candidatus Planktophila sp.
GAAGGGTTCGGATCCGTCACCCAAACCTGTTTCGTGGATAAGTGTGACTGATATTGAAAAAAAATGCCACTACATAGTGGCAAAAAAGAGAGTGCGTGTCGTTAATTATTTTTTTCTTTTTTTCGTGCTGTTGCGAAAAATTTGCAGAATTTTTATTGCAACTGCCAATAGATTTCTACTCGATCACCGAAAAATGACCACTAATTTTCGAGATTTTTCCTATTTTCCCGCTCCTGCACCGCATATTTATTGGTTTGCGCGTCATATTTGCGAAATTGGGGCATCAGAAGAGCCAAAATGGCGACCACTAGTACGCAAATGATGCCTCCCGATGTTACTGAGAAGGAAAGTGAGGTAGCAGCAGCCATAGAAGCTGCACGCATCTGGCCTGCAAGAGGTCCGATTGAGTAGGAGAGCAATTCGATTCCCGCTAATCGACCTCGGAGATTGTCAGGGATTGTCTGATTCCAGATAACTTGCCTAAAGAGTGCGCTGACCTGATCGGATGCTCCCGCAAATGCCAGGCAGAGTAAGACAAGAATCAGTGACTGGGTAAGTCCGGAGAGGGCAATAGCGACTCCCCAGCCAATCGCTGCCCAGATGATCGCTCGTCCGTGGAATCGATAGCTCTTTGTCCACCCGCTGGTCAAAGTGATAACGACAGCCCCAACGATTCCGGCAGAGTAGAAGAGCCCCAGAGCCCAATCGGCTTCGAGTTGGCTAGCCCAAAATGGGTAAAGGGCAACGGGCATTGCAAAGAACATTGCAGCAATGTCGATGACATAGGTTGCCAGTAAATCTTGTCGGGAGAATGCATAGCGCACACCCTCAATTAACGCTGCCAGAGTTGGTTTATCTGACTCTTTTGTTGGCGGGATTCTTCGCACTCGGGCGAGGAAAACTAGTGAAATTAAATAGGTAGCGATATCAAAGATATATCCGACGCTAATTGAAAATGTTGAGAAGATGATTCCACCAAGAGTGGGACCGATGATGAATCCAAATTGCCAACGAAGTGTCAGAAGATTGCTAGCGCTAGGAAGGTCCTCGTGAGAGACCAGGCGGGGCAGAATTGCATTCATCGATGGACGTTGCAGGCCATCAACAACAGCAAATAGCCCGGCGGCAATATAGATAGCAAGGACAGAGGGCTCTGCAAGTAAGGAGTTGCCGAGAAGGAAGGCGACGAGAATGAGGGCGCCTGCTTCGGTAGCCCAGATCATCTTCTTTCGATCGACTCTATCGGCTAGGACTCCGCCGTAAAGGCCGAAGATCACAAGCGGTGTGATCTCAATGATTCCGAGAAGACCGACGGCAAGGTAGGAGTCGGTGAGCTCTTTGAGTTGGAAGGGGAGTGCAACGTAGGTGATCATTGAGCCGAGATATGAGATCAAGCCAGCAGCCCACAGGTTGCGAAAATCTGGATACTTGCGCAGAGGTGAGAGATCTATTGCATACTTCGAGAGCTTGGCCATCAGGTCAAATGATGACTAGAAGGAGCGAATCGGACGCAGGGTGTCAGCGCCGGACTTGCCATTGCTCCACGAGTTTCCATTACCGAAATCTTGCTCATAGACATTTGTTGCAGAGACTTCAGATGAGCTCCAATAGGAAGTACTTGTAAAGCCTCCAACAGTTGCTTTGCGCAGGTAGAGCTGGTTGAGCTCATCCTTGGAAGGCACGTACCAATCGGTGCGACCTCCACCGTTATAGGCGCGAGCGCGGGTAATGACCTTATTGGCGGTGTTGTTTTGAGCAACTGCTGCCAATGTATTTCGATAACCCCAGCCAATAGCTGTAGCTGTTGCTGTATCTCCGCCACTAGAGCCTACAGATTGAGTCGTATTTCCTGACCACGAGATTGAGATTGCCGAATCATTGCCACCGCTCCAATTGGCAGGGGCTGCTTCGAGGTAGTAACAGCTATCTGAGCGGGTCGGGCCACAAGCAAAGGCAGATACAGATTTGTAGAAGACAATTCCTCCACCAGGTCCTGTATCTCCGACATTACAGATTCCCCCCGTTGCACAGGTGCTGAGCGAGCTCTCCACGGTAAATTTAAAGACAGAGGAGGAGATCACTGCAGGAGAAGTGAGGGTCACAATCAATGTCGTTGAAGTAGTGCCATATCCCGTCGCAGAGATCGTGCCACTATTGCTACTAAATGAACTACCGCTATCGGCGATTACAACTGTGCCCAGAGAGGCGGTGCTGGTATCTCCATAAAAGTTGATATTCAGGGCCTTATTGGCGCAACCATTTGAGGTGCTATCCAGAGAGCTGATTTCTAAAGATGAGAGCTTAAAGTTTCCATCCGAGTTGGAGAAGCTTGATCCAGGCTTGATGGTGAAACTTCCATCGCAGGCTGACGTGGCAAGAATGCCCTGGCCAAATTCTGTAGCTCCAGATGAGGTCAAGGTGATGTTTCCAGCAAAGGTGGTATTTGTGAAGATGGCGGCAGCCACGAGTGAGAGCACGACACCAAAGAGGACGTTTCTCTTACTGCCCACCTCAGGAGAATCCTTGATTTCAATGGGGTCATCGGAGTAATGATCGTAATTACTCATTACCAACCCCCTGACTTTTAAGTCCGGATGGACTGTGGGTAGAGCCTACTTGAGAGAGGGATTAGTGAAAAGTCTGGTCCTGTGAGGGAAAGGCTCCGCTTCGTACCTCTGCGGCAAATTCAGTGGTCGCATCCAGCAGCTCTTTACGAAGGTTGCGATAGGCCTTAGCTAACTTCGGTGGCTTTGCCGTCAATCCAGCCATATCTGTCCAGACAAGCACCTGGGCATCGGTCACATTTCCCGCACCGATTCCAATTGTAGGAATTGCAAGTGCTGCAGTGATTTGAGCAGCAAGTGCTTCAGGAACAAGTTCAAGAACAATGGCAAAGGCGCCTGCTTCTTGTAGTGCGAGCGCCGCTGCGACCATGACATCTCCATCGCTGCGACCCTGCACCCGATATCCGCCTAATTGATGCAATGACTGCGGTGTGAGGCCTAGGTGGCCCATCACAGGAATGCCTGAAGTCGTTAACTTTTCCACTGTTGCAATATGGGCACCCTCAAGTTTTACAGCCATAGCACCTGCCTCTTTAAAGAAGCGAGTTGAAGTGGCTAGTGCCTGCTCGGGTGATGATTCATAGGATCCAAAGGGGAGATCTGCCACCACCATTGCGCGAGATGATGCGCGAACAACGGCGCGAGTAAGAGGAATCAATTCATCGACTGTGACGGGAATGGTGTTTTCTTCTCCGAGAAAATTATTGCCAGCGCTATCGCCAACGAGCAAGACAGGAATTCCCGCCTCATCAAAGATGGAGGCGGTCATCTGCTCATAGGAAGTCAGCATTGCCCACTTCTCACCACGCTCTTTTGCTGCCGAGAGATCTTTAATGGTGATGCGACGGTGCATAGCTCCGCCATAAAGGGTGGTCTGACTCATAGCTACTTCCTTCCCTCGAAGCCACATTGGGTCCCCGGGT
>CAZXVL010000101.1:0-3457 GCA_964644425.1 uncultured Candidatus Planktophila sp.
TGCGCTGGAACCAGCGAGATACTTTTCTCATACCAGCTCCTCTGTTCCAGCTTTACGGATGTAGAGCGTGACCAAGATCAGAATCGCTGCCATCAAGCTAAAGGAGAGAGCTGAGGCTGTTGGGTAATCGAGGGAATCAAAGTGCCTAGAGGCGATGACATTTCCAATCATCTTGTCATTAGGCCCACCCAAAATATCTGCATTGACATAGTCACCTGCTGCAGGGATAAAGGTCAATAGAGTTCCAGCAACAACTCCAGGCATTGAAAGCGGCAAGGTCACTTTGCGGAATGTTTTGAATCCATTTGCATAGAGATCACCTGCTGCTTCAAGAGTACGAGGATCGATGCGATCGATTGATGCATAGAGCGGCAAAGTCATAAATGGAAGGAAGTTATAAGTCATGCCCGCGACAACGGCTAAAGGAGTAGATGTCAGAGTCGTTGCTGGCGAGATGATTTCAAGGTTTCGAAGTATGGGAACGACAAATCCGTTCTCACCCAAAATCTGCTTCCAAGCAACTGTGCGTAGAAGAAATGATGTAAAAAATGGCGCAACAACGAGAACGAGTAGAACGTTCTTCATCTTGCCTACCTTAAAGGCGATTGCATATGCCAATGGATATGCAATCAATAGCGCCAAAATGGTGGCAAGTGATGCAAAGAGGAACGAGCGACCGAACTGCTCTTTATTGTCGATGAAAGCGTTTACATAATTACTAAAGGCGTAAGTCTGCTCGAACTGCCCGACATCTCCCCCTTCAATCTTGGTCTGCGTTGAAGTCTGCGCAAGATTGACGATAGGAAGAATGAAGAAGAAGAGAAGAAACGCAAGACCAGGTAGCAGTAAGAGATAAGGCGTACGTGGGCTTGAGATGCCTGACTTACTCATCGTCGGCGATGATCTCTTCTGGATTCACCTCGGTGCCAGCTTCAGCATCTTCATCACCGCGAAGACCGAAGGTAAAGCCTGGCTCCCAAGAGATATTTACTGGCTCGCCCACGTTAAATGGAGCGACTCCATCGTCATTTTGCTCAAAGACCATGAGCTCTTGACCCCATGGCATCAAGACTTGGTACTGAGTTGATACGCCGATATAAGAAACATCTTCGACCTTTCCGCCAGAGAGGATGTTTCCGTTGACCGCTGTTTCAAGGCGAGAGATACGGAACTTCTCAGGGCGGATTCCTGCAAAGATTGAATTATCGACAGCATGTGAACGGTTCTTAGCCAAAGAGACCTTCTGACCGAAGAGGTCGACAATATGGTTTGAGCCATCATTGCCTGTAATTGTTCCCTTAATGAGATTTGATTGACCAAGGAAGTTGGCTACGAAAGCTGTCTTTGGATTGTCATAGAGATCTGCAGGAGATCCCAACTGCTCAATCTCGCCCTCATTCATTACTGCAATCGTGTCAGCCATTGTCATAGCTTCTTCTTGATCGTGAGTGACGTGCACGAAGGTAATTCCTACTTCTCGCTGAATCCACTTGAGCTCAATCTGCATCTGACGACGAAGCTTGAGATCGAGTGCACCGAGTGGCTCATCGAGCAGCAACAGCGCAGGGCGATTGACGATTGCTCGTGCAAGTGCGATGCGCTGTTGCTGTCCGCCTGAAAGCTGTGTCGGCTTGCGCCCTGCAAGATGAGAAAGCTCTACGAGATCGAGAGCTTTCTCAACTTGATCCTTGACATCTTTGATACCACGACGGCGAAGACCGAATGCGATGTTTTCAAAGATTGTCAGGTGAGGAAATAGGGCGTAGTTCTGAAAAACGGTATTGATTGGACGCTGATATGGCTTCGTAAAGGTGATATCAGTGTCACCAAGAGAGATTGTTCCCTTGGTTGGCTCTTCAAGGCCGGCGACCATTCTCAATGTGGTGGTCTTACCGCAACCCGATGGTCCAAGGAGTGCAAAGAAAGAACCTTCGGGAATTGTTAATGAGAGATCATTAACTGCAGTGAAATCACCGTAACTCTTAGTTACGTGATTGAGACGGAGATCGCCGCGCGCTGAAGAGATTGATGACAACTTAGTTACCAGCAGCCTTTTGGAATGCTTCTGTCCAAGAAGTTTCCTCTGCAGGTGTAAGTGACTTGAAGACGTTAAGGCGTGCGAGTGTCTTCTCTGTTGGGAAGATGTACTCAGACTTTGCAAGCTCTGGATCGAACTTTGCCATCTCTTCTTGCGCACCCTGAACTGGCGTTACGTAGTTCACGTATGCCGCAACTTCAGCTGCAACAACTGGGTCGTAGTAGTAGTTAATGAGAGTCTCAGCGTTCTTCTTACCCTCAGCAGATGCTGTTGATGGGATGAGGAAGTTATCGCCTGAGATAGTGCCACCTGACTCTGGGATAGCGAAGTCGAACTTGCCTTCGTTCTCAGTTGCAAGCTGGAACATATCGCCTGACCAACCTATAACAGCTGTTGCATCGCCTGAGATGAGATCTTCCTTGTATTCATTGCCCTTGACGCCGCGAATCCAGCCATCTGCAATCTTCTTCTCAAGGAACTCAACTGCTCCGAGGAATTGAGCCTCTGTCACCTTAGTGACATCGACGCCCTGTGAGAGCAAGATGATTCCGATGGTGTCACGCATCTCTGAAAGAACAACAATCTTTCCCTTGTTCTGTGGTGTCCAAAGATCATCAACTGACTTCATACCCTTTGGGTTAACAGCAGTGTTCCAACCAAGACCACCCATGATTCCCTGATACGTCAGTGATGAATCGCGGTTTGGATCAAATGATGGGTTTGCAAGAGAAGACAAGATGTTCTTTGCATTTGGAATATTTGCCTTATCAAACTTTTGTGTGTAGCCAAGACGAATGAAACGTGCTGCCATCCAGTCTGTTGGTGTGATGAGGTCATAGCCAATATCTTCACCAAGCTTGAGCTGGCCTTGCACCTTTCCGAAGAACTCATCGTTATCGTTGATATCTTCTGAATAAATTGCATCAAGACCAAACTTCTCTTCAAATGCATTCAGAGTTGGATAGCTTGTGCCTGACTCATCTACATCTAAGTAGAGTGTCCAGTTTGCCCAACGAACTGTGCTTGCAGCATCAGATCCTGAACCACCACATGAAGCGAGCGCTGATGCACCAGCTACTGCTCCTGCGCCTGCAAGAACTGCACGACGTGAGATGCGTGAATTAAGGATTGAACGTGCTTCAGGTGAGAGTGCTTTCTTAGCCATCAAGGGCTCCTTTTTAATAATCGAGCAGCGAGGGTGGGTCGCTGATCGAGCCGGTGTAAGGGACGGTTTTGCAGGGCTCATTATGTAACCCCCAGGCCGATAGGCCAAACCTAAATTGGCTCAAGTGAGAGATTTTTTTGAGGCAATTTTCGAGTCAGTAAGGGGCTCTCTCGAGCGTGAAATTAGCCGTTGAGGTTTGTCATCACATGCTTGATGCGGGTGTAATCCTCAAAGCCATAGCTGGAGAGGTCCTT
>CAZXVL010000102.1:0-3429 GCA_964644425.1 uncultured Candidatus Planktophila sp.
TCGGTAAGTTCAAGAAGGTTGATCGCAAGGCACGTATGGGACGTAACCCATTCACAGGCGAGACAATCAAGATCAAGGCATCAAAGAAGGCTCGCTTCCTCCCTGCAAAGGCTCTTAAAGAGGTCATTGCTGGCGATCGCAAGCTTGGTCCAGCTCCAAAGCCAGAACCAAAGCCAGTTGCAAAGCCAGTAGCTAAGCCTGCTGCAAAGAAGGCTGCTGCAAAGAAGCCTGCAAAGAAGGCTGCTGCTAAGAAGGTTGCTAAGAAGGCTCCTGCAAAGAAGAAGGCTGCTGCAAAGAAGCCTGCAGCTAAGAAGGTTGTAAAGAAGACAGCTAAGAAGAAGTAATTTCTTCTTAAAGTTTGTAGAGATGGAGTCGGCGAAAGCCGGCTCCATTTCTCTTTTTCGCGATTAGAATTGAGATATGTCTGAATTCAAGGTGAAGTACGACCCTCCTCAGGGTTATCCACTTGGTACAAATGCCACCTTTAAATTCTGGACGAAGATTCTCATTCCAGTTCTACGTGCATGCATGAAGCGCGAATGGAGTGGGGGAGAGAACATCCCTGCCTCAGGACGTGTCATCGTCGCCTCAAACCACCTCTCCTATCTTGACGTATTGGTCCTTACGCACTTTCTCTATAAGAATGGTCGTGCACCCCGTTATTTAGGAAAATCTGGTGTCTTTAAAGTTCCCGTGGTTGGGCGAGTCATTCTTGCTGCGGGACAAATTCCGGTTGAACGTGAGACCGGAGATGCTCGCAAGGCGGTAGATCACGCAAAGATTCTCTTAGAGAAGGGTCATCTCTTAGGTGTATACCCTGAAGGAACCCTTACACGCGATGATGATCTCTGGCCGATGGTTGCCAAAACAGGGTGCGCGCGACTAGCACTTCTGACGGATACTCCAGTGATTCCGATTGTGCAGTGGGGATCTCAGAAAGTCATCCCTCGATATACAAATAGGATCAAAATTTTTCCGCGACAGACCATTCAGATGCGTGCTGGAAAACCTGTTGACCTCTCTCGCTGGAAGGGCAAGCATGAAGATCCACAGGCACTCATTGAGGCAACTGCAGAGATCATGCGCGTCATCACAGAAATGCTCGAAGAGATTCGTGGAGAAAAACGCCCTGCAGTGATCTTTGATCCACATACATCAACACTGCCTCGTACAGGCAACTTTAAGAAGCAGAAAAAGGCAAAGTAATGTCACATCGTGTAACGGTATTTGGAGCAGGCGCCTGGGGTACAACAATGGCGCAGGTTCTCCATGATGCCGGCAATGACGTACTTCTGTGGGGTCGAAGCGATGAGGTTGTCGATGAGATCAACACTTCACATACAAATGAGAAATACCTTGATGGCCATACTCTGCCTACAGAGCTGAAGGCAACTTCAAATATCACAGAGGCTTTCGCACACACTCACATTTATGTCTTGGCAATTCCCGCACAACAGCTACGTCCGATGCTTGCAGAATGGAAGCCGCTAGTAAACCCAGATGCAGTAGTTGTCAGCACGCTTAAGGGTATTGAGATCAGCACACAGATGCGCATGTCTGAGATTATTGAACAGATGTGGGGAGTGACTAAAGTCGGCGTCATCACTGGTCCAAACCTTGCTGATGAACTCGTATTGCGACAACCAGCAGGCGCGGTTGCCGCAGCTGCGTCACAAGAGCTGGCTGACTTTATCCGGGAACTGTTCCGTACCCCCTACTATCGCACCTATACATCTACCGATGTCATGGGTTGTGAACTCGCAGGGGCGATCAAATCTGTTATTGCACTCTCAGTAGGTATCTCAATTGGTATGGGCTTTGGTGAAAATACGCAAGCAATGCTCATTACACGTGGCCTCAATGAGGTAGCTCGTCTCTGTGCGGCACACGGTTCTGATCCACTCACCGCAGCAGGTCTTGCGGGCATGGGCGACTTGGTAGCAAGTTGTGGATCCCCGCTCTCACGCAATCGCACATTTGGCGAAGTCCTGGGCCGCACTGGTTCAATGGAGGAGACTCGCCTTAAAGTGGCAAAGACAGTAGAGGGAGTGGCATCTGCAGGTGCCGTTGTTGAGATTGCCCATCGTGTGGGTGTTGAGGTGCCTGTGATCGAGTCAGTTGCAGATATCGTTAGTGGAACACTCTCACCAGAGCAAGCGCTCCAGCGTTTGATGGAGATTACGACGAAAGCGGAGAATTTCATTCGATGAGCTCACGTGTAGCAATTCTCTGTGGGGGACCAGGCAGTGAGCATGAGATTTCATGTATTTCAGCAGGTGGAATTTTATCGGCAATAGATCAGAGTGCTTTCGAACCGCTTCTGATTGGTATCACTCGTGAAGGGCAATGGCTCCTACTCCCACTGGATTATTCATTAAAGATGGAAGCAGGCACTCTGCCCTCAATTTCTGGCAATTATCCAGAGGTGCAACGAAGCGCAGCTGGATTTGTTTGTGAAGGCGAAAATCTTGCTATCGATATTGTCTTTCCAGTACTTCATGGCACTTATGGTGAAGATGGCCAATTGCAGCGAGAACTCGATCAAATCAATATTCCATATGTGGGTAGTGGCGCCATTGCTTCAGAGCTTGCGATGGATAAATCAGATTCAAAGATTGCATTTGCAGCCTCTGGGTTAGCTGTAGCGCCGAGTGTCACCGTAACCGAATTTGAATGGAAGAAAAATCCTCAGGCGGTAAGCGAGTCAATACAACACCTTGGTCTGCCTCTATTCGTTAAGGCATCTCGCGGAGGCTCCAGTCGTGGAACAGTAAAGGTTAAGTCTTTGAGCGATTTCTCAGCTGCAATGGAAGAGGCGTTGAGATATGACACTAAGGTGCTGATCGAGAGCGCAATTGTTGGCGGAGAAGTCGAATGTGCTGTTCTTGAACGCAATGGTTCGATTGAAGCATCAATTCCTGGACAAGTGTGGATTGACCCCCACTTTGAGTTCTATGACTTTGAAGCTAAGTACCTCGATGGGGCAACTCGAATAGATATTCCAGCACCTTATGAGGCATCGGTCATCGAGACTCTGAGAAGCTCTGCCGTAACGGCCTTTAAGGCGATAGGCGCTAGTGGACTTGCTCGTGTAGATTTCTTTGTTACACCGGATAGTCAGATAATTATCAATGAAATCAACACAATGCCAGGCTTCACACCTTCATCTGCATACCCAAAAATGTGGGTTGCCAGCGGACTTCCTTATAAAGAGTTGATCAGCCGGTTACTGGACAGGTCAAAGTCCGAGTAATTCCTGGTACAGCTTGAACCTTAGACAAGATGATGCGACCGAACTCTTCCATTGTTGAGGCTTCAGCGCGCATGATGACATCATATGGACCGGTGATTCCCTCAGCGAGTGTGACTCCAGGGATAGCAGAGATCGCAGCGGTGACTGAAGATGCCTTGCCGACATCGGTTTGAATC
>CAZXVL010000103.1:0-3369 GCA_964644425.1 uncultured Candidatus Planktophila sp.
GTTAAGTAAAAGGGGCGCAATAAATGGCAAGTAAGAAGGGTGTCTCCTCGACACGTAACGGTCGCGATTCCAATCCACAGTACCTCGGCATTAAGCGCTTCGGCGGCCAGGTCGTAAACGCAGGCGAGATCCTCGTACGTCAGCGTGGAACACACTTCCACCCAGGCGCAAACGTTGGTCGCGGTAAGGATGACACTCTCTTCGCACTCGCAGGTGGATCTGTTGAGTTCGGTCGCGCTCGCGGTCGTCGCGTAGTGAATGTAGTTCCTGCAGTTTAATTAAGGTTTCTCTTAAGAGAGCGGGCCGCATTTAGCGCGGTCCGCTTTTTTATTACAGCAGTAAGTGAAAAACAATAAATAATTGATTAAGGCCCCAAGTAGAGAAGGAGTAGTTCGATGACAACATTCGTTGATCGCGTGCAGCTCTTTGCTACCGGCGGAAAAGGCGGAGATGGTTGCGTCTCTGTAAAGCGCGAGAAGTTCAAGCCACTCGGCGGCCCAGATGGCGGCAATGGTGGACGCGGCGGAGATGTCATTCTCGTAGTTGATTCTTCCGTGACCACACTTCTTGATTTCCACCACTCACCACATCGCAAAGCAACATCTGGCCATCAAGGCTATGGCGATCGTAAAGATGGCGTATCGGGTGAGGACATCATCTTGCCTGTTCCTAATGGAACAGTGATCTATGAAAATGGTGTGCAGATTGCAGACCTCGTTGGAATCGGAACAACATTCTTAGCTGCACGCGGTGGAATGGGTGGCCTTGGCAACAACTCACTCGCATCATCAAAGCGTCGTGCACCTGGATTTGCACTCTTAGGTGAGCCAGGTGAAGAACGCATACTCACTCTTGAACTTAAATCCGTTGCAGATATTGCACTCGTTGGATTCCCATCTGCCGGAAAGTCCTCGCTCATTGCAGCGGTTTCTGCAGCGCGCCCCAAGATTGCTGATTATCCATTTACAACACTCGTTCCTAACCTTGGCGTTGTCCAGGCTGGAGATACTCGCTTCACGGTGGCAGATGTTCCAGGCCTTATTCCTGGGGCATCAGAGGGCAAGGGCCTTGGTCTTCAATTCCTTCGCCATGTCGAGCGTTGTGTTGCTCTAGTGCATGTGCTTGATTGTGGAACTCTTGAGACAGAGCGAAATCCAATCGATGACCTAGATGCAATCGAGAATGAACTCAAGCTTTATGGTGGACTTGAAGATCGTAAGCGAATTGTTGCCCTCAATAAAGTAGACCTTCCTGATGGCGCTGCAATGGCCGATATGGTCGAAGATCAACTGAAAGCGCGCGGTTACGACGTTTATAAGGTTTCAGCTGCTACTCGCGAGGGCCTTCAGGATTTGATGTATGCGATGGCGCGCCTTGTACAGGCAGAGCGCACCGCCGCAAAGTCTGAAGAGCGCACGCGAATCATATTGCGCCCAACAGCTGTTGATGATTCAGGCTTTAGCGTGCAGGTTAATGGAGATGGCTCATTCTCAGTTCGTGGAGCCAAGGTTTATCGTTGGGTACTTCAAACAAACTTTAAGAATGCAGAAGCAATCGGATATCTTGCAGATCGCCTGGCACAGCTTGGTGTTGAAAAGGCCCTTTACAAAGCTGGAGCGGTAGCTGGTTCTGAAGTTCGAATCGGCTCTGGAATCAATGAAGTTGTCTTCGATTGGGAGCCAACTATCGAAGCAGGTGCTGAGCAGCTTGCAGGGTTCTTGCATCGTCGCGGAGAAGATTCACGCCTTGAAGGGACATGGAATGCTCCAGAGCGCGAGAAAGACATGCTCTCAGATGAAGAGATTGCCGAGCAGTGGGAGTACAAAGTTTCAGATCCTCATACACCTCAGGTTATTGAGGCAATTGATGAGACTAAAGAAGAGAGCGAGAAAGAGTAATGAATCGCACGGCAGTAACTGACGCCAAGCGCATCGTCCTTAAGGTCGGTTCATCTTCGCTGACAGGTTCTGCTGGTTCAGCCCTCGATTCATTGGCAGTTTCAAAGGTTGTCGAACTCGCCACTTCTCTTCGTGTACGCGGAGCAGAAGTTCTGATCGTCTCATCGGGTGCTATCGCAGCAGGACTTGCGCCGCTGAAACTGACATCACGACCAAAGGATCTTCCTACGCAACAAGCGGCAGCATCGGTCGGTCAGGGTTTGCTCATTGCAAAGTACAACGAGCTCTTCTCTGCACATTCGATTGTCTCTTCACAAGTATTGCTCACCACAGAAGATGTAGTGCGTCGCTCGCACTACAACACTGCGCAGCAGACTCTTTCACGTTTACTTGCACTCGGGGTAGTTCCGATCATTAACGAAAATGACTCTGTGGGCACTGCTGAAATTCGCTTTGGCGATAACGATCGACTTGCAGCCCTTGTTGCTCTACTTATTCAAGCCGATCTCTTAGTTCTGATCTCCGATGTTGACGCTCTCTATGATGCACATCCCTCACAACCAGGTGCTTCTGCAATTCATGATGTAAAGAGCTTTACTGACATCGATTCAGTCGAAGTTGGGGGAGCAGGAGCTGCCGGTGTTGGAAGTGGCGGCATGGTGACAAAGATTGAAGCTGCTCGAATTGCAACATCTGCTGGCACGCCAATGCTTCTTACATCACTTGCTCAATCTGCGGATGCGCTTTTAGGTAAAGAGCTTGGCACAATTTTTCATGCTCAAGGATCACGGACGAATTCTCGACTTCTTTGGCTTGCACATGCCTCATCCGCACGAGGTCGATTGGTACTCGATGACGGAGCTGTCACAGCAATTCTAGAGAAGGGAGTCTCCCTTCTTCCAGCTGGTGTCACCGCAGTTGAAGGAGAGTTTGCAGCAGGTGATACCGTCGAGCTATCTAGTAAAAATGGAAAAGTAATTGCCCGTGGCCTGGTGGCCTTTGATTCGGCAGAGATCCCTCAGATGTTGGGCCGTTCAACAAAGGAGCTAGCAGCAACTCTTGGAGCCGAGTATGAGCGTGAGCTCGTGCATCGTGACGATTTAGTCTTGCTTTAGTAAATTAAACCCATGCGTCTACGCCTTGGCATTTTGCTTGCCTCCGTCTTCGCATCATTGCTATCTCCAATTTCTCAGACTGCACAAGCCTTTGGCGGCTACGCATCCGCACCCACCTCGCTCACCCAGACTGCTATCGCCGGGGGAATCAGAGTTACATGGTCTACGCCAACTGATGTCGATACTGGCGTTACGGGATATCGGGTTGAGTATTCAACAACAGGCACATCAGGTACTTGGACAACTGCCACAACTACAAATAGCTCGACATTTACCTATGACATTCTTGGTTTAAGCCAAGTCTCAACTTATGTGCGAGTTGCTGCAACCACTGCTGCGGGAGTTGGAACTTATGG
>CAZXVL010000104.1:0-3365 GCA_964644425.1 uncultured Candidatus Planktophila sp.
CACCTGCTGCCTTTGCAAGTGGTGCAACCTTTACAAACCACTGCTTTGAAAGACGTGGCTCGACAGTTGTATCGCAACGTGAACAGTGTCCGACTGCATGGATATATGGACGCTTTTCGGCAACAATGCGACCTTCTGCGCGAAGAGCTTCAACTACCGCCTTACGTGCCTCAAAACGATCCAAACCATCGAATGCGCTATTTGTATTTACAACCTTCGCATCTGCATCGAGGATGACCAGGTTTGCAAGGTTGTGTCGTAGGCCAATCTCAAAGTCGTTGGGATCGTGGGCAGGAGTTACCTTTACCGCACCAGTTCCGAAGGCAGGATCTACATGCTCATCAGCAACCACAGGGATCTCCCGATTGATGAGAGGTACTAGCACGTTCTTGCCAATCATGTGTGCATAACGCTCGTCGTCTGGATGAACTGCGACTGCAGTATCTCCAAGCATTGTCTCTGCGCGAGTTGTTGCAACGATGATCTCAGAATCGCCAGAGCCGTACTTGATTGATACAAGCTCACCTTCATCATCGCTGTGCTCAACCTCAATGTCTGAAAGAGCAGTAAGGCAACGTGGACACCAGTTGATGATGCGCTCTGCGCGATAGATCAAATCTGCATCGTAGAGTTTCTTAAAGATTGTTAGAACTGCTTGAGAAAGATTTGCATCCATTGTGAATGCTTCGCGAGACCAATCAACAGAATCGCCAAGGCGCTTCATCTGACCGAGAATCTGTCCTCCAGATTCGGCCTTCCACTCCCAAACTTTCTTTACAAACTCTTCACGACCAAGATCGTGACGTGTAAGACCGCGAGCCGCTAACTGCTTCTCCACAACATTCTGTGTGGCAATACCTGCGTGATCCATTCCTGGTAACCAGAGAGCTTCATAACCTTGCATGCGCTTCATGCGAGTTAAGCAATCTTGAAGTGTCTGATCGAGTGCATGGCCGATATGCAGATTGCCAGTTACGTTAGGTGGAGGAATAACGATTGTGAATGGTTCTTTATGTGATGAGGAATCTGCAGTGAAGTATCCAGAATCTACCCAGTGCTGATAGAGGCGTGGCTCAATGTCGGCCGGCACAAAGGATGGAGCGAGTTCGCGCTTCGTCATGGAGGGCAGTCTAGCGGGATTAACTAGCGGCGCTTTTTTCCTCAGAGCTCTTATCGCGTCGCGGTGAGCGCTTTGGAAGATCTCCTACTCGCTCAACCAAAGTGGCAGAAGCCCCTGTGGTGATGCACTCCTTCTCGATTATCACCTTTGCGATATCGCTTCGGCTAGGAACTTCATACATAACGCCGAGCAGGATTGACTCCATGATGGCGCGAAGTCCACGTGCACCGGTTCCGCGTGCAAGTGCGAGATCTGCAATTGCGTCAAGGGCATCAGAGGTGAATTCAAGATCAACATCGTCGAGGTTAAAGAGCTTCTGATATTGCTTTACAAGTGCGTTCTTTGGCTCTGTAAGGATCTGCATCAATGCAGGCTTATCGAGGTTCTCCACGCTTGTAAGAACTGGGAGGCGACCAATGAATTCAGGAATCATTCCAAACTTGAGAAGATCTTCAGGCATGACGCCGGCGAAAATGTCCTTTGTATTCTTTTCAGATGCAGGAGAAATCTCTGCATTGAAACCAACTCCTGATGAACCACTACGTGCCTCGATAATCTTTTCAAGGCCCGCAAAAGCTCCACCGACAATAAAGAGGACATTTGTCGTATCGATCTGAATAAATTCCTGATGTGGGTGCTTACGTCCACCCTGTGGTGGCACAGATGCAACAGTTCCTTCAATAATTTTAAGGAGTGCTTGCTGCACGCCTTCACCTGAAACATCACGAGTGATGGATGGGTTCTCTGCTTTACGAGCAACCTTATCAATCTCATCGATGTAGATGATTCCGGTTTCAGCTTTCTTCACATCGTAATCTGCCGCCTGCAAAAGCTTGAGAAGAATGTTTTCGACATCCTCACCGACATATCCAGCTTCAGTCAGTGCGGTCGCATCGGCAATCGCAAATGGAACATTGAGCATGCGAGCAAGTGTCTGAGCCATCAGTGTCTTGCCGCAACCTGTTGGACCAAGCAAAAGAATATTTGACTTAGCAAGTTCGATTCCATCTTCACCGCGTGATGCACCTGATTGAACTCGCTTGTAATGGTTGTAAACAGCGACAGAGAGTGACTTCTTTGCGCGTTCTTGTCCGATGACATATTGATCTAGGAATTCGTAGATTGCTTGTGGCTTTGGAAGATCTGAGAGGCCAAGTGAAGTTTGTTCAGAGAGTTCTTCAACAATGATTTCGTTGCAGAGTTCAATGCACTCGTCACAGATATAAACACCTGGACCTGCAATGAGCTTCTTTACCTGCTTCTGGGTTTTGCCGCAGAAGGAACACTTCAAGAGGTCGTTTGCCTCGCCAATACGTGTGGACATGGGGGTAAATATAGTTTTTAGGTGCGCCTTATGTGGGCTGAATTAAGCCTGACTTTGTTCGCTCTCAGGCGAATTGCTCTCGTTGCGTCGAGGATCTCTTAACTCTTTGACTCCAGGTACAAGAAGTACGAGATAACAAATAATCACATGGAAGATGATTGCCCCCAGCAGGAAGGATTTCTCGCCAAATAAAGCGACAGCGGGACCAACGAGTGCCATGCCTATAGGCATCAATCCGCCAGATCCGACCATGTCGATACTAAAGACACGACCTTGCATATCCTGCGGCACTTCTCGCTGCACTGCCGTGACCCAATATGCCTCCCATCCACCGATAGAAAGGCCGGCGATGAAGTAACCGAAGATCACAAACTGTGGGTTGATAGGAAATGCCAGAGCAAGTGGAGCTGCTGCAAAGAGAGACCACATCGAGATTGCAAGCAGTCCAGGGCGGGAAGTCTTTATCTTGATTGCAACAACAGCGCTTATGACCCCACCCAAACTAAATGCCGCTGCAGATATTGCAAAGACTGAGTCCGTACCAAATTCTCGACGTGTGATTACTGGCAGTAGGACTGTCTCTGCAGCAACAATAACCATCAACTGAAAGGTCGCCATCGCAATAGATGCTGCGATCCACTTAATCTCCCAGACGAGCTTGAGTCCTTCACGCAACTCAAAGAGGAAGGTCGGTTTATCTTCCAGAATTTCTTGACGGGGAGGTTCCTTGATTCCAAGCAGCATGGAGGTTGCAACAAGGAAAGCGGCGGCAGTGACTGCGAATGTGAGATCTGCGCCAAATGCGGCAACAGATATTCCTCCCACTCCAGGGCCGACGATAGTTCCGAGTTTGCCGACGATACCTTTGGCCACATTTCCAGCTGGCAAGAGATGATCTGGAAGCAAGCTCGGCACAATCGC
>CAZXVL010000105.1:0-3277 GCA_964644425.1 uncultured Candidatus Planktophila sp.
GCTCGAGGAATGCACGACGTGAGAGAACAACGTTGTTGCGGTTCTTATCGAGCTCAATGATGCGAGCCTCAACCTGCTTACCGATATACGGAGTCAGATCGCGTACGCGACGCATTTCAACGAGTGAAGCTGGAAGGAAGCCGCGAAGTCCGATGTCTACGATGAGGCCACCCTTAACAACTTCAATAACTGTTCCAACGACAACTTCGTCGCGCTCCTTCTTGCCTTCGATCTCGCCCCATGCACGCTCGTACTGAGCACGCTTCTTTGAGAGGATGAGACGGCCTTCTTTATCTTCCTTCTGAAGAACAAGAGCTTCGACCTTATCGCCGACCTTAACAATGTCATTTGGATCTGCATCGTGGCGGATTGAGAGTTCGCGTGAAGGGATTACACCCTCTGTCTTGTAACCGACATCAAGAAGTACTTCTTCGCGGTCTACTTGAACGACTGTACCTTCAACGAGGTCGCCGTCTGAAAAATTTCTGATTGTGCCTTCGATTGCTGCAAGGAAATCTGCTGCTGATCCGATGTCGTTTACTGCGATTTGTGTAGTCAAGATGCTCCGTAGGGATAGAAAGTAGTAGGGATAGGACGTATTCAGTTGTCGGAGGGCGAGTTTACGTGCGAGCGTATCGGCGGAGCAAATCTGCTCATATTGCCCCAGAAAGTGAGCGTAGAATCCCTACACAATGAAGCGATACCGCCAGCTCTTCCGATTCCCCAATGTCTGGGTCTTGGTATTGAGCGCATTTCCAGCTCGAGTCGCCTACGGAATGGTCAGCCTGGCAATCTTTTTCAAAATCGAGCAAGAGCTCAACTCTGTAGCAGTTGCAGGATTAGCAGTTGGCCTCAATGGAGCCGCAGGTGCTGCTACCGCAGGAATTCGTGGAACTATCATCGATCGCTTTGGCATGAAGTGGCCACTTCGCATTCAAGTACCCGGCTACACAATTATGTTACTTGCACTCAACAGCGCATCAGAGAAAGCTTCACTACTAATCCTCGCCCTAATCTTGGGACTTACCGCTCCGCCAATCAATCTCTCAGTCAGACCACTATGGCGCGATGTTGTCTCAGATGATTGGTTGCGCACCGCATACGCAGTAGACACGGCAGTGATGAGCTCTGCAGGCGTTGTTGGTCCCGTCATTGCAACAACTCTTGCACTCTCAAAATATCCCTCCAGTGCACTTATGGTTACCGCCGCTTTGATGGCTCTAGGTGGAGGTTGCCTTGCTGCAACAAAGATTGCCCGAAATTGGAAGCCTGAAGAGAAACCCGAGGTTAAGGTTTCTATGTGGCGCCATAAGCCACTTCAACTTCTTGTCATCGAAGGATGTTTCATCGGCTTTGGATGGGGAATCTTTGATGTAGCAGTCCCATCATTTGCAACTATCGAAAAGGTTCCGCATCACACTGCTTGGATTTTGGCCGCACTAGGTATTGCAAACATTGTCGGTGGGCTTCTCGGTGGACTTGTCTCCAAGAGCACCACCCCACTTGGCGCTATGCGAAAGACTTACATTGCATGGTTTACCGTCTCCCTCCCCCTTGCTTTTACCTATCCCAACTGGTCAATGGCAATTGGCGCAGCATTCATTGGCCTTGTGGGTGGAGCTCTTCAAGTTTTCTATTGGGAGGTCATGGAAGCGGTACGACCAAAAGGTTCACCCACAGGAATGATGGGTTGGCTATGGACGATTGAGGGTCTCTTCATTGCAATAGGTTCTGCATCAGGCGGATGGATCTCAGAGAAGTTCACTCCTCAGACAGCTCTGGCCATCACAACAATATGTATTGGTTGTGGCCTTCTTATTCTTAACATGGGTCAAGGCCGTCTAGCTGCAGCCAATAAGTTACCTACCGATGAAGAAGATCTAGCTGCGATGAAAGATAATTCACCAACTAATCAATGAGCGGCGACGTTCCAGTTAACACCAACACCGATACCAACATTCAGCGGTGCTTTCAAAGGAAATGCGTTCCCCATCTCACGTCGAACAAGCTCTGTAACGGCAGCCTCTTCTGAGGAGATGATTTCCAGAATCAACTCATCGTGGACCTGAAGAAGCAGTCGAGAGGTAAACCCTCCCTCTACAAGTGCCTTCTGAACATTGAGCATTGCCAATTTAATGATGTCAGCAGCCGATCCTTGGATGGGAGCGTTAAGCGCCATCCGCTCTGCGACTTCACGGCGCTGGCGGTTATCACTCATTAAATCTGGGAGGTAGCGACGGCGACCCATAACAGTCTCTGTGTAGCCAACTTTGCGCGCTTCTTCAACTACCGTCTTGAGGTAATCACGGATTCCACCAAAGCGTTCGAAGTATCGATCCATCAAATCTTGCGCCGCTGGAGGTGAGAGGTCCAACTGTGCTGCAAGACCATATGAGCTAAGACCGTATGCAAGACCATATGACATCGCCTTAATCTGACGACGCATCTCAGGATCTACATCGCCTGGTTTAACGCCGAAGACTTCACCGGCAATAGATGCATGGAGATCTTCACCGGATTCAAATGCTCTGATGAGATTGGCATCATGTGAAAGGTGGGCCATGATGCGCATTTCAATCTGGCTGTAGTCAGCAGTTAAGAGGGCGTCATATCCCTTACCTGCGATAAATGTTGCGCGGATCTTGCGTCCATCTTCAGTGCGCACGGGTATGTTCTGCAAATTAGGTCCAACAGATGAGAGACGCCCTGTTGCGGCAACTGTCTGAGCAAAGTGGGTGTGAATTCTCTTATCCCCTGCCACTTCAGCAATTAATCCATCGATTGTTGTGGCGAGCTTCTTCACCTCTCGTATGCGAAGAAGTGATGCAAGGACAGGGTGAGCCGTCTTCTCAAAGAGCCAATTGAGCGAGTCGGCATCGGTAGTAAAGCCAGTTTTTATCTTCTTCGTCTTTGGCAAGCCAAGTTCTTCGAAGAGGACTACCTGCAGCTGCTTAGGAGATGCAACATTGAATTCATGGCCAACCGCAGCATGTGCCTTGACAGTCTCCTCGGCTACTTCACCTTCAAAGAGTTCGAGGAGGCGAGCAAGTTCTTCTGTATCAACTGCAACTCCGCGACTTTCCATAATCGCAAGAAGTTCAGCTATGGGAAGTTCGAGGTTATAGAAAAGTTCAGTCAGCTTTCGCTCAGCAAGTTCTGCCTCGAGGTTTTTCTTTATTGCAAATGAGGCGCTAGCTTGTGATGCAAGTAAATTCTCTGGCGAAGATGTATCGAGAGGAGCTCCCCATTTATCTGCAATATCTGAAAACGATGAAGC
>CAZXVL010000106.1:0-3199 GCA_964644425.1 uncultured Candidatus Planktophila sp.
GCAAATCATCGGGAGATAATCGAAGTGCAAAGTACCCAGAGCCAATCTCTTGGCCGATTAACTCTTAAATCATCAAGAGTTAGAAAGCGCGAACAGTCCACCCAAAGGTGTAGGTACCGCCACCCACTAGATACTGAGGCAGAGTATCTGGACCACATGAAGCTGTTCCGACACCGCGATGTGCAGCATCGATATGAACAACAACATTGCCAGAAGGCTTAACTTCGACATTGTGAGTTGCATCAGCAAGATCTACTGCGCGGTTTGGTGTGATGGATACCTGAAGTGGCTTATCGAGATCGATACGCAGACCACTGCCATCGTTACCTGAAAGCTCGAACCAGCGCACTGCTGCATGGCCGCCATTTTCCTGTGGGCGCACATAAGGAATGTACTGTGCTGCAACTGTTGATGCCCAGCGGTTAATGCGACCAATCTTGCGATCAGGGTAAGACTCGTGTGGGCCATTTCCAAACCAGACTAGATTTTCGAGTGCTCCACTGAGTTCGAGGTTGATTCCAACGCGAGCAAGATCCTCAAGCTGCTTTGGTACAACTATGCTCTCCTTGACGGTAAAACCACCAACAACTGGTGTGATGACCTGAGTCTGCTTGATTGAGAATCCAGTAGATGTCTCCCAGATGCTAACTACCTTGCGCGACTTTGCTGTCTCGGTAATGGTGCAATCGGTGCGAGTAAGGTTACGTACTCCGTATCGCTCCCACTTAGTTGCAATATGTCCGATGCGATCATTATCGGTAGGTGCACGCCAGAGAGATAGCTCAGGTGCAAATGTTCCGTAAGGAAGTTGAATCTCTCCGGCATCATTGAGTGAACCTTCGAAGAGAGCATTGCTCTTCTCGGCAAAGATTGTCTCGGCCTTAGATGGAAGCGGGAATTGGTTCCACGCGATCTCAGC
Source organism: uncultured Candidatus Planktophila sp. (assembly GCA_964644425.1). GTDB lineage: Bacteria > Actinomycetota > Actinomycetes > Nanopelagicales > Nanopelagicaceae > Planktophila. Next base: position 920 of record CAZXVL010000106.1, read on the forward strand.
AGAAGTTGGCGCCCACGCCGTGCTGCTCTTTCGGTGGACGGTAAAGGTGATTGAACGCTCACCCTTGCCGTCGGCCTTGAGAAGTGCGGCAGATTTGAGCGTGAAACGACCAGTTTTACGTGGCGCCACAGTTGGAGCCTTTACCCGGCCACCATCTACAACGATGCCATCTCGAGTGATAGACCAGAGAATGTCGAAATCAGATGTATCGGTGAAGAACTGCTTGTTAAAGAGTGTGAACTGACCTGTGGAAGCCTTTGTGGTTCCAATAACGACAGGAGCAGCGATTGCTTTGAACTCATGCATCGCAGGCTTTGCGGTGCGATCTGGAAAGACCATTCCATCGCAGCAGAAGTTTCCGTCGTGCTTGGTCTCTCCATAGTCTCCACCATAGGCAGAGCGAGTTGTTCCATCAGCCATAAGCTGATCAGGGCCGTGATCCCAGAACTCCCAAATGAATCCACCTTGTAGACCAGGTGTTGATTCAATGACCTTCCAATACTCAGCAAGAGTTCCATTGGAGTTACCCATTGCATGCGAGTACTCACACATAATTAATGGTCGATCTTGTTTGCCAGACTTTGCATAGCTAGCAATCGCATTAATTGATGGATACATCGGACAGATGACATCAGTAAGTGAATGTCCTCCACGCCAGTCACCACGAATTGCACCTTCGTAGTGCAATGGACGTGATGGATCGAGTGAACGAGCATATGCAGCAGCCGCTTCGTGATTGAGTCCCTTACCGGATTCATTTCCGAGTGACCAGAGAACTACTGCTGGATGGTGGATATCACGTTCGACCATGCGACCAACGCGCTCGACAAATGCACCAAGGTAGCGAGGGTCATTACAGATTGAGTCATAGAAGGCGTGTGACTCAATGTTTGCTTCGCCAACTACATAAAAACCAAGTTCATCGCAGAGATCAAGGAAAGCGGCATCATTGGGATAGTGCGATGTGCGCACAGCATTGAAGTTCCAACGCTTGAGCTCAAGCAAATCTTGACGCATATCATCGCGTGTCAGTGCACGACCAGTAAAGCGGTTGAAGTCGTGACGGTTGATGCCATAGAACATGACCGGTTGACCATTGACCAAGAGGTCGCGTCCCTTAATAACAACGCTACGGAATCCAATCTTCTGGCTAGAAATCTGAATAACGTTTCCAGCAGGATCAAGAAGCTCAAGGGCAAGTGTGTATAGAACAGGGTTTTCAGCGCTCCAAGGCGTGACCTTAGGGATTGTTGTCTCAAAGAGGATGCGCCCCGGAGTTGGAGGCTCAATCTTTGCAAGGGCGTCAGTAACTGACTTTGGCATATTGCCATTCCAGTATTCGCCAACAAAGTAATCACGGCTTGCGTTGCGAAGCTCCTCAGGGATCTCTGTCCAAATCGGCGGCACCACAGTTGAGAGCGTGCCTTCAACTGAAGCTCCCTTTGACTTTGCAAGCTCTTCAACACGAGCACGAAGTGTGTAACCGGCTGTTGGCTTGCTATTGAGTGAACCGATGAATGCTTCAACTTTGAGAGTTCCAGTTGAATTATCTTTTGCAAGACCAGCAGTTGTGTAGAGGCGTTCGATGTAAACATCATTTGTTGCATAAAGCTTCACAGAGCGAGTGATTCCGCCATGCCACCACTGATCTTGATCTTCAATATAAGTTGCATCAGACCACTTGGTCACATCAATGCGAAGTGTGTTCTTGCCACCCTTAATAAATGTGGTGATATCAAACTCTGCTGCAAGGCGTGAGTCCTTGCTCATTCCGACTACCTGTCCATTTACCCAGACAAGAGCTACGGATTCATATCCGCCGAGATGTAAAACTATGCGCTTGTTCTCCCATGAACCAGGAATTTCGAAGTCGCGCTCATAAACGCCCATTGGATTCTCATCGGGAACGTTTGGCGGAGATTGGTCGAAAGGCATCTGCACATTTGTGTAGATCGGCTTGTCAAAGAAGACATCACTTGGTTGCTGCATCGTCCATAGACCTGGCACAGGAATCTTTGACCAACGCTTGCGAACCGAATCGGTTGGCTTGCGTAATAACTGAAAACGCCAGATCCCATCGAGTGAGAGCTTCTCGTAATGCTCGATATTGAGCATCGGTAGGCGATTGATTGCAGTGGTCTCAGGGCTGGTCCAGTAATTAGGTAGCATGTTGGAATCCTCCCATGGCTAGGGTCCTTGCGATAGGTAGTTCGGCACTTACTTGCCCTAAACGGGGTGTATTTATGCGGTGAAATTGCGATTTTTACAATTTAACAATCG
>CAZXVL010000107.1:0-3161 GCA_964644425.1 uncultured Candidatus Planktophila sp.
GATTCATCTGATGAATACATCAAGCTATTCCAGACAATCTATGCAGCTGCTCAGCCAAACGAGACCTTCGACAACAACGTTGTAGCTGGTATGTCTAACGCATTCTTCACCGTTCAGGCGTTGAAGGCAGCAGGACGTAACGTCACACGCGCAAGCCTTATCAAGTTGATCGAGACAAAGGGAGCAACACTTCCTTCTCCATTCCTTACTCCACTCGGATACTCATCGACATCACACGTCGGTGCGACCGGATATTGGATGGGAACATATGGACCAACAGGTGCATTGACACCAGACGGCGGTAAGTACACCGTCTACACAACCGATTCAGGTTCAGGACCAGTTGTTGAATCAACATACAAGCGTCCTGCTATGCCTGCGAAGGGACTCTAATAATGAAACTCTCACTTAAATCACGTATCGTCTCAGCAGCTGCAGTTGTAGCCCTTGCTGGAACAGTCGTCGTCGGCGCGCCAACTGCAGCCAAGGCTGCTCCTCTATGCAAAACCACTAACTTCGTCACACAGTGTGGCGGCGTTGGTGCAGATGGTGCTCCGTACTCGATGATTGCAGCTGCCAATTTCAATGGCACTGTTTTCCTTTACTCACACGGCTTGCGTCCTTCAATTGGTATTCCCGAATCTCTAGGAATCCCTCTAGGGTTTGGTAAGGCAGTGCCTGTAACAAATGTTGCAGAACCAGGACCTCTTGCAGAGACTGACTTATCAGTTATCAACAAACTAGTTGCCGCAGGTTATGGCGTTGCAGGTTCTGGCTTTGCTCGCCAAGGAATCAACGCAACTGAAGCACTCGCCGCAAACAAGGAATTAATTGCAACATTCAAGACTCAGTTCCCAACAACTAAAAAAGTTATCGCTTGGGGAGTATCTCTTGGAGCGTTGCATACACAGATGTTGGCTGAGAAGAACCCTGAACTTGTTGATGGCGTGATTCTTGCTTGCCCTGCAGCTAATCCAAGTGGCGCGATTATTGACTACTTTGGAGATGCTCTCTGGGGATTCAAAGCACTCTTTGATCCTTCAATTATCGTCGGAGGGTACTCAACTGATCCTGCCGTACGCGTAGGACAACAATTAGCCAACGTGGGCAAGATTCTCACCGTTCTTGGTGCGCTCTCTGCGCAAGTTGCAAATCCTGATGCAAAGACATCTTGGCCAGCAACAGCTAGCCCGGCAGGTAAGGCACTTCAAGCAGCAGGAATTCCTTCACGTTCTGCAGTAGTCCTCGTTGGCCTAATGGCTGGTGTTCCTACTCGAAGTGAGCACATTGATGGAACTTCAGCTCCTTCTGCTGAAACCGCAGAAACTTACCCCCTCGCAATCGCGCCTGCGATTGCAGTTCTTGAGAACATGGGCAAGACTCTCAATTACGGTACTTTCCTCAATGCAGATGCTGAACTCCTTGCAGGAGGAAAAGTCTTTGATAATACAAAGACCGACTACGCAGCTCGCGTTGCAGCAGAGGCTGATATCTACTCCTTCGCACTCAGTGGAAACAGTGCAGTTGCGGCCATCATCGGCGCACTTGCTGCAACTCCACGCGAAACCGCAGATCCAGCAGCGGTTGCGAAGATTAATTCAATCTTCGGATTGACAGGAAAGATTGCCAAGCCAACAGTGATCTTCCAATCTGAAACTGACTCATTTGTTCCAGCTTCAATCGTCCAGTGGTATATCGACGGTTACGCGGAGCAGTATGCGGCTGAGAAGATGAAGGCGATGACAGAGGCGAAGAAGAGTCGCAACTATGTCGCGCCGACAAATAACTTGGTTGTACTGTGGCAAAAAACAGCCGCTAAGTACTCAAAGTTCACTGCAGAAGGCAAGCCAGATACCTCCGTTAAGGGTGGTCCTGGAACCGGACACTGTGACTTCACGGCAGCTCAGTGGTTGGCAGCAGCTAACCTCATGACAACCGCTTTGACAGATGGCAAGTTCCCTCTAGGCGGCAAGATCACTTCAGCTGCTCGTAAGACTGGCTTGTCATATGACAATAAGTTCCGAGTGCCTTTATTTAAGTCACTTCAGTAACTTATTAAAATAAGTAAGTACGAAAGGCCCTGGGAAACCAGGGCCTTTCGTCATCTACTACCCTTAACCATTATGGCTACCTATCGCGTTGCAGATGTTGAGCAGATGGCTGCCCTCGGTGAAAGCATTGCAAAACTCTGTCGCCCTGGAGATCTCATTCTTCTCAACGGTCCATTGGGTGCCGGCAAGACTGTCTTTGTTCAGGGTGTGGGGCAAGCCCTTGGCATCGATGATGTCACTTCACCAACATTTGTTATCTCCCGTATCCATCTTGGATCAATGCCGTTGATTCATGTTGATGTCTACAGATTGTTAGAGGCGGGCAATGCCGCCTTATATCTCGATGATTTGGATTTAGATTCAGCTCGTGAAGATGGGCTCACTGTTATCGAGTGGGGTGGGGCAGAATCTGCACGCTTAAGCGACGACCGTCTTGAGATCACAATTGATCGCAGCAGCGAAGAACGTATTGTCACAATTTCAGCAGTTGGATCGCGCTGGGATGGTGTTGAGCTATGACCACAAGTTTGGTGATTGATACATCGACGTCGCGCACGATAGTTGGAATTACAAAAGATTCAGAAGTTTTGTGGCAGGGATTTCATGATGGAGCAACCGATCATGGCAACGCGGTTGCCGATCTAGTCAAGCAAGCCATGGGGCAGGGCGTAAATCCTGATCGCGTTGTCGTAGGTATGGGGCCGGGACCATTTACCGGTCTTCGTGTAGGTATTGCATTTGCTCGTGCATTTGCAGCCGCTCGTAATCTGCCTGTGATTGGTATCTGTTCACTTGATGCAATCATGGTCGACAAGAGTGAATACACGATCGCAATCGATGCTCGCCGTAAGGAAATTTACTGGGCACGCTATAAAGATGGGGTTCGTGTAGAAGGACCTGCAGTTAATTTTCCGGCAGATGTTGATGGTTACATTCTCGATCTCTATCCCGATGTGGCGCGACTTGTGGCGCTTTCTCATTCGCAGAATGTTTCAGAGCCTTTCTATCTTCGCAGACCTGATGCGGTAGCAACGGCGGATCGAACATGACGATTACATACCGTTCGATGATTCCACTCGACATTCCGGTGATTGCATCCATGGAGAAAGA
>CAZXVL010000108.1:0-3063 GCA_964644425.1 uncultured Candidatus Planktophila sp.
ACACTATGCAGTGTTTGAGACTGCCCTCTCTACCGTTGGAGTACCGAGGCTTCTGTCCCGAATACTACCCGATGGAAAGCGCTTATTTATAAGCGGGAACTACGCCATTGACTGCATCGCCCACAGTATGAACGCGCATTGCATTGGTCGATCCTGGAATTCCTGGAGGTGCTCCTGCAACAATCATGACCTGCTCGCCAATTGCCGCGCGCTTAGTCTCAATAATGATGCGATCGGCCTGAAGAACCATATCGTCGGTGTGCTTGACCATTGGGGAGATCATTGGCTCGATACCCCATGAGAGCGCAAGACGGTTATACGTACCTGATTCTGGGGTGATTGCAAGAATTGGAATATGTGAACGAAGACGTGAGATTCGACGAGCCGAGTCACCTGTCTGAGTAAATGTCACAAGGTACTTTGCACCTAGAACATCGCCAACTTCTGCAGCTGCCTTAGTTACCGCCCCGCCCTTGGTGCGTGGTGCATGTGAGAGTGGGCGGATGCGATCAAGCCCCTCTTTCTCTGTCTTTTCAATAATACGAGACATTGTCTGAACTGTTTCAATCGCAAAGTCTCCGACAGAGGTCTCACCTGAGAGCATGAGGGCATCTGCGCCATCGAGGACCGCATTTGCACAGTCAGTTGCCTCTGCGCGAGTTGGGCGTGAATTTGTAATCATGGAATCGAGCATTTGTGTAGCAACAATGACTGGCTTTGCTGCTTCGCGAGCGAGTTCGACGCAACGCTTTTGAACCATAGGCACATCTTCAATTGGCATCTCCACGCCAAGATCACCTCGGGCCACCATGATGCCATCGAAGGCATCGACAATCTCTTCGAGATTATCTACCGCCTGAGGCTTTTCAATCTTTGCGATGACAGGAATATGGATTCCTACCTCATCCATAATTGCATGAACATCTTTAATGTCTGCAGCATTGCGAACAAATGAAAGCGCAATGAAGTCAGCTCCAGCTCGTAGCCCCCAGCGAAGATCCTCTTCATCTTTTTCAGACATTGCAGGAACTGAGACCGCTACTCCTGGAAGATTGAGACCTTTGTTATTGCTCACAGCCCCTGGATAGATGCACTTAGTCACAACATCATTTCCCTTGACTTCAACAACTTCGACAGTGACCTTGCCATCATCGATCATGATGAAATCGCCAGGCTTACAGTCACCCGGCAAGCCCTTATACGTTGTACCGACGCGCTCCTTTGTTCCCGGAACTTCATCTGTAGTAATTGTGAAGATGTCTCCGCGAGCGAGCTCGTGTGGACCGTTCTCAAAGCGAGCTAGACGAATCTTTGGCCCTTGAAGATCGACAAGAATCGCCACAGCCTTGCCAGCTTCCTTTGCTGCTTCGCGAACGCGATCGAGGCGACCCTGGTGCTCCTCGTAAGAGCCGTGGGAGAGATTGAGTCGCGCCATATTCATTCCAGCTGCGATGAGTTCGCGAACCTTCTCTGGAGATTCAACAGCTGGACCCATGGTGCATACAATTTTCGCTCTGCGCATCTTCGTACCTTATCTTCTTATATTTTTCATTTGATATTACTTATCGGTTTTTTACTGTGATATATCTGTAATTCTGAAGGATCACACCAACAGCTGTCGGGTTGTCGGTTCGATGGGAGCAGGTAGTTGAGTCTCCCCCACTAGATAGCGATCAACTGCCGCTGCAGCTGAACGCCCCTCTGCAATCGCCCATACGATCAAAGATTGGCCGCGGCCCGCATCGCCTGCAACAAAGACTCCCTCTTGGCTCGACTGGAAGTTCTCATCACGCTTGATATTGCCTCGGTCATCGAGTTCAACTTCAAGCTGATCAATGAGTGCGCTCTTTTCAGGACCGGTAAAGCCCATGGCTAAGAATGCAAAATCTGCTGGCAATTCACGTTCAGTTCCTGGAATTGACTGGAACTTTCCATCTTTGAATTCTGTCTCAACAATCTTCAGGGCGCGAAGGTTGCCCTCGCTATCGCCCAAGAACTCTTCTGTGCTCACACCGAAGATTCGATTATCGAGCTCTTCGTGTGCACTAGAGACGCGGAAGATCATTGGATATGTAGGCCATGGCTGCCCTGAAGGACGCTCCTGTGTTGGGCGAGGCATAATCTCTAACTGGGTAACACTTGCCGCTCCTTGGCGAATGGATGTTCCGAGGCAGTCTGCTCCAGTATCGCCACCACCCAAGATGACGACATGCTTTCCAGCAACATTGATAGGTGGAACTTCGACCTCACCAAGTGCCTGCTTATTTCCCCAAGGTAAGAACTCCATCGCTTGATAGACACCCTTGTAATCGCGACCCTTAATTGGAAGGTCGCGCCATTGGGTAGCACCAACAGCAAGGACTACTGCGTCATAGCGTGCACGAAGTGCATCACCAGTGATATCCACACCGACATTTACACCTGCGCGAAAACGGGTGCCCTCTTGCTCCATTTGAGCAAGGCGTCGATCAAGGATGTTCTTCTCCATCTTAAACTCTGGAATTCCATAACGCAGAAGCCCACCGACCTTATCTGCGCGATCATAGACAGCAACTGTATGACCTGCTCGTGTGAGCTGTTGTGCTACTGCAAGTCCTGCTGGTCCTGAGCCGATAACAGCAACTGTCTTTCCTGAGAGACGATCTGGAATCATCGGCTTTACTGCGCCAAATCCAAATGCCTCTTCAATGGTGCGAAGCTCTACCTGCTTGATTGTTACAGCCTCTTGATTGATTGCAACAACGCACGCAGTTTCGCATGGCGCAGGGCAGAGACGTCCTGTGAATTCAGGGAAGTTATTTGTTGCGTGCAGGCGATCGAGTGCATCTGACTTATACCCACGCCACATCAAGTCATTCCACTCAGGAATCAAATTGCCGAGTGGGCAGCCGTTATGACAGAACGGGATGCCGCAATCCATACAGCGTCCTGCCTGCTTCTGTAGGTGTTCGAAACTCTGTGGTTCATACACTTCGCGCCAATCTTTAATGCGCACATCAACAGGGCGTCGCTTTGGAGTTTCGCGAGGCGTTGTCATAAAACCCTTTGGATCAGCCATTTGCT
>CAZXVL010000109.1:0-3047 GCA_964644425.1 uncultured Candidatus Planktophila sp.
GGTCGGGTGTGTTGCATGCAAAAAGCGCAGAGGAGAAAGGTATCTGGCAGGTGGGCTAAAGGTCAAAACGGCCCTTTTACTCCTTGGCTGCGAAAATTTCTTGGAGTATCCACAATTTTTGATCCCGGGCGTGTCTCGCTCACCATGGCTTAAAGGGCTGTTTTGTTGTATTAATGCTACATAGCATTTATACTACAGTTATGAGCAGAACGCCTGAAGAGCCCCTCATCAACCAGATTGAGAAGGCTCGCAGCCTGGCGGGCCTATCGCGCCAGCAATTAGCTGATCTCGTAGGGGTTCATTATCAAACTATTGGCTATCTGGAACGTGGCCAATATAGCCCAAGCCTCTCCTTGGCCCTAAAGCTCTCTAGAGCCCTCACTTGTTCCGTTGAGGAGCTCTTCTCCCCTATAACCCATCCGAACGAGCAGGAGCAGAACAATGGCTAATAAACACTTATCCCGAGATTACCTCTTTGGACTCGCAGTTCCAGTGGGCTATACAAAACTAGGTCAACTACCGCCAAAGTTAGTCCGCGAAGATGATCGCCCATCTCGCTTTTTTTCTCAGCAATTTAGAAGAGGGCATGTGCAACTTTATTTCGCGCTCTTGTTTGCATTTCTCGCACTTACTTTTTCTACAGTGCCCAATATCTTTGCTGTTTTTCTTGGTCTTTCTCTTGTAATTCCTATGATGCTTATTCGTATCTCGATTTATTCAATTAATGATCTTCCCACACAGACATTAGATGAACGGGAGCAGCTCTTAAGCCAGCAGGCATTCACCCGCTCCTACAAAATTGTATTTCTGCTGGCAATCATCGGCACTGCTTGCCTCTTTTTTTCAAAATTTGAGCCAGATAATCAAGAACTAATTTCACTTGGATTTGCGTTTGTGTCGTTGATTTACATACTTCCAAGCGCGATAATTGCTTGGTCTAACAAACTTTGAAATGGTGGAAGCAATGAGTACTTCAAATCTTATTCTGTTGGGAATAGTTTCATTTGTGCTAGTCGACTTCTTAGCTGGAGCGGCTATCAATTACCTCAATGAAAAAGGTAAGGATCAGCCTCTTTCAGCTGAAGCTTCTGGAATTTATAACGCCCAGGAGTATGCGAAGTCCATGGAATACGGAAGTGCTCAGTATCGTTTTGATTCGATAACTAGCCTCATCACCACAGCTGCGATGCTTGCCGCAATTATCTTTGGTTGGCTTGCCTGGTTGGATAGCTGGCTTCGAGAGAGAATTGAGAACGAATTACTGATTACAGTCGCCTTTATTGCAATATTAATTACAGTGGCGACTATCGGAAATATCCCGGCAGGCTACTACTCAACTTTTGTGATCGAAGAGAAGTTTGGATTTAACAAATCTACTAAGGGCCTATTTTTTGCCGATACGGTAAAACAACTAGCAATCTCCCTCGCAGTTGGTTTGCCGCTTCTCTATGCAGTTGCATGGATCTACCAAGAGCTTCAAGATCAATTCTGGATAGTTGCTTGGCTACTCTTCGTTGCTTTCTCACTCTTTATGTTCATCTTTGGTACACGTATCTTCTTGCCGATGTTTAACAAACTTAAGCCGCTCCCTGATGGAGAGTTGCGTACCGCTGTTGAGAATTACTGCCATACGCAGGGTTTTCCTCTATCTAAGCTCTACGAAATGGATGCATCAAAGCGCTCAACTAAGCTCAACGCATTCTTCTCAGGTATGGGCAAGGTGAAGATCATTGGTCTCTATGACACATTGATTGAAAAACTCACCATTGAAGAGACAGTTGCAGTCTTGGCACATGAAGTAGGCCACTACAAGCGCAAGCATGTTTACTCAATGTTCGCATGGAGCAATTTGCAGACATTGGCGATCCTCGCGCTTATGGGATGGCTTCTAGGAAATCCAAACCTCTCAAAGGCTCTCGGATCAGATGTGCAGAGTTTTCATCTCTCGATGATTGCCTTCTTCTTGCTATTCACTCCCTTATCGACCTTGCTGGGATTGGTAAGCAACTCTTTCTCTCGCTATAACGAGTATCAAGCTGATCAATATTCAATTGATACATACCCAGGTGCGAGAGATCACATGTATAGCGCCTTGAAGAAGTTAGCACGTGAGTCACTGAAGAATCTCAATCCTCATCCACTCTATGTGAAGGTGCACTACACCCACCCACCGATTTTGGAGCGCTTGGCCAACTTAAAGAAGGTGTGATGGCAGTGCTACACCTTGCGAATCAGGGGCTGTAATCGGCTCACCCTTGACACGTGAGAGCGGGATGATGCCTGACCAGATAGGTAGCTCTTTATCTTCAGGCTCATCCATGACTCCCCCGGTGCGAGCCTTAAGTGAGTACTTCTCGATTGGCAGTTCGATGATCATTGTTCCAGCAGCCTCCTTTGAGGTTGTGGGGCGGGCATAACCGACCATTCCTGGAATAAGTCGATCCGTTACGCGATCCATCGCCTCAAGTTTTGCTGAATCTTCTAGTCGCTTGCCTTGACCAAAAATCATTACAGATTCGTAATTCATGGAAGAGTTAAAAGCAGACTTAGCCACGATGATTGCGTTGAGCTTTGTTACCGTCACGCACATCTGTGCACCTTGTGCCAGCTGCATCATTAATCGTGAACCTGTTGAACCATGCAACAGGATGCGATCGTTATCTCGAGCATATGCCATTGGAATAACAAATGGCTCATTGATATCTGCATCGATAAAGCCAACGTGGGCCACATACTCTGAGTCAAGAAGGGCATTTACCGCATCTCGATCGAATACTTCGCGATCATCATGGCGCTTTACGTGGTACTTGGAGTCATTGCTCATAGATTCACCTTATCTAGAAAATAACAAAGCCCGCCACTATTTCTAGTGACGGGCTTTGTCGTTAGAGATTTATCGAGGAACTTCGACTTCATCCAAGCGAACTGCTTCGCCTGTTCCACCTTGATCAAATGGTGTGAGGTCGTATTCATCGTAGTTAGCGTAGACAGATGCCTTCGCTTCCTCTGTTGGCTCGACGCGGATATTGCGGTAACGGGCAAGGCCT
>CAZXVL010000110.1:0-2933 GCA_964644425.1 uncultured Candidatus Planktophila sp.
TTCTGCCGTATCGCAAGGGGTGCTCATGACCACCCTCAAGGGCTGGTTTAGCTAGCTACTTACGCGCTAATTGGCACATAAGGGCTTCGCAGGTAACGAGCGGAGCAGCATTGCGCGCAAGGTTGGTGCGCGCGTCCATTAAGGCGTTGATTTTTAGCATCGTCGAATGCTCTGGGTGTGATGCGGCGTAGCTTTCAATCTCTTCACGCATATCTGTATTAATCATCGACTCTGTGTTACCCGATTGCACCATCATGACATCACGGTAGAAAGTTGCGATATCAAGGAGAGCGCCATCGATGGAGTCAAGGACCCTGCGGGTGGAGCGTGATTTCTGCTCTTTCTCAAGCTCTTTCACGGCTTTGGCTCCACCCGTTGCCATTCCTCGGCCAGTTGCGCCTTTTCCATATGCTTCTTGAAGTTTTTCTATTTCTTTTTCATCACGCTCATCCGATATGGAGTTGGCGTCTGAGGTCGCAAGATCTACAAGGGTTTGCGCAGCTTGAAATGCCGCAGCCAGAGAACCGAGTTGAAGTGACAGTTGCATGATGAGCTTGCGGTTGCTGCGAACTGACTCATTACTCGCTATGTACTTTGCTCTGCCAATGTGTCCCTGGCTAACGCGAGCAGCAAAGTCGGCCATTCCTGGTGCGATGTTGTCACGATTGATGAGAACTTTTGTGACAGTTTCGAGTGATGGTGTGCGAAGTTGTAGATGGCGACAACGTGAACGGATTGTTGGCAAGACATCATGAAGTGTTGGTGCACAGAGTAACCAGACAGTTCTTGTTCCTGGTTCTTCAACAGCCTTAAGAAGAGCGTTTGCTGCAGATTCGGTTAGCCGATCAGCATCTTCCATTACAACTACTCGCCATCCACCCATAGATGGTGCCCAAGCAACTCGTGTGAGTAATTCGCGGATTTCTTCTACTTTGATTGATAATCCCTCGGTGCGAATAACTTCAACATCAGGATGCCCATTAGTTTTTGCAGAGTTGCAATCAGCGCAAGTGCCGCAACCGTTGTTGGGGCAGATGAGGGCTTGTGCAAAAGCGATTGCTGCTGAGGATCTGCCTGAGCCTGGAGGGCCTGTAAAGAGCCAAGCATGGGTCATTTCTTGAGTCTGAGCACCTTCACGCGAAGCCACAGTAGCTGACTGAAGAATTTCGATAATGTGTTCTTGACCAACAAGGTCATAAAAGACAGATGGCATTTACTTTCTAAACCGCTTCTTCTTCTCAGGTTCAGAGTTGCGCTTGAGCGCTTGTAGTTCGCTGACGCGTTCAGTTATCTGGCTATGGATTTCATCTACTGGCTGGGTGCCGTCGACAACGAAATATCTTTCAGGATCCATCATGGCAATCTGTAGGTATTCCTGACGGACTCGTTCGTGGAAATCATTTGATTCAGCTTCAAGTCGATCTCTTGATTGCAAACGCCCTAGCCCGATATCTGCTGGGACATCGATCAAGATCGTAAGGGTTGGGTACAAACTTTCAGTTGCCCAACGAGAGATTCGAACAACTTCTGCTGGATTAAGAATTCTTCCTGCGCCTTGGTAGGCAGCAGATGAATCAAAGTATCGATCAGTGATAACAACATCTCCACGCTCGAGCGCTGGTCGAATCACAGAGTAGACATGGTGAGCGCGGTCAGCGGCATAGAGAAGCGCTTCAGCGCGGGGACTGATTGCACCAGTTTCATGTCCTAAAAGAATCTTTCTTAAATCTTTTCCTAGATCTGTTCCACCTGGTTCACGGGTAAGAACTACCGATTCACCCTCTTGTTTAAGCCATTGTGCAAGAAGTTTTGATTGTGTTGATTTACCAGTACCCTCGCCGCCTTCAAAGGCGATGAAGATTCCTTGTGTTGGCGCTCCGGTGATTGAACCCAGTTCTCCTTGCAGAGCGGATTTGATATCCGACCAGAGAGAGACGTTGGGGCGATCTTTCATCTGGTGATATGAGACTGATCCAATAAGTACTGCGATAAGTCCGGCGATGCCAATAGTGATCTGGGCGCCGTTGTAATCAAGTGTGAAGTTCTCAAACTGATAGCTGTGCTCACCGATAGTGGCCGCAATGATGGGTGCTATGGCTAGAACTGCTACCAAGGTAATGCGGATGATGGATTGCACGAAGGCAAAGGTGCGCCCGCGGACATCATCATGCACTTCCATGCCAAGCATTGTGAAGCCAGTGACCCAAGCGATACCGCTGAAGGCTCCGAGAATTGCAACAATGATGACTGAGAGGACTAAGTTTGAAATCAGTGCAAGAAGAACAAGGAAGAGTCCTGAGGTTGTCAGGGAAGCGCCAAATAAACGGCGGCGAGAGAACTGCGCAAATACTTTTGGTCCGAATGCGATACCGATAGCAAGGCCTGTAAAGACTGAGCCAAAGAGAACTCCGTAGGCAGCGTCACCGCCACCAAGATCACCTACAAATGTACGAGCAAGGCCAATGACGGCGCCGGCTGCTGAGAATGCACCGACCATTCCGATGATGAGGCCACGGATAATCTTGGATTCAGAGACAGCTTTCCATCCTTGAATAAGTGATTGACCTACATTGTCATCGCTCTGTGATTTAGATGCTGCACCCTTTGGAATTTCCTTAATTCCAAAGATTGTCCAGGCAGCAAAGAGGAATGAGAGCGCATTGAGATAGAGGGCAATATCAATTGAGTTACTTGGAATTAGTGGGCTAATTGCAGCGATAGCGGATGAGAGAAGAGTAAGGAGTGAGAAGAGGATCGCAGCGATAGGGGCTGTGCCGTAAGCAGCGAGTAGAGAGACTTGGTTTGCGCTTTCGAGTTTGTCGCGTGGAACTAGATTGGGAACTGATGCCTCTTTTGCTGGGGACCAGAAAAGAGTTAGACATTCAACCAAGATCATGGCGGTATAAAGCCAGAAGTATGTGTTGACGATTGGG
>CAZXVL010000111.1:0-2849 GCA_964644425.1 uncultured Candidatus Planktophila sp.
AAACAGTCGATGTAAGACCGCCTGGGAAACCTGAGTGGTGGTGTGCAAACTTTGTCTTTGTCTTGTTGCCAGAAAGTGCGATCTTCTCTGCATTGATTACGATGACGAAGTCACCCATATCCATGTGAGGTGCGAATGTCGCCTTATGCTTTCCGCGAAGAAGTGTCGCTGCATGTGTTGCAAGACGACCGAGCACAACATCTTGTGCATCGATAACGTGCCACTTACGGACGACGTCGCCTGCCTTTGGGCTATATGTACGCATGCTTCTATACCTTCTTTTTCTTAGACCTTGGTTACTTCGGCGCCCACTGGCGCAGGGGTTGAACTTTACCTGCCCCCATGGGTAGGGTCAAAATCGAGCTAAAAGACCGGATCAGGGCTCTCATAGACCTGGCCATCGTCGCCGAAGACGAGAAAACGGGTAAATCCACGCGTAAACCAACGGTCGTGGGTGACTGTCAGAACGGTCCCCTCATAGGCATCGAGGGCGCGCTCCAGACTCTCGGCACTTGCCAGATCGAGGTTATCCGTTGGCTCATCGAGCAAGAGCAGGGTTGCTCCAGAAAGTTCCAACAGGAGAATCTGAAAACGCGCCTGCTGGCCACCTGAGAGTGATGTGAACTTCTGCTCAGCTTGTTGATCGATCTCGTATTTACGAAGGACTGATTTGGCAGGGCCTAATTGCAGAGAGTGCATCTCCCACAGGATTTCAAGGAGAGTCTTATTCTCAAACTCAGGGTGGGCATGAGTCTGTGCGAAGTAACCGACCTCCACGCGCGCACCTAACTTAAAAGTACCGGTGTGCTGCATCTTCTCACCAGAGATCAGCCTGAAGAAGTGCGATTTTCCAGTTCCATTCTTTCCAAGAATCGCAATGCGATCTTGAAAGAAGACCTCAAAGTTAAATGGCTTGGTCAGGTACTCCCCCGAACCATTTTCAATTGCCACATTTTCGAATGTCAGAGCACGTAGTCCAGTGCGTCCACCCTTGAGTCCTACGCGAATATCTTGATCAACCGGTGGCGCAACTGGCGCTCCCGCCTCCTCAAACTTACGCAGACGAGTCTGCATCGCATGATACTTATTTGCCATATCAGGAGAACTTGCAGCCTGAACCTGCAATGTTCGCACCAGTGCAACAAGTCGTTCATGCTCTTGTTGCCAACGCAGCAATAACTCGGCAAATCGCGCGTTGCGAGCCTTTCGTGCATCATGCCATGTTGAAAACTTACCGCCATGCACCCAAGCAGTATTTCCAGTAATGCCTTGCTCGAGTGCAACGATTCGTGTTGCTGTATTTTCGAGTAATTCGCGATCGTGGCTGACAAAGAAAACTGTCTTCTTCGTCTCGTTAATAACCTTCTCTAGCCAGCGCTTAGAGGGAACATCGAGATAGTTATCGGGCTCATCCAGCATGAGAACCTCTTCAGGTCCTTCTAATAGCGCTCGAACAACAAGCTTCTTCTGCTCTCCACCAGAGAGTGTGCTCACTAGACGATCTGCAACCTCATCAAATGTCTTGCCAAGCATCTCTGTGCAGCAGACATCCCAAATTACTTCGTACTCATAGCCTCCGACATCGCCCCATTCAATAATTGCTTGGGCATATGCCATCTGTGACTTTTCAGTATCTTGCTCATGCATTGCACGCTCGGTAGCAGTTACCTTCTCTGCAGCATCACGAATTGATTTAGGAGCAACTGAAAGGAGAATTTGCCTCACGGTCGTCTCATCACGGACTGAGCCCACAAACTGGCGCATCACACCGAGTCCACCGGTAATGGAAACCTGTCCTTCATCCGGTGAGATATCTCCACAAATCATGCGGATAAGCGTTGTCTTTCCTGATCCATTAGGACCAATCAGGGCAACTTTTGCACCATCTCCAACGCGAAAGGAGACATCGTTGAGAAGTACTCGACCATCTGAAAGTGAGTACTCAACGCCTGAAACATCGATATGGCCCATTTACTGCTTCGCTTTCAATTGGCCATACATATCAAAGAGATCTCCGCGACGAGCAACAGTGATTCGAGCACGTTCAACAAGCTGATCATCTGATGGGTAATCGACCTGGTAGAGCGTCAAACCACGGGCCGGAAATACGAGAGAGTCGGAGACTCGCTCCTTATTGGCCAAAAGCTCTGCAATCCAGGATGCAGGTTTGCGACCATCTGCAACGCAGACAACGGCTCCAACGAGGTTGCGAACCATGGAGTAACAGAATGCATCTGCCACAACATCTGCAATCAGTAACCCATCCTCGGTTCTGATCCACTCATACTTTTCTAGAGTACGAATAGTGGTTCCACCCTGCTTAAATTTACAAAAGGCAGCAAAGTCGTGATTGCCTAGCAACAGCGCGGAGGCTTCATTCATTAGCGCGGCATCAAGATGGCGATACCACGGAGCAACATCAAAGCGTTGGGCCGGGGTGATGACCTGGTTATCATCGAGAATCTTGTATGAGTAATAGCGGCGCAACGCTGAAAATCGTGCGTGAAATCCACTTGGAGCATCGGCGATATCGATGATGCGCACATCCTCATCGAGAATACGATTGAGTTTGTAGCGAAGATCCTTATAAGTCAGCTCGCGATCAAA
Organism: uncultured Candidatus Planktophila sp.; assembly: GCA_964644425.1. Classification (GTDB taxonomy): domain Bacteria; phylum Actinomycetota; class Actinomycetes; order Nanopelagicales; family Nanopelagicaceae; genus Planktophila. Next base: position 2,608 of record CAZXVL010000111.1, read on the forward strand.
GGCAGAATCTGCGACATCTATATGGATGACCTGCCCCGTTGCATGAACGCCTGCATCTGTTCGCCCAGCAACTACCGAATCAATATCGTGGCGAACGATGCGAGCAATCGCCTCTTCAACCATATCTTGAATCGTGCGCTTACCCGGTTGAGTGGCCCAGCCTGAGAAGTTCGTTCCGTCGTAGGCGATATCTAGCCGTAAACGACGAAACCCACTCTCTGGGAAGAGAGTGGGTTCGGCCA
>CAZXVL010000112.1:0-2674 GCA_964644425.1 uncultured Candidatus Planktophila sp.
CAATCATTCCTATGAAGGAGCGCGTTGTAGATATTAAGTACGATCCAGCACGTATGTTCAGCGGGCTACTTCGTCGAGAGAAGCGTGACTAAATGATCTTCATACGTTGGGCGGTACTCGCATTTGCAATGTGGGTTACTACCTTCGTGCCGGGAGTCACCGTCTATGGCGGAGTCGGAACCTACCTCTGGGTCGCACTCCTCTTCGGACTCATTAACTCAACTCTTGGCTCAATCGTAAAGATCGTTACCTTTCCCGTATCACTCGTAACATTTGGACTCTTCTTCTTCGTCATCAATGCAGCGATGTTGTCACTGACAGATGCGTGGTCTACAAAGTTCGATGTTGAAGGCTTTGGCGCTGCTATCTTGTCTGCTCTGATTATCAGCGTAATTACAACGCTCTTTCGAGGCATCACTCGGAAAAAGGCTAAGCGCTGAAACCGGTAGTACTTGTTAGCTTAGGGGGAGTCATTGGCTCCCTCTTTCGCTATGCACTTGGTGCCATTTTGCCCGGCACTGCAGAGGGAAATCTCACAGCAAACATCATCGCATCAGCCTTTGCCGCACATATCCTGGTCTTGATGGAGCGCCGTGGCCTTACAGAGCTGCGCTACTTTCTGCTTCCAGGTTTCTGCGGCGGTCTAGGCACATTCTCGGCAGTCACCTATGAGGCGGTAGTTCCTGACGAGGGTGGAGTTCTCTTCCTCGCCCTCAACATCATCTTCAGCTTTGCGGCAGTTGCAATCTCTCTCCCACTTTCGCGTAAGTTGGTGAAGCAGCGATGAAGACAGCTTTTCTTGTTGCTTTGGGATCAGCTATTGGAGCCCCCGCACGTTTCTTGGTCGATCAATACTTTAAGAAATTTACTGATCACCCTGTAGGAACATTTATCGTCAACGTTCTTGGCTCATTTGCTATCGGACTTACCTTTGCAAAAGCCGAGGTCTGGCATGACTTTATTGCAGTTGGTTTTGCAGGTTCCTTTACAACGTGGTCGACCTTTATGCTCGATCTCTACCTAGGCATACGCCTAAAGAAGAATTACGCAGTATTGATCAACTTTGCGGCATCAATTGTCTTTGGATTACTTGCTGCCTGGTTGGGCGTTTTAGTAGCTCGTTAGCCGAGAATTGATTTCATCCACTTTTCAATATCGTCTGGATGGCGAGGGATATCCTGGCTGAGGTTGCGACAACCATCTTCAGTGATAACGATGTCATCCTCGATGCGAATTCCGATTCCGCGATATTCAGGGGCGAAGAGCTCATCGTCAGGCTGGATATAGAGCCCTGGCTCGACTGTGAGCACCATTCCGACCTCAAGCTCTTTATCCATATAGTTTTCGCGGCGCGCATGCGCACAATCATGAACATCAAGACCAAGGTGGTGGCTCACACCATGCAAAGTCCAACGACGATGGAAGCCATTTTCAGGCTTAATTGACTCTTCTGCTGTCACGGGAAGTACGCCCATATCAGCAAGTCCCTTAGCTAAAACAGCTTGGCAGGCAGCGTTGATATCTGAGAACTTCACTCCAGGTTTTGCAGCTGCAAAACCAGCTAATTGCGCCTCATATACAAGGGTATAGAGAGAGCGTTGAGCAGGACTGAATTTTCCTGATACTGGAAGTGTGCGAGTGATATCTGCTGTGTAGAAGGAATCTACTTCAACACCTGCATCGATGAGAACGAGTTCGCCTGGATGAACATTTCCATCATTGCGGATCCAGTGGAGCACACATGCATGAGCACCAGAACCCACAATGGTGTTATAGCCAAGTTCATTTCCAAGAACGCGTGCGCGACCATAGAACGCCGCTTCAAGAACACGTTCACCACGAGATGTGTTCACAGCTGCAGGCATTACCGCAATAACATCACTAAATCCAAGACCGGTTGCATCAACAGCCTTCTGCATCTCACGAAGTTCATACTCATCTTTAGTAAGGCGCTGTTCTGACGTGAAGGTAAGAAACTCTGAATCACGGGCGTTCTTCTTGACTGCGCCATCGACCATCGAATCCTGATCACGAATTACAAGGGTTTCACTTCCATCTTTAAGGAACTTCTTGAGATCAGAGACAAGGCGTGTATCAATTTGGTAGCGAGCTTTTGCCTCGTCGAGTGTGTAGCGACGACCTACCCAGAGTTCACCGTACTTTGCATCACGATAGAACGCATCGGTATCGCGTGTAGAGCGAGGATTGATATAGAGATAAGTCAGGTGACCATCTGTAGTTGGCTCCATTACCAAGACTGCATCAGCTGTGGCATCGGATCCTTGAACTCCGCTGTAATACGCGAATGCTGAGTGAGGGCGGAATTGGTAATCAGTATCGTTTGAGCGAACCTTGTAACCACCAGCTGGAAGAACCAATCGAACTCCAGGAAATGCTGCTGAGAGCACTTGGCGACGAGCGTAGGCATATGTGACTACTTCAAGTGGCTCAAGATCTGCAAAGTCAGATGGTGCCCAGCCAGAGCGCATGAATTCAGCGAAGGCTTCAGATGGAGCCTGATCGTGGACTCGCTTCTGCTTCTCTGTGACCTCAGCATTTTCATTGTTATTTGCGCTCATGGGCTTAGATTACGCGGTTTAGAGTTATTTAAAAGAGCCTGTAAACTCACGCCTGCAACTCGGAGACGTCGCATAGCCCGGTCGAGTGCGCCTCA
>CAZXVL010000113.1:0-2511 GCA_964644425.1 uncultured Candidatus Planktophila sp.
CTGTCTCTGTCTCTTCAGTAAATGTTGTAAGGATTCCACCTGCGCGAAGTCCGCCCATCGCCTTTGCATATGAAAGTGTCAATGGCCAAGCATTTCCAGTTGCATCTTGCTCGACTGCAACGATATCTGGGACTCCACGACCTGCTGCAAACTCACGGCGGACGAGGTGTCCTGGACCCTTTGGTGCAACCATGCACACATCAACATCTGCTGGTGGCTTGATGTAACCAAAACGAATATTGAAACCGTGACCGAAGAAGAGTGCATCTCCCGCTTCTAGGTTGGGCAAGATTGATTCTGTATAGATATGGCGCTGGAGGTGATCTGGAGCCAAGATCATGATGACGCTAGCTTCCTTTGTAGCTTCAGCAACAGAGACAACACGAAGACCTTCTGCCTCTGCCTTAGCGCGAGATGGTGAACCATCCTTTAATCCAACACGCACATCGACGCCTGAATCACGAAGGTTGAGTGCGTGTGCATGGCCCTGTGAGCCGTAACCGATGATCGCGACCTTGCGACCTTGAATTACGGATAGATCTGCATCCTGATCGTGATACATCGTTGCCACGGTATTTCTCCTTTAGTCGTTTCTTGCGTTAGTTCTGGAAATTAGTTTTGGTAGTCGGGCTGAGTGTCTTTAACGGGCTTTTTTACTCCATCGAAAAGCTCTTCAATGCTGATAACGCTGATGAGCTTATCTAGTTGAGCAATTACTTGCTCGAGAGAGTGGCCCTCAAGGTTTACTTGGATGACCATCTTCGAAACTTCTGGATTAGATGTTGGTCCTACTACGAGAGTGTCGATGTTGTAGGCGCGACGGGCAAAGAGCCCTGAAACGCGAGCAAGCACGCCTGGCTCGTTCTCAACAAGAACTTCAAGTGTGTGAATTGACATTAGAGCTCCTGTGAATCCCAGTCAGGCGCTGTTGCGCGGGCGATCATGATTTCATCATTTGAAGTTCCTGCAGCGACCATCGGCCAGACCATTGCATCGCGGTGAACACGGAAATCGACAACTACTGGTTGATCGTTAATCGACATCGCTTTCTCAATCGTTGCATCAAGATCTTCAGGGCGCTCACATGAAAGTCCAACACATCCCATCGCTTCGGCAAGCATTGGAAAGTTAGGAACGCGCTTTGATTCAAGACTTGTATTGGAGTATCGACCTTCATAGAAGAGCGTCTGCCACTGACGAACCATTCCAAGTGACTCGTTGTTAATGATTGCAACCTTGATTGGAATGTTATTAAGTGCGCATGTAACAAGCTCTTGGTTTGTCATCTGGAAGCAGCCATCACCATCGATAGCCCACACAGTTGAATCAGGTGCTCCGACCTTTGCACCCATGGCTGCCGGAACTCCGTAACCCATAGTGCCTGCGCCACCTGAGTTGAGCCATGTACGGGGATGCTCATATGAAATAAATTGTGAAGCCCACATCTGATGTTGGCCCACACCTGATGTAAAGATTGTCTCTGTTCCTGAAATCTTTCCAATACGCTCGATAACAGCTTGTGGTGAGAGAGAGCCATCTTCGGGAAGGTCATAGCCCAATGGATAACTCTTCTTGAGCTTTTGCATGGATGCATTCCATGGCGCTAAATCTGGCTGGTTCTTAGAAAGAGCTGCCTTAAGTGCAGGGATGAGTGCTGTAATGGTTTCTCGAAGATCGCCGATCACTGGGACATCTGCAAACTTATTCTTATGTATCTCTGCAGGGTCAATATCTGCGTGAATTATCTTGGCATTAGTTGCAAAGGTAGAGAGTTTTCCAGTGACGCGATCGTCAAAACGTGCACCTAAAGTGATCAACAAATCTGCCTTTTGAAGAGCTGTGACAGCAGCAACGGTTCCGTGCATTCCTGGCATGCCCAGGTGCAATGGATGAGAATCTGGGAATGCGCCTCGCGCCATCAAAGTTGTAACAACTGGCGCACCCAGAACTTCAACTAATTGCGCAAGTTCCTTGGATGCATTCGCCTTGATGACACCGCCACCCACATAGAAGACCGGTTTGGATGATTGGGCAATCAGAGCTGCTGCATCGACGATTGATTGTGCATCAGCCTTAATCTTTGGGTTATAACCAGCGAGTTCAATCTTGGCTGGCCAATCAAAAGTAGTCTGGGCTTGAAGTGCATCTTTTGCAATATCTACAAGAACCGGACCCGGGCGACCAGAGGTTGCAATGTGAAACGCCTCTGCCACAGCGCGCGGAATATCTGCAGCCTTTGTGACAAGGAAGTTATGTTTTGTAAATGGCATGGTGATGCCACGAATATCTGCCTCTTGAAAAGCATCAGTACCAATTGCTGCTGATGGAACCTGGCCAGTAATTGCAACTACAGGGACAGAGTCCATCTGTGCATCCATGAGAGGTGTAACTAGGTTTGTGGCTCCGGGGCCAGAGGTTGCAATACAAACACCAGCACGACCTGTGACTTGGGCATAACCAGTTGCAGCATGACCTGCACCTTGTTCATGGCGAACCAAGATGTGGCGAATC
>CAZXVL010000114.1:0-2474 GCA_964644425.1 uncultured Candidatus Planktophila sp.
GTTGCAAGCTCTACTTCAAGCTCTGCATTAAGAAGTGCGACGCGGCCAATCTGCTTGAGGTAATCCTTTACAGGGTCTGCAGTTGCACCAGCTGTAAGAACAGTCTGCTCTGGTGGGAGGCGTTTGATTTCTGTCTGAACGAAACGAGCCTGTTCGTTGAAGAAGTATTGAAGATCTTCAAGATTCTTCAGGTAACCCTGGTTGATAGATTCAGCAATAATCTTTGCTGACTTATCAGTGAAGGTATTCATCGCAAACTGCTGCTGAATCTGCTTGAAAGTCAGAGCCTTAGCCTCTGCTTGATCAATGTTGTGCTTTGCAGGAACTTCGCGTCCCTGAATCTTGCCGTTAACGGCCTCAAGAATCATATTGATGTTCTTGAGATCCTTCTTATGCTTTTCGCGCTCATTCTTATCTTCTTCATCATCATCTGATTCAGAATCAAGGAGAAGGAAGGAGCCCTCTTCAAACTTATTTGTCTCTTCAGTAACATCAACGACGCGTGGCTTTGTGCCCTCACCCTCGGCATCGATAATCTCTGCCGCTTCTGCAATCAGCGTATCTGCATCTTCGATTTCGATCTCTTCAACAACAATCTCATTGCCATCTTCATCAAGGATGACAGCTTTCTCACCCTTTGCAGGGGCATCTGTCTTTACAGGCTCTGCAACAGGAGCAGGAGCGATCATCGCAAGCTGCGCCTTTGAGAGAATACGGTTTGGACCACCAAGGCCTGCCTTGCGAGCCTTCTCTGTTGCTTCCGGGATAGTCACATCGAGTTGGCGCGCCTCTTGAGCAAGTGCCATAAATTCTTTCTTGACTGCCTTGCGGTAATTATCAATACCGTGAGTGGCGAGCTCTTCGACAATCTCCTTGTGGCGAGCGATATCGTGCTTGAGATCTACGAGTTGCTGAATCTCTTTAGCTGAAAGATCTTTCTTCAGTTCAATCTTGACTGGCTTTACAGCGGCCTTCTTAACAGGAGCAGTCTTCTTGACTGCCGGCTTCTTTGCAGCCACTGCCTTTTTGGCTGGTGCAGCCTTCTTTGCAACCGCCTTCTTTGCAATCGCCTTCTTCGCTGGAGCAGCCTTCTTAGCAGTTGACTTCTTCACTGCCTTGTTTTTGAGCGCACTTGATACAGCCACAATTGTCCTTTGGTTTTTTCGAACTAATCTCGAGACTTTCTATCTCGAACTGCTCGAAGTGATAGCCATATTATACCCAGAAGAAAAAGCGATTTCAGCGTGATTTTTCCGCAATTGCCAGGGCGTGGCGCACCGCCTCGCCCACCGCTTCGGATTCGACCAAGAATCCATCATGGCCGAAATCTGATGAGATGCTCACAAGCGGGGCGGCGGTGGGAACCAGCTCTGAAATCTCAACCTGAAGTCGAGGTGGGAAGAGTCGATCGGTATCGATGGAGACGACTACAACCGGCACGGTGATGGCCTCGAGAGCCTGCGCCACTCCCCCTCGATCGCGCCCCACATCGTGTGAATTCATGGCTTCAGTCAAGGCGATGTAGGTATTGGCATCGAAGCGAGCTGCAAGTTTATTTGCTTGATGATCAAGGTAGGACTCAACGGCATATCGACCAGTGTCATCTCCTTGTAATTGGCGACCAAATCGAACATCCATCTCTGACTCAGTGCGATAAGTCAGGTGGGCGATGCGTCGCGCAATACCCATACCGTCAATAGGGCCGCGATCTTGCTCGTAGTAATCACCTTTATTGAAATATGGATCATTCTTAATTGCTCGAACTTGAATTGAGGCAGTACCGATTTGATCACCTGTTGCCACAGCTGATGAACCAATTGTGCAGATAGCCCCGACGCGATCAGGCAATTGAATCGCCCACTCGAGAGCGCGCATTCCTCCTAGCGATGGCCCAACGGCTAGCAAGTACTTCTTGATTCCCAACGCATCACTAAATGCAACTTCGGCCCTGACCATGTCGCGAATTGTCAGGATTGGAAATCTAGAACCATAACGCTTTCCATCCGGGGCAATACTGGAAGGACCTGTTGACCCTTGGCATCCACCAATCACATTGGGACAGAGGATGTAGTACTTATCTGTATCAAATGGCAGACCTGGGCCAACCATCTGAGGCCACCAGGCAGGAACATCTGACCATCCTGTCATTGCATGGTTAATCAAAATTGCATTATCGCCAGCTTCATTGAGCGTGCCCCAACTTTGATAGGCAATAGTGATATCAGGAAGGACCTCTCCACTTTCAAGGAGCAAGTAACCAATCTTGATAAATTGACGCTCACCTGGATCATCGTCTTCTAGCCACGCGCCAGTTACTTGGCTAGTGGGGCGAGAAATACCTTGAGTCATTACGAACTTCCTTCACGCACTTGCAACTGCAATTCTTCGCAGTTACCTGGTCGTCACCCGGAGCACCCCACCGCGGTGGAGGGTTGCCGCCTACTAAGCCGGGGCTAATACGTAGGACTCGTGAA
>CAZXVL010000115.1:0-2441 GCA_964644425.1 uncultured Candidatus Planktophila sp.
GTAAGGCAGTAACAGCACCAGGTGCTGGTACAGGTCGCCGTAAGGAAGCTGTTGCGCGCGTTCGCCTCGTTCCAGGAACAGGTCGCTGGGTTGTTAACGGCAAGACACTTGAGAACTACTTCCCAAATAAGGTTCACCAGCAGCTCGTTTCAGAGCCTTTCCGCACAGTAGGTGCAGAGGGTTCATACGATGTATTTGCTCGCATCAACGGTGGTGGAGTTTCAGGTCAGGCTGGCGCACTTCGTCTCGGAGTTGCACGTTCACTTAACGAGATCGATCGTGAAGCTAACCGTCCAGCACTGAAGAAGGCTGGATTCCTCTCACGTGATGCACGTGTTATTGAGCGCAAGAAGTACGGCCTTAAGAAGGCACGTAAGCGCTCACAGTACTCAAAGCGTTAATCAAACTTTTCATCCGCATTCCCATTTGTTACTAGGAGGTCCACGTGGCTCTCTTTGGAACAGATGGGATTCGTGGTTTAGCCAACGGTTCAGTCCTCACAGCTGAGACCGCGCTCGCAGCAGCAGTTGCCGCCGCACACATTCTGGTTGAGAGTTCATCCCAACGCCCCACAGCAATAGTGGGTCAGGATTCACGCGCATCAGGTGAGTTTCTTGAAGCGGCAGTCGTTGCTGGTCTTGCCTCTGCTGGCGTTGATGTTTATCGCGTAGGCGTTCTTCCGACCCCTGCGATTGCGCATCTGGTGGCAGCCCGTGGCGCCGATCTTGGCGTCATGATTTCAGCATCGCATAACCCAATGCCTGATAACGGAATCAAGTTATTTGCTCGTGGTGGTGGAAAGCTCGACGATGCTATTGAAGCGGCGATTGAAAAGCGCATGGGAGAGCCATGGGAGCGTCCTACAGGTCTTAATGTGGGTAGAGTCTTTGACGACTCCGATGCTGCTGGGCAATACATCTCCCATCTTCTTGCTTCAGTTTCAACCTCACTTGCCGGACTCAAGATTGTCGTTGATTGCGCCAACGGAGCTTCTTCATATGTAGCCCCTCTTGTCTATGAAAAGGCTGGCGCAGAAGTTGTTGCGATTCACCACGCGCCAAATGGCTGGAATATCAATGAAAATTGTGGATCAACTCACTTAGAAGATTTACAGGCAGCTGTGGTTGGTGAAGGTGCTGATTTTGGAATCGCACATGACGGTGATTCAGATCGCTGCCTTGCCGTTGATGCAAGTGGTGCAGTCATTGACGGCGATCAGATCATGACAATTCTTGCCAATGGATTTCATGCACAGGGGCGACTGAAGGATGCAACGATCGTTGCAACTGTCATGAGCAACCTTGGATTCTTCAGAGCAATGAAGGCCTCCGGAATCAACGTTCTCACAACAGCAGTCGGAGATCGCTATGTTCTCGAAAAGATGTTAGAAGGTGACTTCTCATTAGGCGGTGAACAATCCGGCCACTTGATTATTCGTGAACATGCAAATACCGGTGACGGTATTTTGACCGCTCTTACCCTTGCGCAAGAGGTGGTTCGCACCGGCAAGTCACTTGCAGAGCTTGCATCGGCGATGCCGCGATTCCCGCAGGTTTTAATCAATGTCTCAGGCGTTGCAAAAGATCAGCTCCCTCAATCAACAGCTGTGGCATCTGCAGTGGCCGCTGCTGAAGAGCGCCTTGGTGATGAAGGTCGAGTTCTGCTTCGCGCATCGGGTACCGAGTCCCTCATTCGCGTGATGGTCGAGGCCTCAAGTGATAACCTTGCTCAAGAAATCGCATCATCACTTGCTGCGGTTGTTAAGGCAGAACTGGGGAACTAATTCGTGTGCGGAATCGTGGGTTACACCGGACCGCAATCCGCATTTACCCCCATTGTTGAAGGCCTTCGTCGCCTCGAATACCGCGGTTATGACTCTGCCGGAATAGCACTTGGTACCAATAACTCACTCTTTGTAGAAAAGCGCGCTGGAAAACTTGCCAATCTTGAGGCAGCCCTTCCTGCCAATCTTCCAGCAGTGCATTCAGGTATCGGTCACACTCGCTGGGCAACTCATGGCGGCCCAACAGATCGCAACGCGCATCCTCACCTGGATAACGAGGGCAAGCTTGCCGTTATTCATAACGGAATCATCGAAAATTACTCAGAGCTCAAGGCTGAACTTCAAAGCCGTGGACATGTATTTGAATCTGAGACAGATACAGAATCTGTCGCACACCTACTCTCTGATCTGCGCAAAGAGCACAATGGCGACCTTACCGCTGCTATGCGAGCAGCTGTTAAGCGCTTGCGCGGATCATTTACCCTTCTAGCAATCCACGCAGATGCTCCATCGACAATTGTTGGCGTTCGACGAAACTCGCCATTAGTTGCAGGATTAGGTGATGGCGAGAACTTCTTAGCATCCGATGTTGCAGCATTTATCGATTACACAAAGCGAGCTGTAGAGCTTGGCCAAGATGAAGTTGTCACTATTGACC
>CAZXVL010000116.1:0-2429 GCA_964644425.1 uncultured Candidatus Planktophila sp.
TGGCTTCAGAGAGGTCGGCCATAGCGCCGAAATCTTTGGTCTATGCTCGAAGTGCTGATATGGGAAACTATAGAGGCATTCCGACTTGTGCATGCCCGGCTTGCGGCTCGCACTTAATGAAGATTACTGCTGCCTTTTGTCCTCACACCTACGAGTTGGAAATGTATTTGTTAGATAATGCGCAATGTGCTGAATGCCATGCATTACTGACAGCCCCAACACCAATTGATCACCCTGCGGCTTCTTAGAAGAAGTGTCTCCCCTAGGGCAGAATTAGCGATATGGCACTATGGAGAATCCTTTGCGTAGCAATGTGTTTTATTCTGCTACTTGTATATGCAGGTGGAGCCAACTATTGGAATAAAGATTACGGCTGGTATCAGTCGCTCAATCGCCCAAGTTGGCAGCCACCAGGTTATGTCATCGGAACAATCTGGCCCTATAACTTTATTGTTATTGGAGTAGCGCTCTATGTAATTATTACTCAAGCGCGATGGCAGATATCTGCTCTCACAATTCTCATATTTGCCACAAGCGTTTTCTTCGCACTGCGCTGGTCCTACTTCTTCTACTCAGTACATGACTTTAAGTCAGCGGCAACTTCTCTACTCATTACTGCAATTCTTACTCTGCCGCTCTTAGTTCTCACCTTCTCATACTCATGGAAGGTCGGGATAGCACTACTTCCCTATCAGGTTTGGATTTTTACCGTCGCTGCCCTTGCCTATAGCTATGCAGATCTCAACAAGTCATTAACGTGAGAGCGGGCCAAGCAAATACATTGCCAGTCGGCTGACGGGCCTGACTTGCCCATAGTGTTGGGCGGCAAAGGCAACGCTGCCATCGACTCCGCAGAGAGATCTAATTGCAGCAGCTCCACCTGGATGTGAATTAATCCAACGGGTCAGGTCATATACATTTCCATCGATTGCAGACCAGCAGCTATCTGCGCTCTTATTCTGGGCAACTTGGGCAAGAGTAATTCCTGCTTGTGTTGGCACGGCCGATGGAGTCGCAGATGGAGCAATTGTTGGAGTGGCCGATGGTGCTGGGCTTGAAGAAGTGGTTGGCGCCGCTGTTGGAGTTTTAACTGGTCCTCGGAGAACCTCTCCTGGGACTTCTCGATCTCCTACACCCAGAGTAATTGCACTCTTTGCCCGTGAAGTAATCACAACTTTGTAGATGCCATTGACACCTGTAGCTGAGATTCTTGAAAGGTAAAGGTAATTGACTCCCCCATAGGGTTCATAGAATTTTGTGCGCTCAGTGAACTTCATCGCCGTGCGAGTTCCTGCAGGAGAGATGATTGTCACCGCTGGTAGCTGGCTAGCCTTTAACTTATTCTCCGGCGCTTTATCAACGATCAGGTATTGCAGCGAGAGCAACTCTCCATCTTTTAATTGGAATCTGAATCCACGACTCTCGCCTGCCTTGGTAAATGCAACTCTGACAGCAAATGAGATAGTGCCATCAACTAAGAGAGGCCCCTTATCCGGTGTGGTCTCGCTCTTAGAAATCACAACTGGTTGATGGGCGAATGCAGGACTTGCGCCGAAAAGAGAGAGAAGGACTGCCGCTAGAACTATCTTTCGCATAGCAAAACGCTACCGGTATATATGAGAGCGTGCTACTTAAAACTAGGCCTTGCCGCAACCTCAACTTTCGGAAGGGTCAAGCCTTTCCGAATCTGCGATCGCGCTCTGAATACTCTTCGATGGCCCGCCACAATTGATCAGGGGTCATATCTGGCCAGAGCACATCCATAAAGACAAACTCCGCATAAGTTGCCTGCCATGGCAAGAAATTACTTGTGCGCTGTTCACCCGATGAACGCAAGAATAAATCCACATCGCTCATCTTCGGTGAGTAGAGATATTTCTCAAATGTCTTTTCGGTAATTGAATCTGCCTTGACCTTGCCGCGCTTTACATCGCGCGCTAGCTCTGTTGCTGCATCAACAATCTCTGCACGACCACCGTAGTTAACGCACATATTGAGCGTGAACTTCTTATTCTTTGCGGTGAGCTCTTCTGCCTCTTGTAGCTCGCTGATGACTGATTTCCACAATCTCTGAGGGCGACCAATCCACTGCACCTTCACCCCAAGTTCATGGAGGCGATCGCGGCGATTACGTAGGGATTCGCGGCTATATCCCATCAAGAACTTCACCTCTTCAGGTGTGCGCTTCCAATTTTCGGTAGAGAATGCATAGGCGCTCATCTCTTTGACGCCAAATTTCATTGCAGCTTCGACGAGCTCAAAGAGAACTTTCTCCCCAGCTTCATGACCTGCTGTGCGAGGCAGACCGCGCTGCTTAGCCCAGCGTCCATTGCCATCCATCACCACTGCAATGTGATTGGGAATTTCAATCTTGCTCATGCACGCTCCACCATCGGCAGACTCCGTAGTCCGCGTTCCAGGTGCCATTG
>CAZXVL010000117.1:0-2403 GCA_964644425.1 uncultured Candidatus Planktophila sp.
GAACTTACCGATCGCACCTGGCCAGATAAGAAGATGACAGTGGCCCCAAAGTGGTCTTCGGTTGACCTTCGCGATGGCAACCAGGCGCTCATCGATCCGATGGATACGCCCCGCAAGCTTGCGATGTTCAAGCTACTTGTCGCGATGGGCTACAAAGAGATTGAGGTGGGATTCCCATCTGCCTCACAGACAGATTTTGATTTTGTTCGCAAAATCATTGATGAGAAATTGATTCCAGATGATGTCATCATCCAGGTGTTGACCCAAGCACGCGAACCACTAATCCGTCGCACCTATGAAGCTATCGCCGGCTCTAAGCAGGCAATTATCCACCTCTATAACTCGACATCAACTCTGCAGCGTCGAGTTGTCTTTGGTCTCGATAAAGAGGGCATCAAGAAGATTGCAACCGATGGAGCTCAGCTTTGTTTGGATTTGATGGCAACTGTTCCTGAGACAAAGATTTCTTTTGAATATTCACCAGAGTCCTACACAGGCACTGAACTTGAATTTGCAGTTGAGGTCTGTAACGCTGTCAACGAAATTTGGAAGCCAACGCCGCAATGGAAGACAATCATGAATCTTCCTGCAACAGTTGAGATGGCAACGCCGAATGTGTATGCAGATTCAATTGAGTGGATGTGCCGCAATCTCAACAACCGTGATTCAGTCATCGTCTCATTGCACCCACATAATGATCGTGGAACGGGAGTTGCAGCTGCAGAGCTTGGATATTTAGCTGGCGCAGATCGAATTGAGGGAACTCTCTTTGGAAATGGTGAGCGCACCGGAAATGTCTGCCTTGTCACTCTCGGCATGAACCTTGTTGCACATGGCGTTGATCCTCATATTGATTTCAGCGATATTGATGAAATTCGCCGCACCGTTGAGTATGCAAACCAACTTAAAGTTCCTGAGCGCCATCCATACGGCGGAGACCTTGTCTTCACAGCATTCTCTGGCTCACACCAGGATGCAATCAAGAAGGGTTTTGATCATCTCGAGCGCGATGCAAAGGCTGCCGGTGTTGAAGTCGATCAGCACACTTGGGCTGTTCCTTATCTTCCCATCGATCCCAAAGATATCGGTCGCTCATACGAGGCTGTCATCCGCGTGAACTCACAGTCAGGCAAGGGCGGCGTTGCCTACTTGCTTAAGACTGAGCATCACCTTGATCTTCCTCGACGTCAGCAGATTGAGTTTTCAAAGATTGTTCAGCAAAAGACAGATCATGAAGGTGGCGAAGTCACTGCAGATCAACTCTGGGAGATTTTTGAGGATGAATACCTTCCAACAGAATCAGCTCCTTGGGGACGATTCCGTTTAAAGGGACTCTCACAGAAGTCTGAGATGAATAAGGACGTTCAACTCAATGTGCAGATTACAGATCGTGGCGAGGCCGTTGAGCTGGAAGGTCAAGGCAATGGACCTATTGCTGCTTTCTGCAACATCTTGAACAACTACGGCGTTGATGTGCGCGTACTCGATTTCCATGAGCATGCACTCTCTGCTGGTGGAGATGCTTCAGCTGCCGCCTATCTAGAGTGCGCAATTGGGGGAGAAGTCTTCTGGGGAGTTGGAATTGACCCTAATACGACAACGGCCTCCCTTAAGGCTGTCGTGTCTGCAATCAATCGCGCTATTCGCTAACTACCCTTAACGCCGTGAGTACGCAATCCGGCAACAAGGGCAAGCTATATCGAGATGAGGCAATCATCTTGCGTACCCAAAAGCTCGGTGAAGCAGATCGCATCATCACAATGCTTACTAAGGAGCATGGCCGCGTGCGAGGCGTGGCTAAAGGTGTTCGTCGCACTACATCAAAATTTGGTGCGCGACTTGAACCAGGAAGTCATGTCGATATCCAACTTCACACTGGGCGAACCTTTGACACCATCACCCAGGTAGAAGCAATTCAAAATTATGGCGAAGAGATCTCAAGTGATTATCAGCGATGGACTATTGCTCATGCGATTCTTGAGACTGCAGAGCGATTCTCACCTCATGAACAAGAGCCAGCACCACAAGAGTTTTCACTCGTAGTAGGTGGCATGAAAGCCTTGGCTGAGAATCGCTATGACGCATCACTAATTCTTGATGCTTTCTTGTTGCGTTCACTTTCTATTGGCGGATATGCGCCATCACTTTCCCAATGTTCACGCTGTGAAAAGCCAGGACCACATCGCTACTTCTCACTCGTTGGTGGTGGCTCTGTCTGCAATGACTGTAGGCCATCTGCATCTGCAACACCGGCGCCAGAGACTTTGGCACTGATGGAAGCTCTCCTAAGCTCAAATTGGGAGATTGCTTCAGCTAGTGAAGGACGACATCGCCGAGAAGCTAGTGGCCTAGCCAGAGGTTGTCAATGAAGTTCATCGCCACCACAAAGCAGCCCATGGCAAT
>CAZXVL010000118.1:0-2355 GCA_964644425.1 uncultured Candidatus Planktophila sp.
CACAATGCCGCCCCCTTGGTGCAGGCAGGGAGAGCAAGAATCATTGAGCAATCAAGTTTTACCTCAGAATGGTTGGCCTCTCATATTCAAGACCTCATCGCAGAGAGCGGTAAGAGAGAGTTTGCAGGTTCACTCGATTCAATCGATGCAGCCGATAAGATTGCAGAGATCGCGCTAAAAGTCGTGAATGAGATTGGTCGGTAATGACGCTTAACGGTAAGAGAGTGCACTTTATTGGTATTGGTGGCTCTGGCATGAGCGGCCTTGCACGTATTGCACTCTCTGACGGAATTCGTGTTTCGGGTTCAGATGCAAAAGAGTCCTCAGTACTTAGTGCCCTTAAGGCTCTCGGCGCTGAGGTCTATACATCCCATGAAGCTGCCCATATTGATGATGTGGATGTTGTTGTGTATTCAACCGCCATTTCTCCTTCGAATCCGGAGATGGTGCGCGCTGCAGAACTTTCACTTCCAATTTTGACAAGAGCTAAGGCTCTAGCACTTCTCATGAATGAGAATCGAGCTATTGCTGTTGCTGGCACACATGGAAAGACGACGACCTCTTCGATGGCCACCGTTGCGTTCCAGGCCTGTGGAATAGATCCCTCATTTGCTATTGGAGGAATTCTCACTGCATCGGGTTCAAATGCCCATCGCGGCTCCGGTGATTTCTTTATTGCAGAGGCAGATGAATCTGATGGCTCGTTTATTGAATACCACCCTCTCGCTGCGATTGTTACCAATATCGAACATGATCATGTTGATTTCTTTGCCACACCAGAGGCGGTAACGGATGCATTTAACAAATTTGCCTCGACTATCTCAGCAGAGGGCTTCCTTATCTATTGCAAAGATGACTCGGGTTCACGTTCACTGGGGGAGAGTGCACTTGCTTGCAAAGCCATCTCCTATGGTGTTCATGATGAGAGTGATCTACACATTGATCAGATTGAGCTTCACCCAGCAGGCTCTCGCGCACGTGCGCTCTGGAAGGGGCGAGTTGTCGGCTTTATAGAACTCTCCGTTCCAGGCCACCACAACCTTCTCAACGCAGCAGGAGTCTTAGCCCTTGGTCTTGCTTTCGATCTGCCTGCCACAGATCTGCTGACAGGACTTCACTCATTTCGTGGAGCAGGGCGACGGTTTGAGTTAAAGGCAAGCGTTCATGGCATCCGCATTGTTGATGATTATGGTCACCACCCCACAGAGATTTCAGTAACTCTTGAGGCTGCCCGACGATATGCAGATACTGGAAAGCTTTTAGTAATTTTCCAGCCTCATCGATATTCTCGCACCCAAGCGTTTCTAGATGATTTTGCGCTTTCACTCGATAAAGCAGATGATGTCACTCTGCTCGAGATCTACGCAGCTAGTGAGAAACCAATCCCAGGAGTAAGCGCCGCGCTGATAGCAGAGCGAATGAAACGTGGGCACTTCATTCCTAACTTTGCAGAAGCAGCAGATCGTTTGGTCGAGATTGCAGCCCCTGGTGATGTAATCGTCACACTAGGTGCAGGCGATGTAAATTCGTTAGGACCAATCATTGCCGATGGACTAATTCGCCGCTATGAATAAAAGAGCGAAATTCCTCTTAGCATCACTGGCGCTCTTCTCTCTCATCGTCTATCTGCTTGCGTGGTCGCCGTATTTAACTGTGAAGGAGATTTCAGTTGTTGGCGCTCCGGAAGAAGTTGCATCGTCTGTAATCACCCAACAGAGTGAAGTTGCAATTGGAGATAAACTTGCGCGAGTAGACCCTCGCGCAATTAAGAATCGCTTAAGTGAACTCAACTGGATTAAGAGTTCAGAAATTGATCGCCAGTGGATTAAAGGAATTGTCACCATCTCGATTACATCACGGATTCCGGTCGGTATCTATGATGGACAAGTACTCGACTCCACAGGCGTGCTCTTTGATTACCCAAGCCAGGTCCCCGATGGCCTGCCGGTTGTGATCTCCTCCACCCCAGATTTGGGGCTGGATGCGATCTCCCTTTTTAAGAAATTGCCTGCCCAGATTCGCAAGAATCTCGTCTCAATCAGTGCAGTCAAAGAGAGCTCAATATCATCGACCCAACTTATTCGAGGAAAGCTTGTGGTGGTGCAATGGGGATCTCTTGATGAGATAGCTCTTAAAGTGCGTGTATATCAGGCACTTATCGCACTACCCGAAAACAAAGTTCTGAAGAGAATTGACCTCTCAGCACCACATGCACCGATAGTGAAATAAGGGCTCTAAAAACTCTCTACAACAGGTAGAGGTATTTCTTCGTGTTGGTTTTTGATTAGAGACGCTCAACAACATACCTTGCCACCATCAAAGTGAATAGAAATGTAACTCTCAAGAGAGGGTTTA
>CAZXVL010000119.1:0-2337 GCA_964644425.1 uncultured Candidatus Planktophila sp.
CCCCTAACCTCTTCCATGCCATGGAAGCGCGCTACCAATTGCGCCATATCCCCGCAATCTAATCAAATTCAAAGGCCTTCAGCTCTTGAATCTCATTAGTCCCTACTTCAGCCCAAAGATTACCTTATTGAATCGGGAATTACTGAACCACTATCTTGGCCTAGAACAGGCTCGGGAATTGATCCCGCATTGTGCTCGGTGAGAAGCCATCCCTTTGGTGAATGTGAAAGCACAGACCATGAGGCATTAGATAGCCCGCCGATCTTGGACCACATAGGAATCGGCAATTCAAGAAACATTCCAATAATTGATCGAGCGGTTCCACCATGAGTTGCCACCAGAAGAGTCTGGCCATCTTTGCCTTCAAGGAATTCATCAATGGCAGCTTTGGCCCTCGCGCCAACTTCACTACGTCGATCACCAGTGCCACCTGCAGGGTTGTCTCCACCCAGTGACCACTCACGTAAATTATCTAAATCAGTTGCGCGAATCTCTTCGCCAGTTAGACCTTCCCATGCTCCACAATTTGTTTCGCGCAGTCTGGCATCGATGGCAATCTCTAAACCTGAGATATCTGCAAGAGCTTGAGCCGTCTTGCGTGCACGTTGCAAATCACTGGAGATGATTGCTGTCGGCTTCATATCAACAACTAGGCGTGCTGCATGTGCTGCCTGATATTCGCCCACAGAGTTAAGTGGAATATCTGTATGGCCTTGAAACTTATTTGCCACATTCCAATCTGTCTGGCCGTGACGCCAGAGAATGATTGTGTTAGCCATTGACTACATCCTCAGCGCCTTCAGGTGCTTCCTTAATTTCCAGTGGAATCACTGGGCAATCATTCCAAAGACGATCGAGCATGTAGTAGCTGCGTAGGGTCTTGCTCTGAATATGGACAACTAGATCTGAATAATCGAGAAGCGCCCACTCTTCGCTGATTTCACGACGCACCGGCTTATCTCCGGCAAGACGCAACTTCTCTTCTACCCAATCAGAGATTGCTGAAACCTGGCGAACGTTCTGAGCTGTAACAATAAGGAATACCTCAGAGAGAACGGCTTGCTCAGAAAGATCGAGTGCAACGAGCTCTGTTCCGAATTTGTCGGCAGCAGCTTGAGCGGCGATCTGAGTGTGGGCGATGACGCTTGAGCTAGCTGACATAGAGGTTATTCTCCTTGATGTAACGATTTACAGATTCTGGAATCAGTTCTGAGGTGTGTGAGCGTACCTGAGTTGCAGAGACATCAATTGCATCGATATCTCGCGCTCCTGCAACGCTCAGACCTGGACGAGAGATGACTTCAAGGCTGACCATCTGAAGTAACTCTTCTACTCGGTGCCATTGATCGAGCTTGGCAGCGGCATCACTACCAACAATTAGGACGATCTCATCATCAGGATATGTCTGGGCAACTGCTTCGACCGTGTCGATGGTGTAACTAGGTCCCATCCGCAGAATTTCTATCGGATTGACTTCAACTCTGCTGCGAAGCGCAGAGGGCAACTCGTTAATTGCTAGTTGGCACATCGCCCGACGAGCTGCACCGCTTGCAACAGGTGCATTCTCGCGAAGTCGAGGCTCTCCCGCAGGAATTACAAGAATGCGATCAACTATCTCCTCCTCAAGAAGGGATGTGATCACGCGCATGTGGCCGTTATGTATCGGATCAAATGTTCCGCCATAGAGGCCTAAACGCATATGTAACTACTTGTCGAGACGAAGAACGACGTAGAGAAGAAAACTCATAATTACAAAGGCGACTACTCCGAAAGCTACAGGTGAGATTGGGAGTTCGCGGACTGTCTCAGAGAGAATCAACATGGGGCAAGGTTACTACTTTCCTGCAAGAAGCTCTAAGAATGCAGCCTCATCGATGATTGTGATGCCTAACTCTTGCGCCTTGGCCAGCTTTGACCCAGGGTCGGAGCCAACAAGTACATAATCCGTCTTCTTCGAGACAGAAGATGATGGCTTTCCGCCGTGAGCGGTAATGGTCTCTGCAATGGAGTCTCGGGTGAAGTTTTCAAGGCCTCCGGTAACCACAAAGGTGAGCCCGGCCAAAGTTTGAGGTTTTGACTCCCCCACAACGTTACGCATTGCAACACCGGCAGCGCTCCACTTAGCGATAATTTCTTGATGCCAATCAACGCTAAACCACTCGAGAATTGATTCAGCAATGACAGCACCGACACCATCGATATCTGCAAGCTCTTCAACCTTTGCCGATGAGATCGCTTCCATTGAGCCCAATCTGGATGCGAGTGCTTGCGCAGCC
Organism: uncultured Candidatus Planktophila sp.; assembly: GCA_964644425.1. Taxonomy (GTDB): domain Bacteria; phylum Actinomycetota; class Actinomycetes; order Nanopelagicales; family Nanopelagicaceae; genus Planktophila. The sequence goes on from CAZXVL010000119.1 coordinate 2,277, forward strand.
GTTGGACCCACATGGCGAATCGAAAGAGCGACAATAGTTCGCCACAGTGGTCGACTCTTTG
>CAZXVL010000120.1:0-2332 GCA_964644425.1 uncultured Candidatus Planktophila sp.
TGAACTTATCTGCCGGTGTTGGGGTTACTGACATGGACTTCTCCCGTTATCTCGTAGGGCAACCTGTCCGAAGGTGCTCTTTGGTACGTGGGTTGCGCTCGGTTTTACCTATGGCGAACTTACCCGTAACCTTGGCCAATAGCCACAGGATTTAAATAACATTTCTGTGACTGTTCACGTGAAGGCACGACAGACACTCTTTTGCGGGAGTGGTGAAATGGCAGACACGCAGGTCTTAGGAACCTGTGTCTTCGGACGTGCGGGTTCAAGTCCCGCCTCCCGCACCAGTACTACAACCACTCGTATATCTATCGAGGTTAGGTGATCACCATGGCTAAACCATCACGCGCCAAAGTGAAGAAACTTCAATCTGAGGCGATGAAGGCTGCAGCGCAGCGAAGAGCTGAAAAGGCTGCAAGTAAATGTGCTGTGACTCGTAGCGAAGTAGATCTAGATAGATATGCCGAAGTCGATCAAGAATGGGTTGCGATGGGAATTAGTGCACCGGCGCGACGCGCACTTATTGACGAGGGCTATTACGCACTGTCAGATCTGCGCAAAGCATCACTGAGTGCGTTGAAAGAACTTCACGGGGTAGGGCCAAATGTCATCCGCATACTCGTTGCAGAGATGAAGAAGCAAGATATTGAATTTAGAAGTAAGTAGCTACTCTTTTTCTTCTTCGATCTTTTCATCACTCTTGACCAATAACTGCGCCACGGTATGACCAAGGAGTGCTCCAAGCAATTGTGCGGCGATAAACACCGGCACTGATGAAATTGCAATCCCTGAGAATGAATCTGTCAGTGATCGCCCTAAAGTAATTGCAGGGTTTGCAAAGCTTGTCGATGAGGTGAAGATGTAGGCCCCGCCAATCCAGAGCGGAACAAGCCAGTAAGCATTCTCTCCGCGCCCCTGATTCTTTGCAATAAAGATGGTTGCGATCAATCCCGCTGTCGCTACAACCTCACTAAGAAATAGGTAGCTGCCATCGCGTTCGAAGGTAGATGGCGATATGAGATCACGATTAAAGAGGGCGTGGGCAAGAATGGCTCCTGTTGCAGCCCCTGCAATCTGCACGATTGAAAATGTCACCAGATGAAGGGTTGATAACTCGCGGCGAATAAATGCAATCAAGAGAACGACCGGATTGAAATATGCGCCACTGACTGGAGCCAAGAGCCATATCACCAAGCCGAGGATTAATACTGTTGCAAATGTATTTACTAGCAGTTGCAGCAGAACGTCGCGGGTAAGGCTCTGAGCCATAATTCCAGAACCAACGACTGTGGCTGTGATGAGTGCAGTTCCTAAGAACTCGGCAAAATGTGCGCGAAGGTGCATGGGGTTAGGCTAGCAATTCTGCAAGGAGATTTTCGACGCGCACCTTAATTTCATCGCGAATAACTCGAACGCTCTCAATGCCTTGCCCTGCTGGATCTTCAAGGACCCAATCTTCATAACGCTTACCTGGGTAGAAGGGGCAGGCATCTCCGCAACCCATAGTGATGACAGCATCTGATTGTTGTACAGCCTCCGGTGTCAAAATCTTTGGAGTGTTATTGGAGATATCAATACCGATCTCTGCCATCGCCTCAACTGCAACGGGATTGATTGAATCCTTCGGTGCAGAGCCGGCAGAGAGAACTTCAACGCGACCTTTACCAAGATGGTTCATAAATCCTGCAGCCATCTGTGATCTTCCTGCGTTATGAACGCAGACAAAGAGAACGCTCGGCTTACTCTGTGAAGTTGCTTCAGAAATAGTCATGCCCGAGAGGTTACCTCCCGGGCATGAACGAATGGTTAACTTCTGGCTAATTGAGCAGAGAAAGTCCGACCAAGATTGCGCCGATGGTGCCAAGGACTGCAATCCCTGCCCTGCTCGCCATAAAGCCATGAAGGGCTTTAACGAAGGTCATTCCGATGACGAGGACACCGGGAATGATGATGAGGAGTGAGCGGGAGGCAATGCCTGCATCAGCATTTTGATAGCGCCAGTTAATCAGTCCTACTGCAAGGAGAAGGTATCCACCCATGCGGTAGTTGTTGCGCAGAGTCTGATTCATTATTTTCCATCCCACAGTGCAAGCTCTGCTGCAAATGTATCAAGACCCATTGGTCCAATACGTAGGGCATGTGCGTGGAACTTCTTCAATGAGAACTCTGCGCCAAGGCGCTTCTTTGCATTCTCACGCGCTGCAATCCACTCGCGCTCTCCTACCTTGTAAGAGATTGCTTGACCTGGCCAGCCGAGATAACGATCAGTTTCGCTCGTTGCATGGTGCTCATCAAGGAGCGCCTTATTCATCAACGCTTCACGACCAGAGAC
>CAZXVL010000121.1:0-2324 GCA_964644425.1 uncultured Candidatus Planktophila sp.
CGCCCAGAAGCATGGCTTCCGCGAACGCATGGCAACACGTGCAGGACGTGCAGTCCTCTCAGCTCGCCGCGCTAAGGGCCGCTCACGCCTTTCAGCGTAAGCGCCTCCTAGAAATAAATAGGTAGAGCAGAGCCGGATAGCTACTCGTGCTGCCACGCAACGCACGTTTAACTTCACCCTCTGATTTCGCAAAGACAACAAAGAGCGGAATCAGGGTTACCTCCACACACTTCGTTGGATACCTGCACGTCCAGAGCAATGAAATTACTCCTGCCCGCGCTGGTCTAATTATTGGAAAGAGCGTCGGCGGTTCAGTGACACGCCATCGTCTATCGCGCCAAGTACGCCACGCGATTGCCCCACAGATTTCTTCACTTCCAAAAGGTGCGCTCTTGGTGATTCGTGCACTCTCAGTAAGTGATCGCGTCAATGAAGAGATTTCATCTCTAATTACATCCCTCATTACCCGTCAAGAAAAATTATCGAAGAAGAGCGAGGTTCGCCCTTAATGCGCACCATCGCTGCCTTCTTCATCCGCATCTATCAAGCGTATTCAGCAACACGTGAACCACGTTGTCGCTACTACCCATCATGTTCAAACTATGCGGCCACAGCAATTAAACGTTATGGCCTCAAAGGTGTAGCAATGGCTACGTGGCGTCTATTGCGATGCCACCCATGGTCAGATGGCGGCGTGGATTATGTAGATGAAGATCTCGATAGCGCAGATGCGCTCGCAAAACTGCGTAACACAATGGCTTCAGAGACTTCAGGGCAAGTTCCACAGTTGATTTCACATAGAACTAACGAAGGGCAAACATGTTCGACTTCATCATGAATCCACTCAAGAATGCTGTATCAGGAGTTCTGGTCTTCTTCCATAACATCCTCTCAACATTCCTAGATTCTGAATCAGGAATCACCTGGTCACTCTCAATTGTTGGCCTCGTTATTGTTATTCGAATTATTTTGATTCCACTCTTCGTAAAGCAGATCAAGAGCCAACGCGCGATGACTGCCCTTCAACCACATATGAAGGAGATTCAGAAGAAGTATAAAGATGATCGTCAGAAGCAATCAGAAGAGATGATGAAGCTTTACAAGGAACATAAAGCAAATCCACTCTCTGCATGTCTTCCAATTTTTGCCCAAGCACCAATCTTCTTTGCACTCTTTACGGTTCTTAATGGACTTGCAAAAGATGAAGCACCTGGTGTGATGTCACAAGCTCAGGCAGATAGCGCAGCAAACGCTAAATTCTTTGGTGCAAAGATTTCAGAGACATTCTTAGGCTCTGATTCAGCAACAGTAAAGATCGTTACCGTATTTCTTATTGCACTGATGTCAGCAACAACGTTTACAACACAGAAGCAGTTGATGACAAAGGGAATGCCAAAGATGGATTCCAGCAACAATATGATGTTGCAGCAACAGAAGATCATGTTGTATTTATTCCCAGTTATCTTTGCGATCTCTGGCGTTAACTTTCCAGTCGGTGTTTTGATCTACTGGTCAACAACAAATGCATGGACTTGGGGTCAGCAGTACTACGTAATTAAGCGCAACCCAACCCCTGGATCTCCAGCCTTTGAAGAGCTTCAACGTAAGCGCGCCCACAAGGCAAAGCTTGAAGGCAAGGTTGTGGAGGCTCAAGAGAGCCCAGAGATTGAGGCTCCAAAGCAAGAAGGCCAGCGCACCCAACCAAAGAAGAAAAAGAAGAAGAAGTAAAACGGACATTTACTATCAATAATGCATAAAAACATATAATTCACCACTAGTAGCGGAGGGCACTATGCCAGATTCAACAGATGTAGCAGTAGATGTAGCAACTGAAGAGAGCAGTGAAGTCACAAAGAAGGCTCCAAAGAGCGTGGCAAAGCTTGAGGAGGAGGGCGATATCGCCGCTGACTATCTCGAGGCGCTCCTAGATATTGCAGATCTCGACGGAGATATCGATATCGATGTTGAAAATGGCCGCGCAAGCCTTGCCATCGTTGGCGGCAAGCTCAGCCACCTCGTCGGCAAGAATGGTGAGGTCCTCGATGCACTCCAAGAGCTCACACGCCTAGCTGTACAGACCTCAACTGGTGATCGCAGCCGCCTGATGCTCGATATTGAGAACTTCCGTGCAGATCGTCGCAAGGAGCTGACCGCCCTTGCCAAAAAGCTTGGCGAGGAAGCGAAGTCAAAGGGCGAGTCAATTAAGCTCGACCCAATGAACGCCTTTGAGCGCAAGATCATCCACGACACAATCCAAGATATGGGTCTTACCTCAGAGTCTGAGGGTGAAGATCCACGCCGTTTCGTCGTTATCTTCCCTTCCT
>CAZXVL010000122.1:0-2241 GCA_964644425.1 uncultured Candidatus Planktophila sp.
GTTGTAAAGAAAATGGAGCCAGCAAAACCTTCCCAGGTCTTCTTCGGACTGATCTTTGGCGCCATTGTGTGCCTGCCAAGTGCAAGCCCAGTGAAATAGGCAAATGTGTCATTGCATGCAATCAAGACGACAAAGGTCATCATGCGCTCAAATCCATTATGTGGTCGAGCGAGCAAAATCAGGAATCCTGCAAGAAATGGAATGTAGCTTAAGGTCAATGCGTAGGCAGATGCGCTACGAATAAAGTGCTCTGGGCCCTTAGGAAGCAGTAGCGCTAACAACCAAGGAAGTGCGATAGCTGTTGCGACAGCTAAACCATTGACTCCCCCAAGCCACGCAGCAGATGCCATCCCGATTGAAGCTAGCGAAAGCGCTGGGAAGGAGAGGTGAATCTCAGCACTCTTAAGTGCTTGCACCATCTCACGAACTCCGAGAATCATTGCAACTGCTACTAGGCCTGCAAAAATCACTCGGTAGTAGCTCAAGGAGAACCAGACAATTGTGAATAGAACTATAGATACTGCAATTGATGGCAGCAGTTTGCGACCTGCGCGCTTATTAATAGCGTCGTTGATCGCGTGTAAGTCAGACATGGAAGTGCTCGAGGATTAAACCTCGAGGAGCTCAGCTTCCTTATGCTTTAACAACTCATCAATCTTTGCTACGTGATCGGCCGTAATCTTTTCGAGTTCCTTCTCACCACGTGAGAGATCATCCTTAGAGATATCGCCATCTTTCTCAGCCTTCTCCATCGCCTCTTTTGCAGCACGGCGGATATTACGCATTGAAATCTTTGAATCTTCAGCCTTGGTCTTTGCAACCTTGATGTAATCCTTGCGACGCTCTTCAGTCAATTGTGGAAGAGCAACGCGAATTACTGATCCATCTGATGCTGGGTTAACACCTAGATCTGAGTCGCGAATCGCCTTTTCAATTGAGGCCATCGCGCCTTTATCGAATGGAGAGACTAGTGCGAGACGGTTTTCAGGAATCTGAATAGAGGCGAGCTGTGACAGAGCCGTATAGGTGCCGTAGTAATCAACCATGATCTTGTTAAACATTCCTGGGTGTGCGCGGCCTGTGCGAATTGCGCCGAAGTCATCCTTTGCGACCTCAACAGCCTTATTCATCTTCTCAGTCGCCTCAGCGAGTGATGCTGCTACATCTGCCATTGTCTTCTCTCTTCTTAGCCTATGAGTGACTCCCGTTAGCTAACGAGAGTTCCAATCTTTTCACCGCGTACTGCGCGACCGATATTTCCATTAGCCATCAAGTCAAAGACGACGATAGGAAGCTTATTCTCTCGGCAGAGGCTAAATGCCGCAGCATCTGCAACTGCGAGTGACTTCTGGAGAACTTCATCGTATGAAATCTCATCAAATTTAATTGCCGCAGGATCCTTGCGTGGGTCAGCGTTATAGACGCCATCAACACCAGATTTTGCGAGCAAGAGTGCGTCGGCGCCGATTTCGAGTGCGCGCTGAGCTGCAACTGTATCTGTAGTAAAGAATGGCATTCCAGCACCTGCGCCAAAGATGACAACGCGGCCCTTTTCTAGGTGGCGAATTGCGCGCAATGGAATGTAAGGCTCTGCTACCTGTCCCATTGTGATTGCTGTTTGAACACGAGTATCAACATCTTCGCGCTCAAGGAAATCTTGAAGTGCAAGGCAGTTCATCACTGTTCCGAGCATTCCCATGTAGTCAGCTCGCGCGCGCTGCATTCCGCGCTCTGAAAGCTCTGCACCGCGGAAGAAGTTACCTCCACCAACAACGATTGCTACCTGGACTCCACTACGAGCGACATCAGCAATTTGCTTAGCAACGTCTGCAAGAACATCGGGATCTAGACCTACACCCTTGCCGCCACCAAAAACTTCCCCGGAAAGCTTAAGGAGCACTCTCTGATATGAACCACGGTTCGCTGTCATGAGAGTGCTCCTCTTCGCCTTACTTCGGTTTTAATTCGTTAAAGAATTGTATTACTGGCCAACGCGGAAGCGGTGGAATGCCTTAACGGCAGTTCCTGCTTCATCAAGAATCTGCTGAACAGTCTTCTTGGCATCCTTAGCAAAAGCCTGCTCGAGAAGTGAAACTTCCTTCACAAAGCCAGTGATTCGGCCTTCTACAATCTTTGAGAGAGCAGCTTCTGGCTTGCCTTCTGCCTTAGCTGTCTCTTCTGCGACACGACGCTCGTTCTCAATAAGGTCAGCTGGGACCTCATCGCGGTTTACGAACTTCG
>CAZXVL010000123.1:0-2204 GCA_964644425.1 uncultured Candidatus Planktophila sp.
GCACACCGCGCTAATTACCGCAGCATGATGTCTCACCGTTCAGGTGAAACAGAAGACACCACAATTGCAGATTTAGCAGTGGCAACTAACTGTGGTCAGATCAAGACGGGTGCTCCTTCACGCACAGAGCGCGTAGCTAAGTACAACCAACTTCTTCGCATTGAAGAGGAGCTATCTGATGGCGCTGTGTATGCAGGCCGTCAGGCTTTTCCTCGCTTCAAGGCATAAGAGCTAAGTAGTCACAGCAATGGTCCGCCGATCTTCTGGAAGCGCACGAAGGAAGGGTTACCAATCTCGTAACCTGAACTTCAACCGCAACCAGGGATCTGGGCGGACTTTTGCAGTTGCAGCGATCTTCTTTGCACTCGCACTCTTTCTTGCACCACCCATTAAGAATTACTTCACTCAACGCGCACAGATCAGTGCTTTAGAGGCACAGTTATCAAGTGATTACAAAGCACTTGAGCAAGCTCGCAAAGAGCTCACTCTCTGGCAAGATCCTGCTTACATTAAATCTCAAGCACGCGAACGTCTGCACTTTGTGATGCCTGGAGAGCGTCAATACATCGTGACCGGTGAAGGCATTGAGAGCGAAGTTCCTAATGATTCCGTTGCAGCAGTTGAAGGTCTTCCAGAAGGTCAGCCTTGGTATACGCGAATGATCGCCTCCATTACAGAAGCTGGAAATCAATGAGCCGCATACCAACCCCTGAAGATCTAGCTGTCATTGAACGTCAACTAGGGCGCACTCCACGCGATGTTCATGCAATCTCATACCGCTGTCCTTGTGGCAACCCTGCTGTTGTTGAGACCCCACCTCGCTTAAGCAACGGTGAACCATTCCCAACTTTCTACTATGCAACATGTCCACGTCTTACAGCTGCAATTTCAACATTAGAGACCACTGGCTTGATGGGCGAGATGAATGAGCGCCTTGCAGCAGATCCAGTACTTGCCGGTGAATACGCTGCAGCCCACGATGATTACATCGCATCACGCACGGCGTTAGGTATTGATGTTCCAGAGGTAGAGAACATCTCTGCAGGAGGAATGCCTGATCGCGTTAAATGCTTGCACTCACTCGTTGCACATTCATTGTCAGCAGGCCCAGGAGTTAATCCTTTGGGCGATGAGGCCCTTGCCAAGTTGCCTGAGTGGTGGAAGTCAATGCCATGCGAGTAGCCGCGATTGATTGTGGCACCAACTCAATCCGACTTCTTATCGCAGATATCGAAGGAACTAATTTCCGTGAGATCACTCGCACTATGGAGGTAGTCCGCCTTGGTCAAGGCGTGGATAAGACAGGTGCTTTTCATCCTGATGCGATTGTTCGCACATTGGCAGCAGTCGACACAATCGCGGCAGAGATTGCACGTCGTGGAGTCGAGAAGGTCCGCTTCTGTGCGACAAGTGCTACTCGCGATGCAACAAATCGCGCTCTCTTTATCGATGGCGTGAAAGAGCGCCTTGGAATCGAACCTGAAGTTATTGCAGGAGAGGTAGAAGCAGCCCTTTCATTTATAGGAGCTACTAAAGATTTCGATAAGTCCGAAGGCCCGTTTCTTGTCATTGATATCGGAGGCGGCTCCACGGAGTTCGTCTTTGGCACAGACTCTGTTGAATTTGCGCGTTCAATGAATATTGGTTGCGTGCGTATGGCTGAGCGCCACTTCACCGGTGACCAACCAGATCCTGGACAGATTGCATCTGCAATTGAAGATATCGATGAAGCTATTGCCCAAGCGGCAAAGACTGTTCCACTAACACAGGCAAAGACCTTGATCGCCGTAGCGGGCACCGCCACAACAGTTGCCGCCGCCGCTCTTGATCTTGCTGAATACGATCGATACGCAATTCATTTAGCGCACATCTCTGCAGATCGCGCACATCAAATTTCTCAACAGCTACTACGCGAAACGCAAGCAGAACGCGCAGCTCATGGCTATATGCACCCTGGTCGCGTAGATGTCATTGGTGCAGGCTCATTAGTCCTGGATCGAATCATGAAGGCAACGGGTGCCACTGAATTTGTGGCATCCGAATCCGATATCTTGGACGGAATGGCCTGGTCGCTTGTATAAGAAGTTAGAACTTCTCGATAAGGCGATCGTTAAATGTCGCCAATGCCCTCGACTTGTTGAGTGGCGTGAAGAGGTTGCGGTAACAAAGCGCAAGGCATATGAAAATGAGAAGTACTGGGGTAA
>CAZXVL010000124.1:0-2204 GCA_964644425.1 uncultured Candidatus Planktophila sp.
GATTGAGCGACTGATACCAGCCGTAATCTTTATTCCAATAGTTGGCTCCACCTGCGTAGACCATAATCAATAGAGCGCTGAGTGATCCGGCAAAAACCCTATACAGCGTCATGTGAGCTCCTTTAACACTTAGAGCATAGACCAAAGATTTCGGCGCTATGGCCGACCTCTCTGAAGCCATGCTCTTCAGCCATCACTTTGGCCCACTTTTCAATGGCTCCACCTTCTATCTCTACGGTGTCTCCACAGCTCTTACATACAAGATGATGGTGATGTGCTTCTCCACAGAGACGATAAATAGCCTCACCATCATCTCTTCGCAAGACATCAACAATTTTGTCGTTCACAAGACTTTGCAGGGATCGATAGACAGTTGTTAAGCCGATGCTCTCTCCCTCGCGCTGCATGAGGCGATACACCTCTTGAGCGCTGGCAAAGCCACCTGCTCGTTCGAGGGTGCTCAATACACGAGGGTTAGATCGAGACATTAGTGGTTGTGCTCTGCTTCATCAGCATGATCTGCCTCATCTGTGTGCTCTTCATGGATTGCAGTCTCTGAACCATGTGAATGCGCATCGCCTGAATGAAGATAGCTCACTAGACCCCACATCACTAAGACTCCTGCAATCGTGGCAAGAATTGTGTAGCGAGATGAGTGACGTGAATGTGCTTCAGGCAAGATATGCGATGTAGCGAGATAGATAACGATTCCTGCAAATGCTGCCAGGTAAATTGCGATGACATTCTCATCAAGAACAAGTGTTGTTCCGAGGGCAGCACCGCTCACGCGCGCTATTCCATCGACTCCGAGCAGCCATATGCCCTTCTTGCTCCATGTTCCGCTCTTAATCAAGAATGAAACGGTATTGAGTCCATCGCTAAATGCGTGGACGAGCAGAGCGATAAAGACTGCGATACCTAGATCAGAGCTGACCTTAAATGCCACACCAAGAGCGAGGCCATCGAGAAAGACATGTCCACCCATGGCAAGCGCGCCAAGTGCTCCAGCGACATTCGATGAGTGAGTATGGTCGTGGCCGTAATCTGATTCAGCGGGCTCATGCGAACCAAAGATTTGCTCATAGAAGTGAAGCAGCAAGAAGCCAGCGATCAATGCAACAGAGACAGCTGGTGCATGAAAAACTTCTTGCGTTCCCATCTCAAAGACTTCAGGGAGAAGATCGAATGCGACCAATCCCAAAAGAAGTCCGGCGGAGAGTCCAAGGACTAAGTGGAGGCGATCTTTTGCCTTAATTGCCAGATATCCGCCGGCTGTAGTTGCGATAGCGGTCAGGGCTGCTAATCCGATTGCGATATTCATGGCGAGACCGTATCACAAATGAAAATGATTTTCATTATCGCCCTTTGTGCCGTAGGCTGGCGCCCATGATCGCAATCGCTCGCTTCCGCGTGCCTGAAGAGGGCGCTGCTGCGATGGAGCCTCAATTAGCCCGCGCCCTTGAGATTTTCTCCGAGCGAGATGGCTTTACCTCAGGTGATTTCGGGCAGAACTTCGATGATCGCACCTTGTGGACCTTGGTCACCCATTGGGTCAATGTGGGTTCATACCGCAGGGCTTTGAGCTCACTTCCGGTAAAGATGGAGGTTGTCCCGCTTCTTGCAACAGCTATTGATGAGCCTGGTGCGTACTCACGAGATTTATAGAGGGTAAACTTCACCCACGTTCAATAGATAGGTCAATCCACTAAAGAGCGCCGACAGCCAGCCGGAGCACCACCCATGATTCTCCGGTTGCAACTCAAGACCGGATGGAGTCAAACAATGGCCGTAGATCGCCTGGAAAATATCGTATCCCTCTCAAAGCGACGTGGCTTTGTCTTTCCTTCATCAGAAATTTATGGCGGCCTTCGCGCATCGTGGGATTACGGACCACTCGGTGTTGAAGTGAAGAACAACGTCAAGCGCCAATGGTGGAAGTCCATGGTCATGGGACGTGAGGATGTAGTCGGACTTGATTCATCTGTCATCTTGGCACGTGAAGTCTGGGAAGCATCAGGACACGTTGCAACATTTAGCGATCCGCTTACAGAGTGCACCGCATGCCATAAGCGCTACCGCGCAGATCACCTCGAAGAGCAGTATGAGGCAAAGCATAAGAAGAAACTCGAATCTCTTTCAGAGATGAACTGCCCCGCATGTGGCAATAGAGGTCAATGCACAACACCGAAACAGTTCTCGGGTCT
>CAZXVL010000125.1:0-2190 GCA_964644425.1 uncultured Candidatus Planktophila sp.
CTCTTTAAGGAAGTTCGTATCGGACTTCGTCGTAACCTCACAATGACATTTGCTGTTGTTGTCACCGTAGCAATCTCCCTTTCACTTCTGGGCGTCGGACTTCTCTCCAATGCTCAAGTCAATGCAATGAAGGATTATTGGTATGACAAGATTGAGGTCTCAGTATTTCTCTGTGGCACTCTCTCTGAATCGCCAACATGTTCTGCAGGCGTAGTCACTGCCGAGCAGCGCACAGCGATTAAGACAGATCTTGAAGCTCTATCTGTCGTAGACACTGTTTATTACGAGTCACAGACAGAGGCTTTCGATCGCTTTAAGGAGCGCTTCAAGAACTCTGCAATTGCTCAGAATGTGACAGCTGATCAGCTTCCAGAATCTTTCCGAGTAAAGCTGACAGATCCAACACAATTTGATGTTGTCGTGAGTGCGTTTTCAGGGCGCCCCGGAGTAGATATTGTTCAAGATCAGCGCACCATTCTCGAGAAGTTCTTTAAACTTCTTGATGTACTTCGCAATGGAGCACTCCTTGTCGGTCTCTTCTCAGTAATCACCGCAGCGCTTCTAATCTCCAACACCTTGCGCATTGCAGCATTTAACCGTCGTCGCGAGACCGGTGTGATGAAGCTCGTGGGCGCGAGCTCATGGTCTATCCAGCTTCCATTCTTACTTGAAGGTGTCTTCTCGGCGATTATGGGTTGGGGATTTGCAACTGGCTTGCTCGCTGGTTTGAAGTATGTGGTCGATACAAAGGTCGCTCCTCTTCTTACCTTTACCAAGTTCTTTGCATGGGATCAGGTCTGGATTTCATCTGCAATCTTGCTTGGCGTTGGCCTCTTCGTATCAATCTTCGCCTCAGCAATTACGCTTCGCCGTTATCTCAAGGTTTGATACTTCGATACCCTTAGCCCATGGTTAAGGAAGTGGGTCAGAAGCTGATCGCGCAGAACAAAAAGGCGCGTCACGATTACTCCATCCTTGATACTTACGAGTGTGGTCTTGTCTTGATGGGCACTGAGGTGAAATCACTTCGGGCCGGCCGTGCATCTTTAGTCGATGGCTTTGCAATGCTTGAGAGTAATGAGATCTGGCTTCACGCAGTGCATATCCCTGAATACACCGAAGGCACGTGGACCAATCACACTCCGCGACGTAAGCGAAAGCTGTTGCTACATCGTGAGGAGATTCGCAAGATTTCAGGCAAGTTGAAAGATTCCGGTGTCAGCCTTGTTCCGTTGCAGCTCTACTTTAAAGATGGTCGAGCAAAGATAGAACTTGCACTTGTGAAAGGTAAGAAGGGTCATGACAAACGTGACTCATTGGCAGAGAAGCAAGCACAGTTAGATATCAATCGAGCCCTCTCTCGTCGTCAATCTGGTAAAGATTGGTAGCGCACTCAAATGGCAACGCCTGAAGGTGTTCGCATTCTTGAAACGAATCGTTTGTTTTTGCGCACCTTTAAAGCAACCGATGTCGATGATCTTCTTGAATATCAATCAAATCCAGAAATTGTTCGCTACATCCCTTGGCCAGAACGCACACGCGAGCAAGTAATTGCCGCGATAGAGAAGGCCCTCACACTTGGCAAGTCCGAAATCACAGAAGATGGGGACTTTATCTTTCTAGCTTGGCAGCTCAAGAGAGTTGCTGGCCTAGAACAGTTTGAGGGAAAGGTGATTGGTCAATCTAACCTCAGCTTGAAGTCCCAGGCCGATCAATGTGGAGATATCGGCTGGGTGACTCACCAAGACTTTCACCGCAAAGGTTTTGCTTATGAGGCAACGCGCGCGATGATGAACTTTGGTTTCGAAAACTTTGGACTCCATCGCCTCGTTGCAGATATCGATACCCGCAACCCAGAGTCAGCTGAGTTGGCAAGAAAGCTCGGCATGCGCCGCGAAGCTGAATACAAAGAGGTTGAGTTCTTCAAGGGTGCTTGGTGCGATATGTGGCTCTATGCAATTCTCAAGAGTGAGTTCTCTGCTCAGGCTCAGTAAGTGAGGGAATTTCCCAACTCGCCGGAGCGTTCTCTACACTAGAACATACAAATAAATAGGGGGGTGAACGGTCTCGACTTTAGTTGTTGAGACAGGGGAAGCGTGTCGAGGAAGCCGGAATGATCTCGTAAACCATGAAATCCGTGCACACATAACTGCAGACAACAGTCGCAGTGATTTCGCACTAGCTGCATAA
>CAZXVL010000126.1:0-2161 GCA_964644425.1 uncultured Candidatus Planktophila sp.
GCTATAACCCCACTTGCAGACGCAACTCCGCCTACCGTGACCAGAATCGATTCTCGATTGCTTGGAAAGAACGGTGACACTCTTACTGTTCGTTCAACTGAGATAGGAACCGTATACCTGGTCAATCAATCTGTGGCAGTCTCGAGCCTCTCGAACATAACTGCTGCGGCTGCAGGAAACAAGAATTCCGTTTCAATTTCAACGGTTAATACAAATACGGTGTTAACACTCAGCGGGCTCAATGACGGTTTCTATAACTTATATGCAGTAGATAGTGCTAACAATGTTTCTACGGGGGTTCTCTCCACTATCAGGGTGGATAACACGGCACCGACTGCCAGCTCAATTGCTGTCAACAGCACAGGTAACTCTGTCGTCATCACCGGAAGTGAGACACTTACCAACACTCTGTCGGTAAATGGAATTTACGCAATTAGTGATAGCGGATCTGCAATCTCAGTGACGGGTGTCTCATTCTCGGGCAGCACCGCCACTCTCTCGCTTTCAAGAGCTATCCCCGCTAATGCCACTGTCTATTTCACCTATACCCCTGCCGGCGGTGATGCTCGTGGGCGGATCAAGGATGAGGCAGGAAATGAGCTTGCAGCTATTGCAAGGCGGACGATCACCAATAACTCCACATCTGCAATCACTGTCACTCTCTCAGTTCCAGATCCACTCTCCAAAGGAGTCTCGGTCACAATCTCTACGACAGTATCTGTAGAGGGAAGAGTGACATTTACGATTTCGGGCAAGAGAATCAATGGTTGCTTTAATAGGAGTGCCAGTGGAACAACTCCTATAACAATCAGCTGCACATTCAAGCCAGCGATAACAGCTCGCGCCAGCATCTCAGCAACACTGACACCGACACTCAGCGCATATCCGCAGACCTCTTCCACAGTAGAGCGTTTCATTCTCAAAAGAACAACTACCCGCTAACAATCGATTAAGACGGGTAGACTGGCCACATGGATGCACAGGCTCTTGTTGCGCAATTAGCGGATAAAGCTCGTTTAGCTGCGCGCTCACTCTCGACTGCCTCTGGATCCGAACGTAAGGCGGTCCTTGAAGCGATCGCGTCGGCACTTCTTGAACGCTCTTCTGAGATTCTTACAGCTAATGAACTTGATATGAAGTCAGCACGCGAAGAGGGTATGCATCCACAGATGCAAGATCGACTCCTTCTTACTGCAGAGCGCATCCAAGGGATGGCAGATGGTGCTCGTCTTGTTGCCGAGTTGGAAGATCCATTGGGACGAACATTAAAGGAATCTACTCTTGCTAATGGTCTGCACTTGCGCCAGCTCTCTGTTCCATTCGGTGTTATCGGCATGGTTTATGAAGCTCGCCCCAATGTGACAGTTGATGCCGCAGTGATTCTCTTAATGTCTGGAAACGCCGCCCTTCTGCGTGGATCCTCCACAGCTTGCAATAGCAATGAGATTCTTCTCAAGGTAATGAAGGATGCGATTGCCAGCACATCGATTGACCCGGAAGTTCTCCAGCTTGTGCCATCAGATGATCGCTCGACGGTTAAAGCTCTGCTGACTGCCCGAGGAAAAGTGGATCTTGTGATTCCTCGGGGAAGTGCTCAGTTGATTCGAATGGTTGTAGATGAGGCAACAGTTCCAACAATTGAAACCGGTGCTGGCGTCTGCCATGTCTTTATTGATGAGTTCGCCGATATCGCAAGAGCTTTGCCAATTGTTCTTAACTCAAAGACTCATCGTCCATCGGTATGCAATGCAGCAGAAACTTTGCTGGTGCATAAAGCTATAGCCCCAACATTTTTACCACTAGCTCTGAAAGCTTTGAATGATGCTGGAGTTGTCCTTCATGGCGATGTGACAGTTCAGAAGGTAGCTGAGAAATTTGGCATCCCTTCGACTCTTGCAACTGAAGATAACTGGTGCACGGAGTACGGAATTCTTGAAATGAATGTGGCTGTTGTTGACTCTGTAGACGCTGCAGCCGATCACATCGCCAAATACGGCACCAATCACACAGAGGCAATCGTCACAGAGAACCAGGCCAGTGCTGATCGCTTTATCGCCTTGGCAGATTGCGCAGCGGTAATGGTCAATGCATCAACTCGATTTACCGATGGTGAGCAGATGGGATTTGGCGCAGAGATCGGTATCTCTAATCAGAAACTTCA
>CAZXVL010000127.1:0-2062 GCA_964644425.1 uncultured Candidatus Planktophila sp.
GCTACAGGCGCAGACAGTACTACTTTTCTTCAGAAATCTCATCTTCCCGGCTGCGAGTGACAGTCAAAAGGGTCGCTCCCTCATCAAGATTGACGAGGCGAACACCCATTGAGTCACGGCCGGTCTGGCGGATCTCAGAAGCTTGTGTGCGCATGACAGTGCCTGCGCTAGTGATTGCAAGGATCTCATCGGTATCGACCAAGACCAGGGCTGAGACGAGAGTTCCACGAGAGTCCTCATCAATCTTTGCCGCCTTGATTCCGATACCGCCACGTCCCTGAAGTCGGTACTCCTCGATTGGAGTCTTCTTGCCGTAACCACCATCGGTTGCTGTAAAGACAAATGAATTCTCTCCATCAACGCGCGACATTGTCAGAAGCTGATCGCCTTCGCGGAACTTCATTCCGATGACACCTGAGGTGGAACGTCCCATTGAACGTAGTGATTCGTCATCACAGACAAAGCGAACAGACATTGCTTTGCGAGAGACGAGAAGAATTTCATCACCATCGGCTGCAAGTGTTGCAGAGACAACTTCATCATCGCCCTTGAGATTGATTGCAATCAATCCACCTGTGCGAGGTGAGTCGTATTCGGTCAAAGGAGTCTTCTTGATGAGACCGCCCTTTGTTGCAAGAATCAAGAATGGAGCTGCGTTGTAATCCTTAAATGACAACACCTGTGCAATTGTCTCATCTGGCTTAAATGCCAAGAGGTTTGCAACATGCTGACCACGTGCATCACGACCCGCATCCGGTAGCTCGTGAACCTTTGCGCGATATACGCGACCCTGGTTTGTAAAGAAGAGCAACCAGTCGTGTGTGGATGCAACGAAGAAGTGATCGACAACATCATCTTGCTTAAGAGATGCACCCTTGACTCCGCGACCTCCGCGACGCTGTGACTTATAAAGATCAGCAGCTGTGCGCTTTGAATATCCACCTCGTGTAATGGTGACGACAACATCTGAGTCAGGAATCAAATCTTCTGCAGAGAAGTCACCCTCTGATGCCACAAGCTGTGTGCGACGATCATCGCCATACTTGGTGATCAAATCTGAAAGCTCTGTCTTGATAATTTCGCGCTGCTTTGCCTCAGATGCCAAGATTGCATTGAGTTCGACGATATCTGCCATCAGGCCTTCGTACTCATCATTGATCTTCTGGCGTTCCAAGGCTGCAATACGACGAAGCTGCATGTCCAAGATGGCATTTGCTTGCACTTCATCAACATCGAGTAATTTCATAAGCCCAGTACGTGCTTCTTCAGGTGTCTTTGAAGCACGGATGAGAGCGATTACAGCATCGAGTGCATCAAGTGCCTTGAGATATCCCTTGAGGATATGTGCGCGCTTCTCTTTTTCGACTAAGCGGAACTTGGTGCGGCGAATGATTACTTCGATCTGGTGATCGATGTAGTACTTAATGAATTCATCAAGACGAAGTGTGCGAGGAACACCATCGACAAGTGCCAACATGTTGGCACCGAATGTGTCCTGAAGTTGTGTCTGCTTGTATAGATTGTTCAGTACAACCTTAGGAATAGCAGATGTCTGCAAGACAATGACAAGGCGTTGTCCAAGACGCTCGTTACCTTCATCGCGTACATCTGCGATGCCCTTGATCTTGCCATCCTTGACAAGCTCAGCAATCTTTAGTGCCAAGTTATCTGGGTTGACTTGATATGGAAGTTCGGTCACAACAAGACATGTGCGCTTATTGATCTCTTCAACGTTTACTACAGCGCGCATCGTGATCGATCCACGACCTGTGCGATAAGCCTCTTCGATTCCACCGCGACCAACAATCAGGGCCTTCGTTGGGAAATCTGGACCCTTCACAACAGTGAGCAGGTGAGCAAGGAGCTCTTCTGTTGGCTGATCTGGGTGCTCAAGTGTGTAGATAACTGCCTCGCCGATTTCGCGAAGGTTATGTGGCGGAATATTGGTCGCCATACCCACTGCGATACCAGCAGAGCCGTTAACGAGAAGGTTAGGAAAACGTGAAGGCAGTACATCTGGCTCTTGTGAACGGCCGTCGTAGTTGGGAGAGAAGTTGACGGT
>CAZXVL010000128.1:0-2058 GCA_964644425.1 uncultured Candidatus Planktophila sp.
AGCTAAGTGATGTGACTAGAAGAGTTGGTCCAAAGTGTGAGGCACGTGCCAGGCCGAGAATTCTCTTCATGTAGCAGCGCCTTATGAATCAGAAATCATCGGCGGCCGCTGCGGGGTGCTACTAAGTAAGTCGGACCAGTAATTCGCCCGGAGAAGAAGCTGGTGTTGGTCGGGGTAAATTGCGCACTTAATGAAACTTGATTTCTTACAGCAGGTTTCCATGCACAGGTTGCTATAAAACTATTGCCGGCATTTGCAGCACGCGACTGACACCCGGGAATCACTTTACCGTTGAGCAAGAACTTGATAGATCCTGCCGTTGAGACCGTTACAGAGATGGTTGATATTTGGCGGAAAACGGGTGGAGTGGAGATTGCATAAGAGAGAGTTGGCATGGCCTTTGCAATCGTAATTGCTGTTGAGACAGAAGATGTCGCGGTGTAATTGCTATCGGCAGCACGAAATGCAGTGACGTAACAAATTCCATCCGCAGTGGGGGTAAGTGTTGATCCAGAAACGGTACATGGTCCAGAAGTAACAGAGAAGGTGTCACTTGCACTGCTCTGCCCACCCGAAGTTGTAAGAGAGAGCGTCTGGTTATAGATGCCAGAGGTGGATGTGATTGTTAGTGATGTAGGAGTTCCTCGATTGAATGTGAAAGTTAGCGAAGTGCTACTGACCTCAAGGTAGTTGGTATCAGCGGCCTTTGTCGCACGAATCAGACAAGTACCGTTGCTGCTAGCCGTTAAAGTTGGAGTAGAGCTGGAATTCGAGAGAGCGCATCCACTGGCTGTGCCGCCGGCAAAGATGGCGTAGGTGACTGCACCGGTGCCAGATCCGCCCGACGGAGTAATTGTCAGAGCCTGCGAATATGGAAAGGTTTTGGATGTGGCCGAAAGAGATGCGCTCAGCGTTGCTTGAGAGGCTTTGCTTATCTGTGATGAGGCAGATGAGAGCGCGGCGTTACTGCCACCAGCATTTGTTGCAGTGACATTGACCTTTAAGAAATTGCCGATATCAGCTGTTGCTACGGTGTATGTCTGAGAAGTTGCACCTGAGATATTTGAATATGAGCCAGTTGATGTTGAGGCACGCTGCCATTGATAGGTATATCCAGTTGGATTACCACTCCATGTTCCATTTGCTGCGGTAAGAGTTGATCCGAAGGCAGCTGTTCCAGAAATTGATGGAGCTACAGAGTTTGAAGGTGCGGCGGGAACAGGACATGTTGGTGTGGCGGTATAGCGCGCAGAGGTTGAGTTGTAATCAGATGTGACTTCAGCAGAGGTCAGAACCGTTGTATAAATCTTGACTATGCCCAACTGCGCACTCATGTAGTAGGAAGATCCGCCGATTGCACCTAACCACCAACTCTGGTTCATTCCTGGCGCAGGAGATACCAATTGATCGGTTGAAATGGCAACTAAGGATCCATTTCGATACATAGTAATCGCGCGCGTTGAGGTGTTGAAGGTATAGACCAGATGTTGCCATTCATTATCTGTTACTACGGCATTGGTCGAGATTGTGGCAGCTCCTGATGTTCCATTTCCATTTTCAACAATCATCTTCTTATCGGATGTCATCCATGCATTCCAATATGCCTTAAATCCATTGGTATTTAGATTTGCTCCAGCATTAGAAATAATTGTTTGAATATTTGATGCCCCACTCGGCTTCACCCACGCAGAGATTGAGAATTGCGATCCAAAGTTAGTTTGTGGGAAGGAGATAGTTCCGCTGCCTGCAAAGGAGAAAACTCCGCAATTAGTGCTGGACAGATAGGAAACATTGGAAGGTGTGCCAGTGAGTCCCGAGGTTGAATCTGTAATGTTTCCAGAACCTGAATATGTATTGGGATCAACTGTCACCAGGAGAGTTGCTGCATTTGCCTGATAGATAGTCACGAGAGACGGAACCATGGTGGCAAGTGCCAGCAAGAGAACCCCAATACGCTTCATAGGCTCATTTTAGCGAGATTTATAAGTCAGGCTTAATTGAGAGAATCCCAGAAATCAGCGAGAACTTTCGCCGTCGCCTCAGGCTGTTCCTCATTAG
>CAZXVL010000129.1:0-2032 GCA_964644425.1 uncultured Candidatus Planktophila sp.
TCTTCATGCGCTTCTTACCTTCCTTCTGCTTTTCGAGAAGTTTGCGCTTACGTGAGATATCTCCACCGTAACACTTAGCAAGAACGTCCTTACGGATAGCACGGATGGATTCGCGAGCAATAATGCGAGAGCCAATTGCAGCCTGAATAGGAACCTCAAACTGCTGACGAGGGATGAGTTCGCGAAGCTTTCCAGTCATCATCACGCCATATGAGTAAGCCTTATCGCGGTGAACGATTGCGCTAAATGCATCAACCGCCTCGCCCTGCAACAAGATATCTACCTTGACGAGATTTCCTTCTTCATCGCCCATCTCTTCGTAATCAAGGGATGCATATCCCTTTGTGCGAGACTTAAGTTGATCAAAGAAGTCAAAGACGATTTCAGCAAGTGGCAGGGTGTATCGAATCTCCACACGATCTTCAGAGATGTAATCCATGCCGAGCATCACACCGCGGCGCTCTTGGCAGAGCTCCATAATGGTGCCGATGTACTCAGATGGAGCCAAGATTGTTGATTTAACAATAGGCTCTTTAACGTTATTGACCTTACCTTCGGGAAATTCTGAAGGGTTGGTAACGATGATCTCTTTACCGTCTTCCATAGTGACGCGATAGACCACGTTAGGTGCGGTGGAAATCAGATTGAGCTTTGCTTCGCGCTCAAGACGCTCACGAACGATCTCCATATGTAGAAGTCCGAGGAAGCCGCAACGGAAACCAAAACCTAGCGCTGCTGAGCTCTCTGGTTCATATACAAGGGCGGCATCATTGAGCTGTAACTTCTCTAGAGCATCGCGCAATACTGGAAAATCTGCACCGTCGAGCGGGAAGAGGCCAGAGAAGACCATCGGCTTCGGATCTTTATATCCACCGAGTGCTTCTTTTGTTGGTCGGGCATAATTTGTAATCGTGTCACCCACACGTGATTGGCGCACATCTTTAACGCCGGTAATGAGATAACCCACCTCACCCACACCAAGACCCTTTGATGGCAATGGTTCAGGAGAGATCACGCCAATTTCAAGTGCCTCGTGCTTTACACCTGTTGAAAACATTTGAATCTGCTCGCGTGGCTTGAGGTGGCCATCGACTACACGAACATATGTGACAACGCCACGGTATGCGTCATAGACAGAGTCAAAAATCAGTGCGCGTGCTGGTGCCTCTGGATCGCCAACAGGTGCTGGAATTAAATCAACAATCTGATCGAGAAGTTCGGCGACTCCATCACCAGTCTTTCCTGAAACGCGCAATACATCTTCAACTTTGCAGCCGATTAGTCCTGCAAGCTCTGCTGCAAACTTATCTGGCTGTGCATTTGGAAGATCGATCTTGTTGAGCACTGGAATAATGGTCAGATTGTTCTCCATCGCAAGATAGAGGTTTGCAAGGGTCTGCGCTTCAATTCCTTGCGCGCAGTCCACGAGAAGAACTGCGCCTTCACATGCTGCTAGCGATCTGGAAACTTCATAGGTAAAGTCAACGTGACCAGGTGTATCGATCATGTTAAGGATGTACTCCTTGCCATCGATTCCTGATCTCCAAGGAAGTCGGACAGCTTGAGACTTAATAGTGATGCCTCGTTCGCGCTCGATATCCATTCGGTCGAGATACTGCGCGCGCATTAAACGTGCTTCTACAACTTCAGTAATTTGGAGCATGCGATCAGCAAGGGTTGATTTGCCGTGATCAATATGGGCAATGATGCAGAAATTGCGAATCTGCTCGGGATTAGTCGATGCCGGTTGCGGCGCCTTGGCAATGCTAATTGCTGGCATGTGACTGTCCGCCTAGCGAAGAGGTAAGTGGGTAAGGCGTTCGCTAATTAGCGAGCGCCTGCCTTAGCTGCAGCCTTAGCCATTGAAGACTTCTTATTTGCAGCTGAGTTCTTGTGAATAACACCCTTAGATACTGCAACATCGAGTGCCTTTGATGCAGCGCGGAGCTCAGTGGTGATTGCAGCAGCGTCGCCAGCAGCAGTTGCATCGCGGAACTTGCGAAGAGCTGTCTTGAAGGCTGAAGTGACAGAC
>CAZXVL010000130.1:0-1948 GCA_964644425.1 uncultured Candidatus Planktophila sp.
TGTTAGGAAGTATCTGAACGCCCGTCGTGACCGCGACGGGCGTTCCTAATTTCTAACGAAAACAGAGTGATTTCCTTGGCTGTGGAGGAATCCAGTGGTTCAATTTCAGCTATGAGTCAATCAACAGTCGAGAGCTACGGCGTCTCCACAATCCCAGAGTCAGAGCGCACAGCTAAAGCATCAAGCATCATTCCGGTCTTCCTCGGATCCAATATGGCGCTCTCAGTAATGGTCTTTGGGTGGCTCTCTGTTCTCTATGGCCTTAGCTGGTGGCAATCAGTCTCAGCAATCCTTGTTGGCACAATCGTTGCTGCTCTCTTCGTCTCATCCTCAGCACTTCTCGGATGGACTGGGGCAACAAATAACTCTGTTGCATCTGGTGCCATCTTCGGTGTGCGCGGACGATTGATTGCCTCTTTTGTTGGCCTCTTGCTCTGCATTCAGTACGTGGCGCTGACAATCTGGACCGGGGGAGAGATCATCTCATCTGGCTGGGCACGACTTACCAGCGGCAAGGTCACTGATGGATTGTTGGTCTTTGGATATCTCATTATTGCAATTGCGACAGTGACCTTCGCAATTTTGGGTTACCGCTATTTGGTAAAGCTCAATAACTTTATTGTCTATGCAATGTATGCACTGGCTCTTCTCTCTATCTTTGCCCTCAGTGGGTCATTTGATTTCAACTATGCAGGTACTCCAGATATGTATGCCCTCGGCACCTTCTGGCCAACATGGTTTCTAGCAGTTCTCACTTGTGGCGCAGCAGGACCTGTTTCACTCGTTACCCAAACCGGTGACTGGACTCGATACGTCTCATCGGCAACTTCTAAGATGGCAATCGTGCGCAGCTCCTTTATTGCGATGTCCGTGGGCTTGGGCGTTCCAACACTCTTCGGTGCATTTGTCGCTGTAGCTGCATTCGATGAAGACTCATTTGTCGCAGGTTATGTCGCAGGCGCGCCATCATGGCTATTAATTCCACTGCTTCTCATTGGATTTATTGGATCACTTGGCCAAGGATCTGTAAATCTTTACTCAATGGGCCTAGATATGGATGCGATTCTGCCGCGCCTGACACGTCTTCAATCAACTCTTCTCGTATCAACAATTGCAACCGCTCTGGTATTTCTCGGCAAGTTTGTCTATGACGCAGAAGCTGCAGTTACCAATGCATGTCTCTTCTTGACCGCGTTAGGAACTGCTTGGATTGCAATTGCTCTCTCTGGCTATATTCGCATGGGACGCAATTTCCACAAAGAGGATCTCCAGGTCTTTAACGAGCGACGCAATGGTGGCATCTATTGGTATCAAGGTGGCTGGAACATCCGGGCAACGATTGCATGGGTGGTAGGCAGCATCTGCGGTGTACTCGGTATATCAAGCATTGATTACACAGGACCGATCGCAAATGCCCTCGGTGGCGTCGATGTCAGCGTTGTCGCCCCTGCGGTAGTCGGCGTTCTTCTCTATTGGATCCTCGACCGTAGGCCTATCCGCGCCTGATTCGGCGTTTATCGCGATAGGTAATATCCTTAAGGCATTGTTATCGGGGTCGATGTAATTTCGAACCGGCGGTTATAGTCCGCGACCCGCACACAGCCAGTGTGCGGTTGACTCAGTGAAATTCTGAGACCGACGGTTAAAGTCCGGATGAGAGATAACAAGCAAGTTCAGCGCACCCATCGTTGGGTCTGCTGGCCTTTGCCTTTGCTTACCCCGATAACTCGTGCAAGACCAAACGAGAACGGGCGGCGCTAATGAATATCAATGATGCATATATGCACCTTGCCTCACTCTCTGCTGCGACTTTGGGCAGAACTGCACCTAATCCGAATGTCTCTGCTGCCATCTATGCCCCCAGTGGCGAACTCATCGCCGATGGAGCGCATGACCGCACGCTCTCATCTGATCATGCTGAAGTTGTAGCGCTAAAGAAGGCAGGAAG
>CAZXVL010000131.1:0-1916 GCA_964644425.1 uncultured Candidatus Planktophila sp.
TTGCACTCGTTCTCGGCGTTGATCCAAAGAAGGCAGACCAGGCAATTCGTTCAACTGTGAACTTGCCACACGGAACCGGTAAGACCGCTCGCGTTTTGGTTTTCGCGAATGGTGAGCGTGCTGAAGAAGCTCGCGCAGCTGGTGCAGATATCGTCGGTGGAGATGAACTCATCGATGAGGTCTCAAAGGGTCGCTTGGACTTCGACGCTGTAGTAGCAACTCCAGACTTGATGGCTAAGGTGGGCCGTCTCGGTAAGGTGCTCGGAACACGTGGTTTGATGCCAAACCCAAAGACAGGAACAGTGACAACAGATGTCACTAAGGCTGTTAATGACATCAAGGGTGGAAAGATCGAGTTCCGCGTTGATAAGAACTCAAACCTTCACTTCATTATCGGTAAGGTCTCATTCGATGCAGAAAAGCTTGCAGATAACTACGCAGCTGCTATCGAAGAGGTTCTCCGTGTGAAGCCAAACTCTTCAAAGGGTCGCTACATCCAGAAGGCTGTTGTATCAACATCAATGGGCCCTGGAATCCAGGTAGATCCAAACCTCACACGCGAACCATCAGCTAACTAATTCAATAGTTTCAAAGAGAAGGCCTCGGATTATTCCGGGGCCTTCTCTCATTTATTTCCCTAGACTGAAGCCATGGCATCAATCGTAGAAACAGCACCACTTGTCCTTGATGTAGGGGCGGTGCTTCTCGTTGCTGCAACTGGGGGATTGATTGCACGTAAAGTTGGACTTCCTGCGATAGTCGGATATTTAATGGCAGGAGTTCTCGTCTCTCCATTTACCCCAGGGTTCGTCCCGAATAGCGATCAGATTATGATCCTCGCCGACATTGGCGTCGTATTACTCTTATTTGAAGTAGGAATCGAGATTGATCTACGACGAATAAAGAATGAACATGGCTCTTTATTGTGGGCATCACCAGTTCAAGTGCTCTTCGGAACTCTTATTGGAACACTTGTATTTCTTGCCATTGATCTTCCGCTCTATGGCGCAGCGCTCCTCGCACTTTCTGTAGCCATGTCATCGAGTGTTGTGATTGTGAATATCACACGTAGTAGACGCCGCACTACAAGTGTTGCAACAGAAGAGGCGCTACTAGGGTGGTCAGTTTTACAGGACATAACAGGCGTGACCTTGGCCGCTTTCATCATTGCACTACTTGGAAATTCCAGTGAGTCACCAGTGCGTGCAGTGCTTGGTCTTATTGGGTTTACTATTTTGGCGATAGTAGCTTCCCGCTTATTACCGTACTTGTTACGGATTGTTCGCTGGGAGAGCGATCTCTTCCTTATTTACTCAGTTGCCATTGGATTATCAATTGCAGCGCTAGGAACTGTGCTCTTCGATATTCCGATGGCACTTGCTAGCTTTGTTGCAGGGCTTGCAATTAACCAGAGCCGTGACACAGATAATGTGCGAAAAGCTGTGCTGCCCTTTAAGGATCTCTTTCAAGTACTTTTCTTTGTGGTCATTGGAAGTTTGGTAGATCCAGATCTGATTCTTGAATCGCTTCCATTCGCAGCAATCTTGCTTGCCATCATGGTTCTCCTCAAGACAATTCCAGCGCTTCTCCTGTCGCACTTTCGGAATATTGGCGACAGCAGCGCGCAATTGGCTGTAGGGCTGAGTCAGGTAGGAGAATTTTCCTTTGTGCTGGGCTCAACCGCATTGGCAGCTGGAGTTCTCACGAAAGCACAGTTCAACGGTGTGCTCATCGCAGTCATTTCATCGATCATCATCTCCACCTTGGCCGTGCGCCGAGCAAGCCGTCTTTCACGCTCAATTTGACCCTCAGGGGAGGCGAGCCTTAAAGTATCCCCATAACCAAAGACCGCAGGTCTGGATTTGCAAGAATCTAGATAATTGAGAAATCTCAGCCCGCGTAGGTGTTCACATTAA
>CAZXVL010000132.1:0-1836 GCA_964644425.1 uncultured Candidatus Planktophila sp.
TCAATTCCTTTACCGTGCGCATCGTGCTCGACCATGGCAGCCTCGAGCTCTTCATCCCTGAGGCGGGCATCGCGATGACGAGCCTCCACACCCTCCCTGCTACAAGCGCAGTTCTGCAAAAAACTGCAAAAAGGTTGCCATAGAGTTATTGCGCCCACCTTCCCCCGCATATATCAAGAGCCCTACCTTTTACTCACAGCCGGCGCTCCTAGGAGTCGGCTAACCCGTGAAAGGAAATACTTCATATGAAGAAGAAGCTAAGCATTGCATCGCTTGCTGTTGCAGCAGTTGCTGCAGCAACAATCGTGGTGCCATCTGCTCAGGCTGCAGACACTGTAAATATCTACGGTGGTTTTACTGGAGCACAGGCAGAGGGATTCCAAGCTGAACTCGACAAGTTCGGTGCAGCTAACGGAATCACAATTAAGTTCACAACTCTTGCATCATTCGATACAGATATTCGCGTGAAGGTAAAGGCAGGACAGGCTCCTGATATCGCAATCTGGCCACAGCCAGGCGGACTTCTTGAGTACTCATCTGTTCTCGAGCCACTCGATAACCTTGTAGATCTCAAGGCGATCAAGGCAACACTCGTTCCAGGTTGGGACACACTCGCAGTTAAGGGTGGAAAGACATACGGTCTTCCAGTATCAGCAAACGTTAAGTCACTCGTTTGGTACAACCCAGCTAACTTCAAGGCTGCAGGACTTAAGGTTCCTACAACTGATGCAGAGCTCACAAAGCTCACAGCAACAATCAAGTCAAAGAAGCTTGGCTACCCATGGTGCGTAGGTATTGAATCAGGTGGAGCAACCGGTTGGGCTGCTACAGACTGGCTCGAAGAGTACGTACTTCGCTACGGTGGAGTTGCAACATACAACTCATGGTGGAAGGGCAAGACACCTTTCAACTCACCAGTTGTAACCAAGGCAGGAAACAAGTTCGCTGAGGTAGCTCTTACACCAGGTAACGTAAATGGTGGCGGTAAGGGAATTGCTGCAACATCATTCGGTGATACAGCTGCTCTCTTCAAGACAGATAAGAACAAGTGCTTCATGATGCGTCAAGGCTCATTTATCACTGACTTCTTCCCAGATGCGATCAAGGCTGCTTACAAGGCTAACGACTTCACAAACGTCGGCGTCTTCAAGCTTCCTACACCAGCTGGTGCAACAGATGCTGTTCTTGGCGGTGGCGATCTAGCTGCTGGCTTCAACGACAATGCTGCTACAAAGAAGGTCTTGGGATTCATCCTCTCTGACAAGCTTGGACAGGGCGATTACCTTTCAAAGTACCCTTCATACCTATCTGCTCACAAGACATTCCCATCAGCAGGTTACAAGAACCCAATCACAAAGAAGATTGCAACAATCCTTGCAGGATCTAAGGCATTCGGCTTTGACGGTTCAGACTTGTCACCAGCGATCGTTAATGCAACTGAGTGGAAAGAACTCACAAACTGGGTCGCAGGAAAGAAGACAATGAAGGCAGCATTCGCTGCAATCGATGCTTCTTGGTCAAAGGCGTAATTACACGCTAGCGATTAACAGTAAGTAAGAGAGTGCCGGTTAGGAGAATTCCTAGCCGGCACTCTCTACTCAAAGCGAGATAGTTAGAGTTAAATTAGCAGGCAGCAATCTAGAGAATCGAGATTCCCGTGAAAGATCTATTTGGAGCAGTCGAGGCCATCGTTCTTGGCATTCTCGCAACCATGTTCCTCTATTGGGTCGGTAATCTTGCAGTACGCAATCTCCCTCGACGGATCAAAGCAGCGCTCGAGCCATATGTCTTTATCGGACCAGTTCTACTCATTATCGGCAGCTTCTTGGTTTGGCC
>CAZXVL010000133.1:0-1760 GCA_964644425.1 uncultured Candidatus Planktophila sp.
GGCCAAGAGATTGGCTCTGGGTACTTTGCACTTCGATTATCTCCCGATGATTTGCCCTGCAAACGGCGAATAACCCAAGGAATAACGAAGACGAAGAACCATAAAATGCCTATAAGACGGGCCTTGAGCCATGGTGTCTTCTTAGCTGGAGGCAATGGTGTGCGCCAAGCTGCATCATATGGATATCCCAAAACTTCGAGGACTCCTTGCGACACACGCCAATGGCCTTCTTCATTGAGGTGAAGTCGGTCGAATGCTAAAAAGCGATTGTCCTTAAAGAAGTCGAGATCATTTGCATCAGAGATCGTTGCCCCTACTTCACGACCAACTTCCCAAATCGCTTTATTAAATTCATGAAAGCGCTCTTTCCAAATCTTAGAACCTTTGCCTTTATTGCCGGTATCTTCAAGAACCGTAAAGAGGAGAAGGCTTGCACCAGTCTGTGCGAGTTCACGAACAGCGCCTTGATAGCGTGCAATTGTTGCCGCTGCGTCATAACCCGGACGGATTGCATCATTGGCACCGGCATGGAAAGAGATCAAAGTATCTTTTCCGGTCACATAAGTCTTTGCAATGGGTACTTGATCTTCAACCACCTGCTTCACAGTCTTTCCACGTATCGCAAGGTTTGCATATGTGAAGTGATCACTGTGCTTTGCCATCTCATCTGCGATTCGATCTGCCCAGCCAACATATTGGCCATTTACTACAACGTCGGTCATGCCTTCGCTATATGAGTCACCACAGACTATGAGACGGTTATACATAATTATCCTTTACGACGTTGCTCGTCAATCCAGAACAATGAGATTGATGTTGCAACTGATGCATTGAGCGATTCAGTTGAAGAGCTAATTGGAATAGAGACAATCAAATCGCACTTTTCACGAGTAAGGCGAGCAAGTCCCTTACCTTCAGATCCGACGATGATCATCAGATCTTCTTTAGCAACCTTCATCTCTGAAAGAGTGACATCCGAATCACCATCAAGGCCAATCACAAACATGCCACGCTTCTTCGCATCATCGATTGTGCGAGCAAGGTTTGTTACCTGTGCGATAGGAAGGCGAGCTGCAGCACCTGCAGAGGTCTTCCATGCAGAGGCTGTAACAGCTGCTGCTCTACGCTCAGGAATAATGATTCCAGAGGCTCCAAAGGCAGCTGCGCTACGAGTGACAGCGCCGAGGTTACGTGGATCTGTAACGCCATCGAGTGCGACGATTAGCTTTGCACCCTTTGCGCGATCGCAGATTTCTTCATAACTTGAATACTGGAATGGCTTGATTCCAAGAATGATTCCTTGGCTATTGGGAGCAATTGTCTCAAGCTGGGCGCGGTGAACTTCCTTGATCTGTAGACCATGGTTCAGTGCGAGCTGAAGTGACTCTGCAATGCGATCATCGATATCAACACCGCGTGCAACCATTACCTCTGTTGCAGGAACGTTCTCGCGAAGGGCCTCAAGAACGGCGTTACGACCTGAAACGATTTCACCCTTAGGCATCTCTGACTTTGGAAGTCGAGCTGCAGCAGGACGCTTCTCTGCAGATTTTTCTGCGCGCTTCTTCGCCTTATGCGCTGCGTGATATGGACGGTCTTCAGCCTTAGGTGTTGGACCCTTGCCTTCGAGTCCACGCTTGCGATTTCCGCCAGAGCCTACAGTTGGCCCCTTCTTTGATTTACGTACTGCGCCACGAGGCTTTGCATTTCCGGCCATTATGAACCACTTCCTTCAGTCTTACGTGAGATCGACCATCGTG
>CAZXVL010000134.1:0-1705 GCA_964644425.1 uncultured Candidatus Planktophila sp.
GAATTTCCAAATCGAGTTTGGGTTTCACCGATGTGCCAATACAAGGCTGTCGATGGATTTGTTGGTCAATGGCATGAGGTTCATCTAGGTTCATTTGCAACAGGTGGAACCGGATTGATTATGGTTGAGGCAACCGGTGTAGTCCCTGAGGGCCGTATCTCAATTGGATGTCCATCAATTGAAGATAGCGCGCATGCGCAAGCATTTAGCTCAATGATTGAATTTGCGCACCAGCACAATGTGAAGATGGGTATTCAGCTTGCACACGCAGGTCGAAAAGCAAGCACCATGCTTCCTTGGGATGACCACCGCATCGCATCGCCTGAAGAAGGCGGTTGGCAGGCAGTCTCATCTTCTGCGATTGCATTTGAGGGATATGCAGTTCCTCGTGCGCTGACTGTCGATGAAATTCACCAACTTACTCAGGACTTTGCATCAGCTGCTCGGCGCTCTGTTGAGGTCGGCTTTGATGTCATCGAACTTCATGCAGCACATGGCTACCTATTTCATCAGTTCTATTCACCGCTAGCTAATACACGCACAGATCAATACGGCGGATCATTTGAAAACCGAATCCGATTCCTGATCGAGACTGTAGATGCGGTGAAGGCAGCGATACCTGCCGGCACTCCTCTCTTTGTCCGCATCTCAGCAACCGATTGGGTCGATGACGGATGGAACCTTATTGATTCAGTTGAGCTCTGCGCACAGTTAAAGGCCCATGGGGTTGATCTTGTTGATGTATCAACTGGAGGCAATGTTCATAACGCACCTATTAAGGCAACGCCTGGCTTTCAGGTTCCCTTTGCTACTGCAATCAAAGCTGAGACTGGCATCCTGACATCTGCGGTCGGACTCATTACTGAACCAGAGCAGGCAGAACACATTCTTCAAACAGGAGAGGCTGATGCAGTCTTTCTTGCACGTGCATTCCTTCGTAATCCACGATGGCCACTCTTTGCTGCAGAAAAACTCGGAGTCAAAGTGCCATGGCCGCTGCCGCTAGAGCGCGGTCGAACAATCTAATCTCTTACTGCGATAAGTTTTACGGTGCCACCTCTGGAAGAGAGGTATCTGAAAAGAAAATCAAGGCTATTGCAGAGGCAATTAATACAATCGCGATAATGAGCGAGCCCCTACTTCCACAGATTTGTGGAAGACCCCTAATGCCACTTAAGTGATCTTGCCTCATATCTTTAATCACATTAAGAAAATGTGCTGCAATCCCTAGAAGAGCGCCTCCAAGCCACATCCATAGTGGCGGTGTATAACCTTTTGATAGAGCCATGCAAGAAGGAAGAGCTGCAAACGAGAATCCATACGGCAGCCACGAGAACACTGTGAATTTAAAGTAGAAGTTGTAGGCAACTGCAGAACCTATTGCCAGAAGGGATAAGCCTCCTCCTACAAAGCCGAGAGGGCCGAAGAGGTTAAAGACAATTGCGGCGGGTAAAGCAATCCATAAACATCTACGTAGTAAGTGAGGTGAAATTGACCCTGCTACAAGAGGCTTATTTGCCCGCTTGTGCCTCAGGTCATCCTCGTAATCGATAAGGTCATTGCTCCAGCCCACAACGAGTTGACCAGAGAAGACACCCATTGCAATAACTAGTGCAGGACCTTCCCACCAATAGAGCTGGGCGAAGAAGAAGCTAAGTGATGTGACTAGAAGAGTTGGTCCAAAGTGTGAGGCACGTGCCAGGCC
>CAZXVL010000135.1:0-1622 GCA_964644425.1 uncultured Candidatus Planktophila sp.
CCTACACCGATGCCTGGGCGCTGTGCACGGTGAACGAGCATCGCTGCATTCCAGCGAACGTATGAGCGAATGCGACGCTCGATATCTTCATCGCCGGGAAACTGCGGTTCAGATTCTGGAGTAATGGTGTTGATGTAATCAGTTGTACGAAGATTAGAGATTGGAACCTGACGCTCATGTGCGCGCTTGAGAAGAGCGAGCATTAAGAAGCGGGCGCGGACTGGACCAGCAGCGGCCAGGGCTGCATCGAGGGATTGTTGCCACTCAAGAGTCTCTGCCGGGTCTATATCGACAAGCTGGTTAAGGAGGTAATCGGCCTGGCCCTGGAATTCGCTCATGGCGCATATTCTCGCGCCAAAGGGGGTTCGAGGCAAAATAGAGGCAGGTGAATCCCATTACTTTGCGCAAACTATTGCTAAACCGGCCAGTATCTATTGAAATTAGCCCGTGCTACAGCGAATGGGTTTCCAACCCGCAGAGCTAGTTCTTGAGATCGGCCGAGATTCCGACTCAGATGAAGGCGTGCGCTCCGCCATTTCTGCCATCACAGGCACAGCACTCATCGAGGACCACACAACAGAGGTCGTCGATGCCGTCATCATCTGGTGGCGAGAAGGCGATGGCGATCTCGAAAATGAATTGGTTGATTGCCTCACCTATCTTTCAGAGAGCGGACCCATTTGGTTACTCACTCCTAAAGCAGGTCGTCTCGGGCATGTGGAGCCAAGTGATATTCAAGATGCCGCTCCTAATGCTGGATTGTCACAAACTTCCACTTTGGCAATAGCCAATGATTGGAATGCAACTCGACTTGTCGCGCGCAAGAGCGTAAGACGGTAAAGGTCGACGAGCAGGGCCGAAAGCTTTGATATATCGTCACCCCATGACAATCTCAATCGGCTCAGTAGCTCCAGATTTCGAACTATCAGATCAGCACGGAAACAAGGTTTCCCTTTCATCATTTAAGGGAAAGAAGAATGTAGTACTTCTCTTTATTCCTTTTGCATTTACAGGAACTTGCACAGGTGAACTTTGCGCCATGCGCGATGACCTCTCATCATTTCAAAATGAGAACGTTGAGCTATTAGCAGTCTCATGCGATTCGATGTACACACAGCGCGTCTTTGCAGAGAAAGAGGGATACAACTTCCCAGTGCTTGCTGACTTTTGGCCACATGGCGCAGTTGCTCAGTCATACGGCATCTTCGATGAAGCACGTGGTTGTGCACTCCGCGGAACATTTGTGATTGATAAAGAAGGAATCGTTCGCTGGCAGGTTGTTAATGGACTTGGCGATGCCCGTAGCAACGATGATTACAAAGCGGCGCTCGCAGCCCTATAAAGACTGGGTTATGGAAGCGGTGTTATTGAAATAACTTGCACGCCGCCGATTGAGTTGAGAATCTCAACGAGATCAGATGGATCTGTGCCTGGCACTGCCACTGTGATGTCGTCATAGCCTTTGCCATCTTCTGATTTGATGACTACGAGGCTGCGAATATCAGCGCCAGCGGCTCCAATTGCAGAGGCGATTGCTCCGAGTGAGCCCGGACGGTCTGGAAGAGAGATCTGCATTTGGAAGAGTGCCATGGGTTCAGTGTAGTATTCGCGAGCAGTACAAG
>CAZXVL010000136.1:0-1511 GCA_964644425.1 uncultured Candidatus Planktophila sp.
CCTTATGCAAAATCTTGTCATCGATATCTGTGACGTTACGGATAAAGGTGACGTTATAGCCGCTCTTTGTAAGCCATCGGCGCAAGATGTCGAAGTTCACTCCTGAACGGACATGTCCGATGTGAGGAGGAGCTTGAACTGTTGCTCCACAGAGATAGATACCGACTTCACCCTCTTTTATCGGGATAAATGGGGAGGTGGTTCGCGATTGGGTATCGTATAAATGCAGCGAAC
The DNA here is from genome assembly GCA_964644425.1 of uncultured Candidatus Planktophila sp. Lineage (GTDB taxonomy): Bacteria > Actinomycetota > Actinomycetes > Nanopelagicales > Nanopelagicaceae > Planktophila. The sequence goes on from CAZXVL010000136.1 coordinate 235, forward strand.
TCATTGGGCAATTCTAACCCGCAAGGCTCTTACGAAGAAATGAGCGCGGTTGCAATGGCTGCAATGCCCTTGCCCTCACCCGTTAATCCCATTCCATCTGTAGTTGTTGCAAGAATTGACACGGGAGCACCGCCAAGCGCTGCTGAAATCGCCGCAATTGCTTCGGGGCGGCGGGCACCAATACGCGGACGATTGCCGATGATCTGCACTGTCACATTTGTGATTGAGTAACCCGCGCGAGTCACAATGTTGAGAGTCTCTTGAAGTAATTGAGTCCCCGAAGCCCCTGCATATTCAGGGCGAGAAGTTCCAAAGTTGCTTCCTAAATCTCCAGTGCCGGATGCAGCAAACAAGGCATCGCAGATTGCATGCGCTGCAACATCGCCATCAGAATGGCCATCAACACCTGTCTCACCTGGCCATAGCAACCCTGCAAGCCAGAGTTCGCGTCCCTCGCCAAATGCATGTGCATCGACACCAACACCGGTGCGAAAGTGCGATGAATCTCCAAGGAAGTTCATCGCAGTAGCAAGATCAGATGGGGTTGTGATCTTTAGAGCGCGCTCTTCTCCCGAAATTACCCGGACCTTATATCCAAGATTTGCAACAAGAACTGCGTCATCAGTTGCATCACTTTCCACTGCATGAGCCTGCCTTAGCGCTTCAACCGAAAACCCTTGTGGAGTTTGAACTCTGCGAAGTGAGGCGCGTTCAGGTGTTGATGTCACATAACCATCGGTGCCAATAACTTTAACGGTATCAACTTCAGGTAGCCCTGGAATAACCGCGACATCTCCTGCGCGAAGTGAATCAATGACAGAGCGAGCTAAGTCAGTGCTAGCAAGTGATCTTGCAGCATCATGGACAAGTACAAAATCAGCAAGTGCATCAACATGTGAGAGTGCGATACGAACAGATTCTGATCGAGTAGATCCACCAGTTACGACGATGACATCAAGTCCTGCAATCTCACGGATCTGATCTTCATACCCTGCAGGTGCTGTGACGATAATCTGATCTGCAACCGGTGCAATATTTGCAAGAGCATGTCCAAGCAGAGTCTTATCTCCGAGATGGATGAGTGCTTTGGGAATTGATGCCCCGAAACGTTCGCCACTGCCTGCAGCAGCGATAATTGCGGCGATCATAAGAGGTGGCGCTTAATTAAGAAGCGAGAACCTCATCAAGGAGAGTTGCAGCCTTCTCTTCATCTGTGCGCTCAGCTAGTGCGAGCTAAGATACGAGAATCTGCTTCGCCTTGGCGAGCATGCGCTTTT
>CAZXVL010000137.1:0-1508 GCA_964644425.1 uncultured Candidatus Planktophila sp.
AAGGTCCAAGCAATGCAAAGAATGAACCTTCAGGGATGGTTAAAGAGAGATCATCTACAGCGGTGAAATCGCCATAACTCTTCGTAATGCGTGTGAGTTTGAGATCACCGCGAGCAGAGTTTGCGCTATCTGCCACTTAGTTGCCGGCTGCCTTCTGGAAAGCTTCAGTCCATGAAGTCTCTTCAGCAGGTGTAAGCGAACGGAAGACAGAGAGGTTTGCCATTGTCTTCTCAGTTGGGAAGATGAATTCGCTGGCAGCAAGTGCTGGATCGATCTTCTCCATCTCAGCCTGTGCACCCTTTACAGGTGTCACATAGTTAACGTAGGCAGCAACCTCTGCAGCAATTGCAGGGTCGTAGTACCAGTTAATCAACTTCTCAGCGTTGGCCTTAGCTTCAGCAGTTGCTGTGTAAGGAATCATCATGTTATCGCCAGAGATTGTTCCGCCTGATTCTGGAATTGCGAAGTCAAACTTGCCTTCGTTCTCAGACTTCAAGATAAACATATCGCCAGACCAACCGATGACCGCTACAGCATCTCCTGATGTGAGATCTTCAGCGTACTCGTTGCCCTTAACGCCACGGATCCAACCATCTGAAATCTTTCCAGCCAAGAAATCAACAGCGTTCATGAATTGATCTTCAGTGACAGTCTGTAGATCTACGCCCTGCGAACGCAAGATGATTCCGACGGTATCGCGCATCTCAGAGAGAACAACGATCTTGCCCTTATTTGCAGGTGCAAAGAGATCATCGAGTGTGCGGATTCCCTTTGGATTCTTCTCAACGTTCCAGCCGAATCCACCCATGATGCCCTGCCATGTCAACGAGTGATCACGTGTTGGGTCAAATGAAGGTGAAGCAAGTGTGTCGAGAATATTTCCTGCATTAGGAATATTTGCCTTATCAAAAGTCTGTGTGTAACCAAGACGGATCCAGCGAGCTGCCATCCAGTCTGTTGGGGTTACGATGTCATAACCGATATCTTCCTTGAGCTTAAGCTGAGCCTGAACTTTTCCGAAGAACTCGTCGTTATCGTTGTAATCTTCAAAGTACTCAGCTGCAATGCCTGTTGACTCTGTAAATGCTTCGAGTGTTGGGTAGAGCTTTGTCTCTTCATCGTAATCGAGATAGAGAGGCCAGTTACCCCAGCGAACAGAACCGGCAGACGAAGCTTCATCGCCACCTGATCCACATGATGTTAAGAGTGCAGCTCCACCGAGTGCACCTGCGCCGGCAACAAGTGCACGACGTGAAACTTTTGAATTAAGAATTGCGCGTGCTTCTGCTGAGAGAGGTTTCTTCTCTGGTGAATTAGCCATGTGGATGGGCTCCTTTTTATTTTCCGGAACAAGGGACGGTTGTGCAGGGCTCATTATGGAGCCGATCGCCCCTCATGGCCAAACCATTTTGAGGCAATTTCAGATGAAATTTCCTTGGTGAAATCTAACGTTCAGATTTAGGCGTCGAGCTTGCTCATGACGTGCTTGATTCGGGTGTAATCCTCGA